>CAYLQG010000023.1:0-16954 GCA_964385705.1 uncultured Gammaproteobacteria bacterium
TCTCTCATCGTATACGCGTGCACCTTCACGCATTTCATCATCACGGTTTCCCTGCAGGCTTCCATTTTGTACCTGCAACGTGCGTTGATCGAGTTGCGCCTGTTTTCTATTAATAGCTTCCTGCATCGTCATAGCAGTCAGAATAATACAACTAGAGCTTATAGAAGGCAAATCTATTGTTTAAAACAATACTTCAACAATCATCGGCCCAACAAGCGGTGACACGGGTGGCGTGGACAATAACTAACTTTTCAATTAATTGGTTAAATGCCTCACACTATAGGCGTGTCATGCTTGACATGTCCTATTCCGTCACTTTACAGTAAGTGTATATGACAAAACCAACTGCTGAAACAATCGCACATAAACGGACTAAAATTCTTGCTGCCACCGTGGCGACACTTGGTGTTCTTATCCTCCTGGCCGTGGCAACTATTTACGGAAACTTCAGTCTGACATCATTTGCAAAATCCAAAAACCCCTCTTACGCATGCCGTAGCGGAAAATGTCTGAATGTAATGCCGTCAACAACGCCAGCATCTGATCCGTGCGCGAACACAACTGATTCGAAAACAAGACAAAAGTGTCTGGAAACCCAACGGGAAATTCTTATAAAAAATCAACGGACCGCGACGCCGCCCGGCACCCTAAAAGGTGGCAAAAATTTGCAATATGAACAGCAACATATAAAGAATGTTTATATGCTGCAGCCTAGCAAACCATATCTGACACCCACTCCGACCGTCACACCTACACCGCAGCAATAAAATAGGTGCTTTTATACTTCCACGATCACGGGGACGATAAGCGGCGTACGGCCGGTTTCTTTAAGGAGAAATCTCCCGAGGTTCTCTTCCACACTTTTCCGGAAAAAATGCCAGTCCACCATCCTGCCTTTTTTAAGCCGTAGGGATTCGTTGACCACCCGTTTTGCTTTATTGAGCAAATCGCCGGAGTCCTTAATATAGACAAATCCCCGCGAAATGATATCGGGCTCCGCAGTCACCCTCCCGCTCGATTTTTCAATCGGCACGATAACAACAACGATTCCGTCTGTTGCAATCGTCTGCCGGTCGCGAAGGACGACATCACCGACATCGCCGATCCCCAGGCCGTCAATCATGACATTTTCCAAATTAATGGTTTCGACGACCCGCGGGGCAGCATCTTTCTTAAATTCCAATACCTGCCCTTCTTCCGGAGTTAAAATATCGCGCTTATCGTACCCGAGATCCATAGCGAGCCGCCGGTACTGCATAATATGCCGGTACGTGCCGCCCATCGGAAAAATATACTTGGGCCCGATTGCGGAGAGCATAAGCATGAGGTCTCCCTGACTTCCGTGACCTGAGACGTGAAGATCTTCCATGATGTCCGAGTAGGCTACACGTGCACCTTTTCTGTATAACTGTTCGATAACGGCATTCACATTGTTTTCGCTTCCGGGGATCGGGTCCGCCGAAAATACGACCGTATCCCCTTCATCGATGCTCACGAATTTATGATCATCATTGGCAATCCGCCAAAGAGCAGAACCTTCCTGACCCTGAGCTCCCGCTACAATGAGAAATTGTTTGGTCGGCGGCACGCGTTTCAAATCCCTGTCAAGGATAATCGATTCCCGTGGGAACCGCATGTATCCGAGATTTACGGCTTCCTCAATATTATGATCCATGCTTCGGCCGAAAATGGCGATCTTCCGCCCGTGTTTGAGCGCTATTTCGATAGCAAGTTGGATACGGGAAATGTTACTCGACTGTGTCGTAAAAATACATTTGCCGCTACAGAGGGTTATCTCTTTATCGAGCGTGACGCCGACAATTTGTTCAGACGGAGTAAATCCCGGTCGTTCACTCCCCAATGAGTCGGTTAACAAACAAAGAACGCCCTTTCTCCCCGCTTCATTAATTTTGTAAAGTTCGGACAATTTCCCATCCAACGGGTGAAAATCAAACTTAAAATCACTGCCGTGATAAAACGTACCGATCGGCGTCTGGATGATGAGATTGGCCGCATCCGGCACCGAGTGCGTCACGCGGACGAAGGAAACCGTAAACGGTCCTATCCTTAGTGTCTGGGAAAAATCCACAGGCGTCACTCTTGTTTTGATATTGCGTTCTTTGAGCTTTATGTTGGTAAAAGCCGCCGTCAGCGTCGTCCCCCACATAGGAACTTTACCGAGCTTCGAATAGAGGTGCGGTATCCCTCCGATGTGATCATCATGTCCGTGAGTGAAAACGAGTCCGCGGATAAAATTTCTTTTGTTTTCGAGGTAACGTACATCCGGTAACACCAGGTCGACGCCGAACATTTCAGGGTCAGGAAATCCGATGCCGCAGTCGACGATGAGGATATCTTTTAATTTCCCGTCATACCGGTACTCGTACACGAACATGTTTTTCGTCACGTTTCCGGTGCCGCCCAATGGGACCAAGCGTACGGATTCTTTCCCGGACTCTGTGGGCTGGCCTGAACGTAAAGACGGCCGGCCCGAACCGGTAAAAACTTGATTTTGTTGTTTCGCAAATGGATTAAATTTCATATTTTTATAATGTCATCTTCTGGTTATGTTTGTCATCCTCGGGCTTGACCCGAGGATCCCTTTATCAGGAGGAAGATTCCCGCCTTCGCGGGAATGACATCAAGTACTAATAACTCTCTATATATTCTTTTATATTACCCTCATTGACCATCACCTGAGTCGCTTTTCCCTCAACAATCATACGCGCTACTTTCCGGCATAAGGTGTTAATCGTCCGTTCAAGACTACGGATACCTGCATCATATCCAAGCGGTCGAGCAATTTTTGCCCAAATGGCGTCATCAATCTTTAGATTATCGCCGGTTAAACCCGACTCCCGCATGAGCGCCGGCAGGACGTAGTTTTTCGCAATTGTTATCTTCTCCTCATCGGTATAGGAGGGCATCTGGATCGGTTCCAACCGATCGAGAACGGCGGTGGCGATATGTGTCGTGTTGTTGGCGGTTGCAATAAACATGGCCTCCGACAGATCAAACGGATAATCGATGAAATGATCAGTAAACGCGGCGTTTTGCTCAGGATCCAGAAGTTCCACGAGAACACCCATAATATCGCCGCGCGCATGCTCAGCGACACGGTCAATCTCATCTAGGAGAATGACGGGATTTTTGCTGCCCGCATACCGAAGCCCCTTGAGCACCAATCCGATTTCAGCGTCAGGCCGCACCCGTGATTGTCCGCGAAGATCTAATGCGTCGCTCATGCCTCCGAAAGGAATACGGACGAATCGCCGCCCCATGGCCTCGGCGATAGATTTCGCGAGCGTCGTTTTTCCGGTACCGACAAGGCCGACAAGACAAAGAATAGGAGCGCGTCTGGCAAGCATTGCGTGAGAAAGTCGAGCATCCTTAAGTTCCGTATCTGATTTTGCCGCCTCTTCCTCCTTTTTCCAGCGGTCACGGTTAAGCTTGAGGACGGAAAGGTATTCCAAAATCCTGTCTTTCACCGGCTGCAGACCGTAATGATGCTTTTCCAAAAATTCTTTTGCGCGGTTGATATCAAGAATATCCTCCGTCCGTATATTCCAGGGGAGGTTGACCACCCAATCGATATACCGGAGCATCTGTTCAACGTGAACGCGTGCGGCGATATCATTTTCCAAACGGCTGATTTCTTCAAGGTCGCTTAACACCCGTGACTCAAGGTCAGGAGGAAGTTTGGCTTCGGCAGTCTTTTTGCGAAGCATCGTGATATCATCGGACAGTTTCGACATATCTCTATCTTACTCTAATAGGAAAAAGATGAACATATCTTAGAAATTTTTTATCTTTGAAGTTTGCTCATACATTACCGCAGGGGAACAAACCCGAGCAAAGTCGTCATTCCGAGCGAGCGGCGCGAGTCGAGGAATCTCATTCAATAGATTCAAGTTTAATTTCCTCGAACTTAGGGTTTTGTTTTACGATTAACAATATTTTTTTCTTTCTGTTCCAATTTTTTAACTGTTTTTCCCTGGCGATTGCTGTTATTGGATCCAAATATGCCTCATAATAAACCAACATATCGATGTTATATTTTTCCGCAAATCCGTGAACATACTTTTGTTTATGTTCCTTAGTTCTTCGAACGAGATTATTTGTAACACCAATATAAAAATTACCGGAGCGATTCCGAAGGATATAAACGAAGTAGTCTTTCGTTTTCGTACTCTTGTGTATCAGATCCCTCGACTCTCCGCCGTCAGGCGGATCGCTCGGGATGACATGCTTTAATATCTCCTTGGTCCGCGGTTATTAAATGGACGTCGCGGTCTGTCACCACCGCCCCCGCCTTCACGTCGCGGCGGAGCCTTTTTGGCATCCTCACCGAATAACATGGAGAGGTTAACACGGTGCTGATCGTCAATTTCCATCACACGGACTTTTACCTTTTGTCCAAGTTTGACGACATCTTCCGGCCTGTTTACAAATCCGGTCGACATCTGCGATACATGGACCATCCCCTCTTTGCCGGGCAAAATTTCAACGAATGCGCCAAACGGCAATATCCGTTTCACTTCACCTTCAAATTCTTCATCAACCTGAACGTCGCGGGTAAGACCCTCCACCCAGGCGATTGCTTTATTCACGTTATCGCTGTCCGTTCCGGAAATAACCACGGATCCGTCATCATCAACATCAACCGTTGTGGTTGTGGCTGCCATGATCATACGGATCACCTTGCCACCGGGACCGATGACTTCACCGATCTTTTCCGTCGGAATCTTCACAACCTGAACTTTCGGCGCATAAAGAGACAATGATTTTCTCGGTTCCTTAAGAACTGAGAGCATTTTTTCCAGAATCTTCATCCGGGCTTTTTTGGCCAGAACGAATGTTTCTTTAATAATCTCGTTGGTCAGTCCGTCAATTTTGACATCCAACTGGATTGCCGTAATGCCGTTTTTGGTTCCGGCAACTTTGAAATCCATGTCTCCGGCGAAATCCTCAATCCCCATGATATCGGTGAGGAGGACGTTTTTCTTGGGACCGGTCATAAGACCGATCGAGATACCGGCAACGGGTTCTTTAATAGGAACTCCGGCATCCATAAGTGCGAGTGTTGAACCGCAGGTTGATGCCATAGAGGTTGACCCGTTACTGGACATCACTTCGCTTACCAACCGGATGGTATACGGAAATACATCATCAGGCGGTACGACAGCCAAAAGAGCACGTTCCGCAAGCGCCCCGTGACCGATTTCGCGGCGGCTAGGCGTTCCGACACGGCCCGTTTCACCGACTGAATACGGAGGCATGCTGTAGTGATGAATATATCGTTTGGATTCCTCCCCGGCCGGGCTTTCAATAAGCTGCTCGAGAGACGGAGTACCAAGTGTGGCAACGGTTAAAACCTGCGTCTGACCCCGCTGGAACATTGCGCTGCCGTGCGTCCTTGGTAATAGTCCGACTTCACAGCTCAACGGCCGTATCTCATCAATTTTTCTGCCGTCAAAGCGTTTTCCGTGTTCAAGAATATCTTCACGGACTTTTTTCTTAAATAATGCATCAAGCGCTTCTTCAACTGCCTTTAGGGTGTACGCAGTCCCGTATGCCTCAACAATTACCTTCGCAAGCTCGGCAACTTCGGTGCCTCCGAATTCTTTTTCCGCTTTTTTGGCAAACGCAGCTTCCATCTCTTTTTTATAATCTTTGGCGATTTTCTTCTTGAGTTCATCGGCCTCTGATGCAACAGGCGCTTTCTCTTTCGTTTTCCCGACTTCACTCGTTAATTCATCGATAAGTTTAATAATTTTTGCATTTGCTTCCTTGGCCTTCACAACCGCTTCATAAGTCACATCCTCCGGCGTTTCACAGAATCCGCCTTCAAGCATAAGAACCTTTTCACGCGTGGAGGAAACGACAAAATCAAATTCGCTCGTCCCCTGTTCGGTTATGGTCGGGTTGACGAGATATGTCCCATCATCTTTTTCCGAATGCACATAGCCCATGCGGACGGCGGCGACCGGCCCGTTCCACGGAATTGAGGAAACCGATATCGCGGCTGATGTCGCAACGAGCCCTAATACATCAGGATCATTGACACCATCAACCGACAATACGGTGATGATAACCTGTACATCGTGTTTATACGTTTTGGGAAAAAGCGGCCTGATTGAACGGTCGATAACACGACCAGCAAGGACTGCATCGTCAGTCGGCCGGCCTTCACGTTTAACCCACCGTGAGCCTTTAATGCGGCCGCCGGCGTAAAGCCGCTCCACATATTCGACGCTCAGCGGAAAATAATCAAGGGTCGTCTCTTTTTGTGATGCAACGACGGTCGCAAGGACCATCGTATCGCCATATTGGGCGATTACTGCGGCATTCGCCTGCTCTGCATACCTGCCGATTTCAAGGGAAAGTGTACGACCACCGATATCAATGGATTTCTTAACGAGAGATTTTTTTGACATATACTACACAATGGGAGTTTATGAGGAATGAAGTGGGATCATACCTTTCTTTACGAATAAAAAAAAGTACCATCTCACTTATCCCCCGCCCATGTCCTTTCTTATAAAATATTATTATTCTTTATACCTAATTTATTTTCCGAGGCCCAATTTTTCCGCAATTGCTTTATATCGTTTTACGTCTTTTTTCTCAAGGTAATTGATAAGGCGCCGACGTTTGCTGACAATTCCCAAAAGTCCGCGTCGTGAATGGTTATCTGCCGGATTACTCTTAAGATGGAGAACCAATTTTTCAATCCGTTTTGTGAGAAGCGCAACCTGTACTTCAGGGCTTCCTGTGTCTCCCTCTTTGACTTGATACTGGGAAATAACTTCCTTTTTATCTTCGGCGGGTGCAACTACCACTTCAGCCTTTTTTGACTCTTTTTTAACCTTCACCGCTTTCACAGCCTTATCCGCTGTAACTTTGGCGACCGGTTTTGCTTTCGGGCTCACTTTTTTAGCAACTTTCTTTTCTACCGGCTTCTTCTCTGTTTTTGCTTTCGGCATAGGATATCGAAAAAGGAGCAATTGTGCGCTCCAGTAGATGGTATTTTACATCATCGGAAGAAAATTTACAAGGTTAAGATTAATCCCCGCTTTATGCAATATTGGTGCTTTTGAAGATTTTAGGCTTCAACCAATCGGGAGGGGCCACCTGTTTTTTCGGTGATGGTGTGGCGGCCGGTGTGTTCGGTTGAGTTGTCGTTGTGGCCGGAGATGGGTTTGCCGGCGCAGGTGCGATAGCTGGAGTTGCAGGAATCGTTGTCTCGACCCTCTTCGGTTCGTTAGCAACGGATTCACCACCACTTACGGGCGCTTCTTCCTGAGTAGAGATTGTCTTAGCAAATCGCTTCGCGCCTGCTCGAACTAATGTCGCTGCGGCTTCATATGCTTCTGACGTAACGTTCGGATTCTGAAAACTGTTGGTCGCCCCAAGAAGTGCGTTAAACAGATTCGTAGCAATGTCTTCGGTAAGTGCGACCCCAAGACCGCTCAGGAGCGGCATCACAACCTCTGCGGTTGACGATGCATCGGGATTGACCATATTCGTGCTCCCATAGTGCGCATTATTCGGATGGCGGTCGATATTAACAACTTGCTTCGTCGCATAGAGTTCTTTATCCTCATCATAGAGTTTCTTTAACCCGCCGAGGTGAATCGTATCGACCGTGATAATAAGGCCCGCGCCGCTTCCGGCATATGAATAATGGACTTTATCCTGGCTGAAATTATCAAATCCCGGCCGGGGCTCAATAACGAGGTTAAATTTGTTGCCCTCTATATTATAGCTGACTTTTTCGATTGACCCGTCAACGTAGTCAAGGGAAATGATAAAATTTTTCCGTCCCAACGTGTTGACGACTTTATTGGCGCCCACAAAACTCGAAAGTTCAACCGTCATCGGATCAGGACATGCCACCGTCACTTTTTTGCCCAATCCGGTTAAGCCTAAATAAAGTGCAAGCGTGCTCCCCATGCTGTCGAAGGTCGGATGCTCATGAGTTACCAAAAGCACGTCACCCGCTTTATCGAGCAATTCTTTAATGTTTGCTATGTCGTGTGTGTAATCCATATATAAAAATAGAGGTTAGTGTTTAGAGTATTAGAGCTTAGTAATAAAATTCTAAACTCTACCCTCTGATCTCTAAACTCTATATTATCCTGTAGTAACGGAGATTATACCATCATTTACCTGAAAAGCAACCATGCGGTCCAATTGGATGCCGCATTCTGTTCCTACCTCGACTTTGGTCGTCTCTTCCTTCCCTTTCCGTATCGACTTAATTTTTGCGCGGCCGACCTCAACTTCCGCCCGCATGATCTTGACGCTGTCACCCCGAGCTAGCCTGCCGACAGTGACGCGGGTCCCGGCAATACGCGTTTTTTCATATGGAAATTCGGCAATAATTGTGCCGGCACCAAGCTCCCGCTCCTGGGAAAGCACTTCCTTCATACCTGACACGACTTCGGTAAGTTCATCGAGTAGCTCATAAATAATGTTATATGTGCGGAATATCACTTTTTCCGTCTGGGCCAGTTTGGCGACAGCCGGCGGACACTTTACGTTAAATCCGACGATAAACGCCTTTGTCCCCCGGGCCATGAGGACGTCAGCCTCAGTGATATCTCCGACATTGCTTCCAATTAAACGAATGCGGTCGCCGAGCGATGCCGTGATTGCTTCGAGAGACCCCGATGTATCGCCACGTAAAATGATATTTAATTTTTCTTTTTCCTGTTCGTTAACCGGCTTTAACCAGTCAGGAAGACTATTTGTCGGCGCTGCGGTTGTTACATCTTTTTTTATCTGTGGGGCGACCGGAACGGTCTTGACAACGTCAGTGAGAAGCGCACCGACTTGGGGTAATGTTGTAAACCCTAAGACTTCAACAGGTTTAGCGGGGCCTGCCGACTGAACGACTTTGCCGTATTCGTCAAACATCGCGCGCACTTTGGCAACAATTTTGGCGCCTTCATAAACGGTCATGCCGTATTTGAGCGTTCCTTTTTTAACAAGAATCGTCGCAACCATGCCTTTTCCTTTATCGAGCCGGGTTTCAATGACGACGGCTTCAAACGGCGCTGCAACTTCATTTTTGAGCTCTTTCATCTGCGCCATGAGAGAAATCAATTCAAGTAAATCTTTAAGTCCCGTCCCGGCTTTCGCGGAAACCCCGATAATCGGCACATCACCGCCGAATCCTTCGACCTGGACGCCTGCTTTCGCTAAATCCTGTTTCACGCGGTCGATATTTGCCGTCGGCAAATCAACTTTATTGACGACAACGATCATACTCACCCCGGCGGCCTTAATCTGATCAATCGATTCTTTTGTCTGAGGTTTTACGCTGTCATCAGCGGCAACGACGAGAAGGGCAATGTCGGCAACGTTCGCCCCGCGCGAGCGCATTTTAGCGAACGCCTCGTGGCCCGGGGTATCAATAAAAGTGATGAGTCGTCCTTCAATTGCGACTTGATAAGCTCCGATGTGCTGGGTGATTCCGCCGAATTCGCCACCTGCAACGTTCTCTTTACGAATGGCATCAAGAAGGGAAGTTTTACCGTGGTCAACGTGACCCAACACCGCGACGATTGGCGGCCTGCCCACCGTAGCCTTGGCGGAGGCGGAACGAGACGTTGTATTGTCTGTTGTCGTTTGCTTTTTGGTCATATTGGTGCAAAAATGCCCAGCGTTTCATACCTATTCTTTTTTAGAATCTGCTGAATTTGTATCCGCTGGTTTTGTATCGGTGGGTTGTGCAGGTTGTTCCGCTGCCGCTTTCTCTTCTTTCACTTCTTTTGTCCCCTCTTCTTTCGGCGTTTCTTTTACTTCCGCGACTACGGCGGGGGCTGCCACTGCTGCTTCTGCCGCCGGAACTCCCTTACCCTTTATATCAATTTTCCATCCGGTCAATTTCGCGGCCAGACGCACGTTTTGTCCATCACGGCCGATGGCGAGTGATAATTGATCCTCAGGGATAAGCACTTCTGCGGCTTTTTTCTTTTCATCAAGGCTTACTTCGATATCTTTGGCAGGAGCCAAAGCTGCTGTAATAAACTGTTTGGCATCTTCGCTCCATTGGATGATATCGACTTTTTCATTGCCGCCCAATTCACCGATCACGCCCTGCACACGGACGCCTTTTTGCCCGACACAGCTTCCGACAGGATCAACACCTGATTGTGTCGAAAATACGGCAACTTTTGTGCGGCCGCCGGCCTCGCGTGCAACAACCCGGAGTTCAACCGAGCCCTGTGCAACCTCAGGAACCTCGCGCCGGAACAGTCCTTCGACCAGGCCTTTGTGTGCGCGGGAAACGATAATTTCGTTGCCGCGTGCGGTTTCGCGGATTCCTTCAATATAAAACGTTAAGCGTTGGTTCAGGTGGTAGCGCTCGCCCTGGCTCTGTTCCTGGGGCGGCATGACTGCCTGAGTCCGACCGATATCGACAATGATATTGGGGCCGTCAAACCGGAGTACCATACCCGGTGCAATTGAGCCGACTTTGGTCTGATAATCAGCCAAAACTGCCTGTTTTTCTGCTTCGCGGATGCGCTGTAAGATGACCTGTTTCGCGGTCTGGGCTGCAATACGGCCGAATCCCGGAGGAGTGATATCTTTTCCGTCTCTGAAAATCTTCGCTTCGCCGTTATCGGCGTTAAGGTCTACGGTCAGCGTTTCAAGTTCGTTTTCACCGTAGTCTTTGCGGTACGCAGCCAAAATTGCGGCTTTGATCGTATCCAAAACGATAGCGGGATCAATACCCCGTTCGGTTGCGACCTGGTTAAGTGCTAATGAAAATTCGCTTCGAACTGTTGCCGGCATCTTAGTGTCCGCATGCTGTTTTGTTTCTTAACAAAATAGCATAGCGGCCTCTTGATCCCGCTTTTCGAGAAAAGCGGGGTTACTTCCTTTAATAAAAAAGGTGGGAACATCCCACCTCATCTAGAACAAATCTTAGCCGTATTATACTCACTTGTGTGTCGTCCGTCAACCGTACCGGAAATATATTAGATAGCCGTCTTCTGAAGCTCTTCCAACAGTTCTTTTTGGCGGTGGTTGAGGTGTGTCGGGATTTGAAGCTGGATTATAATAATTTACTTACCATTAGGATAATTTTGTAATTTCGCTTAAATTTTGTGCATGCGGAATATGTTGAAGCCCCAATCTATCCATGAGCACTGCTACTCCATTGCCATAACATAATCCCTTAACCGATCCAATTTCTCTCTCAAACTTATTTGCTATCGGTAAACTCAGAACTAAAAAATGATTCTGCAATCCGCCTGTCCACTTATTCCTCCAAACCATCACATTATCCGGTTTTGACTTCGTGTCCTTCAGTAATTCCTGCCAGGTAAATATTCTGCCTTTTTGAGTACCCTCAATAATTTCCCACTGCGAATCCGGTACTGAAAATTCACTACGATTCTCCTGCCAAATATGGAGTGCCCAGTGAAACGGGGTAACGATATTAAAATACCCGCCTAATTGTTTTGATCCTTTTTGTGCGTACATATCACAGGAAACTTCGAGAGTTTTCATTGATTGCGGCAGGCCAAGGTCACTCGGTAACATGTACCAAGATCTGATCTCTTTACCTTTTAATGAATCAATCAGGGTAGGATCATGTTGGAAATGAGTATGGAAAAACACGCCATCAACAGATTCCGTCTTACGTTCAGGTTCAAGAATGTTATTCGCGTCACCGATTGCATACGTTGTAAGAAATGAGATATCTTCTTGTAGTGGCCTGATCCTGCTAACTTGGCATCCGTACTCGCGATTCCGAAAAAATGCCTCAAGCGCCATATCATGCAGTGTTTCAAATGCTGGTGTTAAATGCCGCTCAGCTATTTCCGCAGATTGAAAAATTTTATAAACAGGAAGTGTCTCTACTAATGAATCTTCAGCGGTCATAAATAATGCAGCCACAAAAACCTAAAGCGATTTTTCGAATTCTTCCAGCAATTCTCTCTGTCTTCGCGAAAGATGTGCAGGAATATTAAGCTGGATTTTGACATATTCGTCGCCCCGGCCTGCACCACGGACGGATGGGACGCCTTTGCCGTGAAGACGAATTAATGTTCCAGGCTGGGTGCCGGGTTGGATGCGGATTTTCACCGACCCGTCAATAGTCGGCACGTCAACGACAGCACCAAGCGCCGCTTGCGTGAAGGTGACTTCCTGTTCGATGACGAGATCATTGCCTTCACGGTGATATTGCTGGCTTGGCCGGACTTCAACAACGATGTCAAAATCATCAAACCGGATGCGCGAGCCTGTATCAACTCCCGCCGGAATTTTTATGTTTTTTTTGACGCTTCCATCACCCGCGCCACCTCTGGGGATGTGAATCTCTTTGGAGACACCCTTTACGGCATCCATGAAGTCGATGGTGATCTCATATGCCGGATGTGCCCGGCGTGATGTCTGGGTGCGTCCGAATCCGCCGCCGAAAAATTGCTCGAAAATATCAAACGGATCGGAAAAATCAAAGCCTTCCGCGCCTCCGCCCGCAAACGGGTTACCCTGTTGTCCACCATTGGTCTGGTAATAATATGTGAAGGGCCCCTGCTGGAACCCGCCACCCCCAAACGGCCCCTGGCCCGCCGCTGCACCCGCGCCGCCCATCCCGGGCTCAAATGCGCTCGCGCCGAACTGGTCAAACGTCTGTTTCTTTTTGGGATCGGATAACACTTCGTAGGCTTCGTTAATTTCTTTAAATTTCTCATGGGCGTTTGCGGCTTTATTCCGGTCGGGATGCCACTCAAGCGCCAGCTTCCGGTACGCCTTCTTAATCTCATCGGCGGATGCGGATTTACTCACTCCTAATACGTCATAAAAATCGCGTTTTGCTGCCATATGAACAACGGCGCGGGAAGGCTTTTCGTTTCCCAGCACCGTCACGCAGAATTATGGATTAATTAGACTATCCATGCAATGTTGCTTGACGGATGCGCAGAAATGAAATGCCGACGTCAGCGCCGATTCGTTATTTATTTAGCTAACAACTTCCCCTTCTTCAACCTTTTTCTCATCTTTCTTGTCGTCTTTTTTGGTATCGTCACCCGGAGGTGTGCTTCCTGCGCCTGGTTGATCCTGTCCGGCGGAGCCGGATCCAGCTTCGCTGGACGATTGATAGGCTGCGGCTCCGATTTTCTGAAGCGTTTCCGATAATTCATTGGTTTTCGCTTCAAGATCCTCTTTCGAGCCCGTTTCAATGATGTCTTTGAGCGCTTTTTTCTTCTCTTCAACCGCCGTCTTATCCTCCGGCTTCACCTTGTCGCCCATATCTTTGAGCGTCTTATCGGCGACGTACATCATGTTTTCTGCTTTGTTCTTCGACTCGACTTTCTCTTTCTTTTCCGTATCCTCCGCGGCATGCGCTTCGGCCTCTTTCTTCATCTTCTCGATCTCATCTTTGGAAAGTCCGGTTGACCCCGTTATTTTGATATTGGCGACTTTACCGGTCGCTTTGTCTTTCGCCGACACGCTCAGGATTCCTGACGCGTCGATATCAAACATAACCTCGATCTGCGGCACACCACGGGGCGCGGGCGGAATACCGGAGAGTACAAACCGCCCGAGCGATTTGTTGTCCGCGGCCATCGCGCGCTCACCTTGGAGAACGTTAATCTCAACCGATGTCTGCGAGTCTGCAGCTGTTGAGAATATTTCCGTTTTACTTGTCGGAACGGTTGTATTTCGGGTAATTAATGGCGTCGATACGGCGCCATAGGTTTCAACCCCAAGGGTCAACGGCGTCACGTCGAGTAATACGATGTCTTTGACATCTCCGGAAAGCACGCCGCCCTGCACCGCGGCTCCAACTGCGACCACTTCATCCGGATTAACCGACTGGTTGGGATCTTTGCCGAAAAACTTCTTCACCGTTTCAACGACCTTCGGCATCCTGGTCATTCCGCCAACCATGACAACCTCATCAATATCTTTGACCGATAATTTTGCATCGGCAAGACATTTTTTGACCGGTTCGATGGTTTTCTCAACCAATTCTCCGACCAGTGATTCAAGCTTTGCCCGCGTAATTTTGGTCACGAGATGGACTGGGCCTTCCTTGCCCTGGGTGATAAACGGAAGATTAATTTCCGCCTCCATAGAGCTTGAAAGTTCGATCTTTGCCTTTTCGGCTGCATCCCGTAGTCGCTGTAAGGCTTGAGGATCTTTCCGTAGATCAACGCCGTGCTCTTTTTTAAATTCATCCGCAAGATAATCAAGAATCTTTTTATCAAAATCGTCGCCACCCAGATGGGTGTCGCCGTTTGTCGATTTCACCTCATAGACTCCGTCACCTAATTCAAGAACGGAGATGTCAAATGTCCCGCCGCCTAGATCGTAGACTGCGATCGTGTGGGCATTTTTCTTATCCAACCCATACGCAAGTGCAGCCGCAGTCGGCTCGTTAATGATACGAAGAACCTCAAGTCCCGCGATTTCACCTGCTTGTTTCGTGGCCTGGCGCTGGCTGTCATCAAAATACGCGGGGACTGTAATGACGGCCTGCGTCACCGGGCTGCCAAGATAATGCTCGGCATCCGATTTGATTTTTGCCAATATTTTGGCGGAAATTTCCTGCGGAGTAAATTGTTTTCCCTCGACTTCAACAACCGCCATGTCATTTTTCCCTGATTTAATCGCATAGGGAAGTAATTTCATATCCAGTTGTACGGACGGATCGCTGAATTTACGCCCCATCAAACGCTTCACGGAATAAATAGTGGATTTGGGGTTTATGACCATCTGCCGCTTCGCCACGTCGCCGACCACGTTTTTAATAGGGTCAACAACTGACGGAAAAACGTTCCGGCCTTCAAGTGAATAAATCACTTTCGGCGCGCCGCCCTCCATGACGGCTACACATGAGTTGGTAGTTCCAAGATCGATACCGATAATTTTTGCCATATATCCTCCTTTTATAGAATAAACGAATTAGTTAAATAAACTAATAAGCTAATAAACGAATGTATTATGCAATAATTCTTTATTCGTTTATTGGATTATTTGTTTAATCGCTTACCGGGTTATTCTTTTTCCCAACCTTCACCTGTGCAACCCGTAAAACTTTTCCCCGGAAAAGATATCCCGGTAATAACTCTTCAACGACTGTATTATCTTCCCCTTCGACGACCTCTATACATTCCATCTCGTGTGGATTAAACTCTTTTCCGATCACTTCCATCTGTGTTACTCCCTGCTCCTGTAATATAGCTGCAAGTTCTTTAAGAGCGAGCTTCAATCCCATATCGTCAACGTGTTTTGCCACCCGTGAGATTGTGTCAACAAACGGCAACAGTCTCCCTAAAATTATCTCCGCCGCATAAGTCCGGACCTCATCTTTCTCTTCGCGGCCTCGCCGTTCAAGGTTTTGATAATCGGCAAGCGCCCGCATGCATTTTCCCTTCCAATCATCGCGCTCTGCCTTAACACGCTCAAGTTCCTGGGTGAGATCGTCAAGTTGTTTTAAATGTGCACCACTATCTTTCTTTTCGTCAGTTTTCTTCATATCGTTTGATTTTGGCAGTTCTGGAAGTATTCCGTCACTCTCATTGACGATGATTTACCAGCTGCTTGCAAATTCTCCGATAAGTCCGCCCATGTAGGTAACGACGGGCACAATAATCTGATAATTCAATCTCGACGGACCAACAACACCAATCGCCCCTGACACATGCGGCGACTGGAATTTCGTATAGATGTATCCGCACTGGGATAATAATCCCCGTTCACCCATGTCTGTTCCAAGGACAATATCAGATATAAGGTCATGTTGTTTTAATATCGCCCACCAGAAATCGAACCGGTCAAGCGTTTCAAACAGTTCGTGTGTGAGTTCATAATCGTAAAACTCCGGCATATCAAGGACGTTTGCCGCGCCGGCGTAATATAAATCGCCGTCCGCCGTGGCGGTGATGGCCAGGGTTTTTGTCTTCTCGGCAAGCGTTTTAGTCGCTTCACGAAGGAGTTTATCGACCTCCTGCCGGTAATCCCACATTTTCTCTTTCACTGCAACTTCGTCAGTCACGGACAAATCGTGGGGCTTCATGAGTTGTGTGACATAATATTGCATCGCCGTAGGCGTCGGACTCCGGCCCGCGGACGTATGCGGCTGGTTAAGGAGCTTCATATCGGTCAACCTGACCATCTCATTTCGAATTGTCGCAGGCGATACGCCTAAATTATATTTTTTGTCCAGCGTTTCAGAGCCGACCGGTTCGGCCGTCGCGATATATTCCTCAATGATTGCTTTGAGGATTTGAATCTGTCGCGGAGTTAAATCTTTCAGTTGATCCATATGATTTTATTTAACGATTTAGCAATACTATACATCGAGTGCTAATTGTTGTCAAGATGATATTTTATCTCTTCTAAGATACCCTTTATATCTCTTGCGAAGATCTTATAACTTATTCATAATAAGACTCACGGATGAAAAAAGTGTTCCTGTATATTTCTATTGGAATAATATTACTTGCAATACCGGCAACAATCCTGCTTGTCAATCAGAATCAGGAACTGCGTAAACGTGCTGATCCCCTGACGACATTATCCCTGAGCCCATCGGTTGTCACTACAAAAGCGGGAGATGATACCGGTTTTGACCTTGATGTAAACATTGATACGGCGGGAAATAACGTCGTCGCCATACAGATAGTCCTACTTTTTGATCCGACGAAGCTGGAGGTCTCACCGCCCAAGAATGGCCCTCTGACGCCGAGTCTTTTGATTGCAGGGACAGTTGACCCGACTGGTAAAGCCACTATCAAAGTCGGAGCGGAAAGCCAGGATAAACCTATTAACGGCGTCGGCACGGTGGCCACTATTCACATGAAAGCTATTGCCGCTTCGGCAGCGCCGGTTACCGTACGATTCGCTCCCGATCCCGATACATACGCGAGCGCACTCCTGGAAGCTGGAACTAACGTGATAAAGGGGACAATCCCAGCCAATA
>CAYLQG010000024.1:0-16838 GCA_964385705.1 uncultured Gammaproteobacteria bacterium
TCGGTTTTCCAGCTTCACTTCACGTTACACAAATGCATGGTGAAAAACCTTTTGATCTAACAGTGGAAGGCATACTTGATGAATATGGTACTTTTCATTACATGGATAACAGTGTCCATAATGAACCAGGAGGGGCCTTACTAAACTCGATTCCCAACGCAAATAAATTATTCGGTGATGCAATAATCACATTAACAGACTCAAAAATTTCAATCACCAGTGATGGTAAGGGTAGTCTTGTCGTAACGGAACGGCAAGGTTGGACCCAAAAAAATCAGACCACTCGAACAATTCGATCGGAATATACAAAAGATGGTAAAGTTATATCTTTACCCTATCCTGCTTCACTCGCGGTTGGCAAGAATGTTCCAAATCCAGACGGAAAAACAACTCGCCTCATGTCTGTTATTTTTGAGGCAGGCGACCCTGTCGCTAAGTAGTATATTTATTACTTGACGATTGATCCCTTGTAATGTATAACAAAATTATTAGGGCTTGCTCAGCGCCCTTTTTTTATTGGCGAGGAAAGGAATTTATATGGGAGAACTAATAGGAAAAAGTGCATATACCGGTCACGATAGACGATCCGGAGGAGCCGGATCAGGATCAGCGGTAGAACAACATTTTGGTCCTTATGAAACTTGGCAATCACGCGTTTTAGCAAGTGCCGATAAGCTAAGTGACGTAGTCGCCTTACCAACAACTGTCCAGCTGCAGGAAGGTGATAAGGCTTCTTTCGGCGCAGCTACAATTAGCAATATACAGGGTCATCTCGTATTAGAAATGTCCGGAGTCGATGGAGAACCAATTACTAATACTTTTGATACTAATGAAATTATGCTCGCGGCTGGAAATGCTCCAACCGATGCGAAAGTGATATTTCAGCTACCTGAACAAATTGCAGCAAACGCACAAAATCCATAACAACTGCCAATATGGTAAAATAGCGTATGACGGCAACGGCCCTTCAAAGCGAGCTTGCCTACCTCAAAAGTGAATTTTTGCGTGATGCAAAAGTCCTAGACCCTGACCGCGGCTATATTTCAGTTTCTTCGTTTAATTTACGGATGAAAGCAGGAGTACTGCGGGCGGCCGCCAAAGTAATTGCTCATGAATTTCAAAATGAAAAAGTTGATATCGTTCACGGTATCCCCCACTCAGGAAATTATCTGGCAACTGCGGTGGCTTTAGAACTCGGCGATAATGTTAGGCTTCATAGCTCACGGAAAGATCAGAATATTCCGACCACTTGGAAGGATGTTTACCGCGAAGAGATACGGTCGTTCACGACGAGCGGTGATTTTCTTACAGTATTTTCCGGTATCAATTTATCATTTGTCCAAAAAGGAGACCACGTGCTTCTCCTTGATGATGTCTGCGCGACCGGTGAAACCGGCTATCACATCGTGAGCGGCCTTCAAAAGCGTGGAGTTAATGTCGTAGGGTATGCTGTGTTATTCGATAAAATTTTCCAGGGTGGGCTTGACTATGTCGCGACGCTTGGCGTAAAAACATTTTCGTGCGTTAGAGTTGAAAAAATCGGAAAAGGTGATAGTGTAACACTTGCTGAATAGGTTAATTGTCATTGCGAGACCGTTCAGACGGCGAAGCAATCTGTTTTAATTAACAATGGGATTGCCGCGTCTCGAAGACTCGACTCGCAATGACAAATATATATATGATAGTCGTTGTCGATTTCGGATCGCAGACAGCTCATCTCATCGGACGACGGTTGCGGCAGCTCGGCGTTTCCGTCTCCTATATTAATCCTGAGGATGCACTTCCCTTCATTAAAGAAAAACAACCCAAAGGAATTATTCTCTCCGGCGGACCGAACGATATAAGTCACGACGCATCCCTATCCATGGATAAACGGGTCTTTTCGTTGGGAATTCCGGTCTTAGGCATTTGTTACGGGTGGCAGCTCATTGCATATCTATTGGGTGGAGCTGTCAAACATTCCAAAAAAGAATTTGGTCCGGAGGAAATCATCTTCGATTCGCAGCCAAGCATATTCTCTTTGCCCAAAAAGAAGTTTTCAGCAATCATGTCTCACGGTGATACCGTAACTGTACTTCCGAAAGGGTTTACCGCTGTGGGCCACACGAAACAGGTCGATTATGCAGCAGTGATTAATGAAAAGAAAAAAATATTCGGTATTCAATTCCATCCCGAAGCACAACACACGGAGTGCGGATTGGATCTTTTAAAAAATTTTGCCGTTATGGTCTGTAAAGAAACACTCTCACCTCTGACACTTGATCCCAATGAAAGTATTGCCGCGATTAAAAAAACTGTTGGCGACAATAAGGTTATCTGCGCTGTCTCGGGAGGCGTGGATTCTACAGTCACTGCATTTCTTATCGGAAAAGCGATTGGCAAAAATCTTATCCCTGTCTATGTGGATTCCGGATTGATGCGGCCGGGAACCGATACTAGAGTTAAATATATTTTTACGAAACTCATCTCAGCAAACCTTGAGATAGTGGACGCCAAAAATAAATTTCTCTCTGCGCTCAAAGGAATTACTGATCCGGAGGAAAAAAGAAAAACGATAGGAAAATTATACATCGATATATTTACCGACGTTGCCAAAAAACATAGCGATGCAGCATTTCTCGCGCAGGGAACAATTTATTCTGATGTCATAGAATCCAAAGGGAGTAAGCATGCATCAAAAATAAAATCACACCACAATGTCGGCGGACTCCCCGCTGATTTACGATTCCGTCTTTTGGAACCGGTTCGTGAGTTTTATAAAGATGAAGTCCGTGAACTTGGACGATTAGCAGGACTTCCTAATGACGTCGTAGCACAACAACCCTGGCCGGGTCCGGGATATGCCATCAATATCCGCGGAGAAGTGACGGACAAACGATTGGAGCAAATTAAAATTGCAGACGCAATCGTGGTGGATGAGATGAAAAGCGCGGGATTGTATGACAGGGTATTTGAGTGCTGGGCTGTCATGACCGGTGCATACTCGACAGCAGTCAAAGGTGACGGGCGGGTATTTGCGGAAGTTGTTGCAGTTCGATCGATCGATTCCATTGACGTGATGACTGCACAGTGGACCAAAATTCCGTATGATGTTTTAGCACGAATATCCTCGCGCATCGTCAATGAGGTTCCCAATATCTCACGGGTAGTATATGATATCACCACCAAACCTCCTGCCACCATGCGTTGGGAATAACTATGGGAGATAAAATAACCGGTCAGGGACTCGCATATTCAGACGTTTTAATACGGCCGAGACTCTCCGATATACGCTCACGCCACAGTGAACATCTCAATCCGTCAACAACTATTGCACGCGGATTACCACCTATCAAACTGCCGGTATTGTCCGCAAATATGGACACGGTGACAGAACACCGTATGGCTATCACGATGGCGCTTTATGGTGGGATAGGGATTATTCACCGGTTTATGACACCAGATGAACAGGCAAACGAAGTTAAAAAAGTAAAAGATTTGGTCAGAATGATTG
This sequence comes from uncultured Gammaproteobacteria bacterium, assembly GCA_964385705.1. Taxonomy (GTDB): domain Bacteria; phylum Patescibacteriota; class Microgenomatia; order UBA10105; family UBA927; genus DATKGN01. Next base: position 3,494 of record CAYLQG010000024.1, read on the forward strand.
AGGACGACCCGCCTCTCGTTAATGCAACTACGACAATTGCGGAAGTCATTAGTCTTCAGACTAAGCGGAACCGCGGGTACGTGATTGTGTATGAAGGACAGGAATTTAACGGTTCGTTTGTAGGCATCGCAACACCCCGGGATTTTTTAACCGCCCCGCTAACCACTCCTATCGCAAAAGTTATGACCCCCAAAAATAAAGTTGTCGCGGTTACCAAAGAGACGCCGACGCAAAAAGCGATAGAATTTATGAAAACAAACAGAATTCAAAAAATTCCCGTCGTTGACAGGCGGGGTCACCTCGTCGGTGTCTATACATTAAAAGATTTTTCCTATCAAACACAGTATCCGCAGGCCTCGTTTGACAGGATGGGTCGCCTTTTAGTGGGAGCTGCAATCGGCGTCCAATCTCCCGACATTGACCGCGTCCATATGCTCATTGAAGCGGGTGTTGACGTTTTAGTGTTGGACATTGCCCATGGCGGATTAATTTATACCTCGGAAATGCTCCACCGCCTGAAAAATAAGGAAAAAATAAAAACTCCAATTATTGCAGGTAATATAGCGACCTCCGAAGGAGCAAGATATATTTATGACAACGGCGCGGACGGAATAAAAGTGGGCGTAGGGCCGGGATACGTTTGTGAGACACGAAACGTCGCTGGTGTCGGCGTCCCTCAAATTACAGCAATTATGGAAGTGGCGGATGTGATGGCAAAAAAAAGAAGTCCGATTCCGATTATCGCCGACGGCGGTATACGGGAACCCGGTGATCTGCCGAAGGCGATTGTTGCCGGAGCAAATGGTGTGATGATCGGAAGTCTTTTTGCGGGCACCCGCGAAAGTCCCGGGGAACAGATGTTGGAGAACGGAACTCTTAAAAAATTAGTACGGGGCATGGCATCTGCCTCCGCGTTTCAAAAAAGGAAAAGTATCGGCGGAAGCACTACAAACGGAGCCCACTATACACCGGAGGGCCGGGCAATTGCCACTCCCTATAAAGGATCTGTCACTAAATTATTATTTGATTTTGACGGCGGCCTGAGATCCAGTATGAGTTATGTCGGCGCCCACACAATTGCCGAAATGCAGGAAAAAGGACAATTTATCGTCGTCACGGGTGCGGGGGCAACCGAAAACAAACGGGATCTGAAGTGATATGAAAACAAAGGATGTCTATGTTACCCGGGTTAACGATGCGGTCACCTTTATTAATAAATATTGTACAAGGAAAAAATTTACCCCAACAGTCGCATTAACCTTAGGCTCAGGTCTGAATAAACTCGCCTCTCTTATACAACCCGTTGCAGTATTAAACTACTCGGAAATCCCCCACTTTCCTTTATCAACCGTTCCCGGACACGAAGGCAAAATAATCTTGGGATATCTTGAAGGAGTTCCCGTTGTCGGACTTCAGGGAAGAAAACATTATTACGAAGTTGCCGACCTTTCGCGGCCGATGGATATCGTCACGTTCGCTGTTCACGTCGTTGCCGGTTTAGGCTGTAAACTCTATATCGCAACGAACGCAGCGGGAGGACTCAATCCGACATATCATATCGGCGATCTTATGGCTATTTCTTCGCACATCGGCCTTTTTCAGCCCAACCCACTTATGGGACCGCATCATGATTTCAGCGGTAACGATTTTTTCCAACCCCAAAATACCGAATATTCTTTGAAATTGCGGAGGTTGTTCGGGTCGGCTGATCCGTCAATTCATGAGGGGGTATATGTTGCACTCACGGGGAGAACGTATGAAACGCAGGCAGAATGTTTAATGCTTCGTGCAATGAGAGCTGATGCAGTCGGTATGTCGACGATTCCTGAGATTATCGTTGCCACTAACCGCGGCATGGAAACTCTCGGCGTTTCCATGATAACGAATGCAATTGCCAAAGATGGCACCAATGCGACCAATCATGAAGAAGTTGTTGCCGTATTGGAGAGCAAAAAAACTGAAGAAAAATTACACCGAATCTTTAGGACATTTTTCCGAAAAATAAAGAATCACAAATTTTAAATAACGCGGGGAGGCATACATTTTGCCCAGCACCGTCACACAAAGGATGGCGCCGAGAGATGATATAGTATGTTGCTTGACGGGTGCGCACAAAATATATGCCGACCAAAGCGTTAACTGATTTTTAGGTAATTTTCCCGCGACGGTCCGGTTGTTACCGCAATAATCGGCGTCCCCAACCTCAATTGTAAAAACGCCAAAAACTTTTTTGCGTTTTCGGGAAGCTGTTTAAATGATTTTGCCTTCCGAACTTTTACTCCATCCCATCCCGGTAGTGTAATGTAATGAGGAACTACATCAACTAGGTGATGTAAACCGGGCTGATACGGGAGATTGTTTCCTTTTTTATCTGTATAGTGTGTACAGACTTTAATAGGAACATTGTCCCAAGAGGTATCCAAATGGGTTCCGATTATCATCTCAACACCGGACATGCGGATGTTGTAGGAGAGAAGCGGGAGATCCGGATAAAGAATATCGCGCGGTCTTCCAGTCGTTGTTCCATACTCATGCGCCTCATCCCGGACCCTAGCGGCCCACGCAACGTCGGCCTCTGTTGGCATGTGCCTCGCACCGACACTCGACGTATAGGGAATTTTAAAAATTCCTATCCGGTCTTCAATATCCTGCATTTTCCAAAATGCCGTGCCGCTTTGAATACCGAATGTTGAAGTATCGGATGCAGTAATATCGGGCACTGTCCCGAGCCAGGCATGTAATCCCAAAGATTGAGCTCCCTCAAACAGGACGGCTTCTGATTTTTTTTGATAGACCTGCTCATGCAGGAGGAATGTATTTGTTATAATTTTCCGGGCTATCAATTCTTTACGGGCCTTCCCAAGCCGTCGTAAAAATTCTTCTTTTGACCCTACGGCCCTTTTATATTCTTTTTGAAATTTTTTTGTGTTTTTAAAATCAGGTACTTCAACCGTTTCTAGGTTTAATCCGTACAATAGAAATTCTTTTTGATAGCGATCATATTGCGCACTTAACTTTTCCTGCCAATCCGGTCCTAATAAGTCAATAATGTGAAACCCCAATCGGTCGTAATGATGTGCATATGACGGTCCGATACCCCGACCCGTGCCACCACCAGCTTTCCCTTGCCGCTTACGGTTAAGAAGCTCTTCTGCCCGGTCTAAATCGGTATTAAGGACTGCGTCCGCAGATAAAAATAATTTTCCCCTGGTGCTACCGGTTATTTTTTCAACAATATGGATTTCATCAATAAGATCTTCCGGATTTATTGTCATTCCGCGGTCCATGATGCATGTCACGTGTTTATACATGACGCCGCATGGTATCTGATGAAGAGCCAGATGAATACCGTTTACTTCAACGGTATGACCGGAATTATTGCCGCCCTGAAACCTGATCACGGTTACACCTGACACTCCATTGGTTTTTAAATACGACCCAATAAGATTATCGATAATCCTTCCCTTCCCCTCATCCCCTAATGCAACACCAACAACACACGCGGCATGGGATCGGGAAACTTCATGAAATATCTTTTTCTTTCCTTTGGGCCAACCGACTAATATGCGGTTATTTTTGTAAACCGTTTGGTAATCTGTCGTAATCGCTTTTTCGGGATGCAAGAAACGTTCTTGTTGTAAAATAAAATGAAGGCTCCCCATTCTGGGAATCTGCATAATGAACTTCCTATAGGGCAGAACAATAGTATTCACTATAAACTGTCGGAAAGTTGTCTGTCAATTGGCCAAAAAACACAACAGCTAGTATTGAGCACTTGACAACCAAACCATTCTTTTTTACTCTGTACGTAAGGGATACGATTGCGATGAAATCGTCGTATCCTTCATTCGTTTCTGAACGTTTACCTCTTCAGGATCACTGCGGCATAGTCGCAGCATTTGCACCCAAAGATTTTGAATTCTTTAAAACCGGTCTCGCGGGACTATCAATATTGCAAACCCGCGGATATGACGGCGCCGGCTTCTGCGCAAAGAATGAAAATGGTCAGCTTTTCGAACATAAAGACAAAGGAATGGTGCGGGAAGTATTTCGACCATTAATTGCGAAAGATCTAAACATAATTCGCGCAAAAAGCTGGGTTTATCAGGTTCGTTACGGGACAAGCGGTGAATTTAGCTCAAATAACGTCCAACCGATCATTGCGAAACTAGGGCAGACAAGTGAGACATTCGTGATTGCTCATAATGGTCAGTTTTCCCAAAATGCCAACACAAAGCAGTCGGGGCAAAGTGACACATTGCGATTCGCTCATGAATTGAGTGACGCAGGTGGCCAAAGTTGGGATGAACGTATCGTCCGCGTTCTATCAACAAAACGCGGCGCGTGGAGTTTGGTAGTAAGCACAGATAATGCTTTATATGTAGCGCGGGATTCCTGGGGGTTACGGCCGTTTGTTTATGGACATCTGTGGGATAACGCGACTCGCCAATTTATTTGGGTTGCGGCTTCAGAGACAAGCGCGCTTGATGCCATGGGCATTACTGATTATTTTGAATTAATGCCCGGCACGATTGCTAAAATTTCCGATACAGGTCTTAGCATATTGGCGAAACAACACGAGCGACAACGGGCACTCTGTATTTTTGAGAACGTCTATTTGCAACACGGCGCAGGTAAAGCACACATGCCACGAAATAGCATAAGAGCCATAAAACGATCACCCACAATTGATGACGTGCGGAGACGATGCGGCAAAATTCTTGCCCGTGAAGCGCCTATTTCATTACGGGAAGTAAATATGGTTATCGGCGTCCCGGGAACCGGTATTGAAGGCGGCATGACATATGCACGGACGCTTGACCTCCCCTACTTTCAGGCAATCACAGATAAATCGGTCAGCCTCACAGAACAGCGAACGTTTATGACTGCCGATATTGACAGTATTTACCATAAAGTGCTCGAGCATTTTTGTTTTGACGCCCAAGCGTTACACGGTCGTCGCGTTGTTCTGGTTGATGATTCGATCGTCCGTGGAAATATAACGCGCGGCCTCATCCATTTGCTAAAACACTATTACGGTGTCATCGACGTACACGTTCGTATCGTCAGCCCTCCAATCGATAAAGCCTGCCATTTGGGCGTAAACACCCGATCCTCCCATGAGTTGATTGCTGCCCGATTGAACGGAAATATAGAAAAAATCCGCATTGACCTCGATGCGACATCACTCGCGTACTTAAGCGCTGATGGTCTACGGGAAGCTATTACTGGAGATCCGAAAGCAAGAGGTTTCTGTATGGGTTGCATGATGGGACATGAGCCCCCTGTCGATACGTATGGTGTCACAATACGCAAGCGGCGCGAAAAACAAGTTAATAAACAAAAGTTCGTATCGGACATTCTGCCACACGATACTATAACGGTAACGCCCCCAATGGGAGCTTCAGTTATATGATTCGATTAGCCATATTAATATCGGGATCAGGAACAACGGCGCAAGCGGTTATAAAAGTCTGGAAAAAAGGCAATCTGAATGGCATCGAGCCGGTTGTGATACTAGCAAGCCGTCCTGATGCGGGCGGTCTGGTAATAGCGAAGGATGAGGGTATTGCCACGGCGATAGTTTCTCCTAATGACTATAGATCTCCTTCAGGATTTGGAGATGCAATGCTTAATGTGCTACAGAAACATCGAGTAGACATAGTCTCGCAAAACGGCTGGCTCCCACTAACTCCGCAATCTGTTATTGAAGCATATAAAGGAAAAATCATTAATCAACACCCTGGGCCATTAGATCCCGGACGGTTGGATTTCGGAGGTAAGGGGATGTACGGAAGACGAGTGACCGCTGCTCGTTTGGCCTATACGTGGATAAGTGGAAGCGACTTCTGGACCGAGGCGACAACACATCATGTGACGGAAGAATTCGATGAAGGAAAAATCATCCGCATTGAACGACTTATATTTCCTAGTCCTCCTCCACAAATGACTTTAGCGCAATTACAAAATAATCCAAGGCCATTTATCGAGACCACCAATCGAGTGGCCGCGAGCCTCCTTCTGCTTGAACATCAAAATGTCGTTGCAACACTTAAAGCATATGGCAAAGACGGTAAGTTTCCTGTGTTTCAAAGAGATACACCGCTTTTAAACATTGGGGATAAACCAGTGCTCGACCAGGCAAAAAAATTGGCAATCAAATTATTTCCAACAGGATGATAGAGATGAAAAATAATATTCTTATTATCGGAGGAGGCGGCCGTGAACATGTCATTGGCTGGAAGCTCGCACAATCAAAAAACGTCGGGCAATTATACTTCGCCCCGGGAAACGGCGGTACGGAAGCGTTAGGGAAAAATATTCCGATTGCCTCAGATGACGTTCATGGACTTCTTCAATTCGCAAAAAAGACCGGCATTGATCTTACAATTGTCGGGCCGGAAGCTTCTCTTTCTTTGGGTATCGTTAATAAGTTTACACATGAAGGTCTCCCGATTTTCGGACCAACCCACGAAGCTGCACAATTAGAAACGAGTAAAGTGTGGGCTTCCGAATTTCTAAAACGCCACAATCTCCCCCATCCAGTCTCAAAAATTTTCAGTGATCCGGAATCAGCACTTCTATACAGTAAACAATATCAGGGCAACGTCGTCGTTAAAGCGGACGGGCTCTGCCAGGGCAAAGGAGTTTTCGTCTGCGATAACATAAGGGCGGCAAGTTCTGCAATACGATTACTTATGATTAATAAAACACTGGGCTCCGCCGGAGATCGAATTGTTATTCAGGAAAAACTCGTAGGACGTGAAATATCGGTTATGGTGTTTAGCGATGGGACTCACGTTGCGCCGATAATTACGGCTTCTGATTATAAGCGCCTCAGAGATGGGAACCTTGGACCTAATACGGGAAGTATGGGGTCAGTTGCGCCATCCGGTAATGCGACTCCACAACAACTTAAGAAGATATATGAATTGTTACAATACACAGTTCAATGTATGAAAAAAGAGGGTCGTGTCTACCAGGGAGTTCTCTATGCAGGCATGATGATCTCAAGCGGAAAACCCTATATTTTGGAATTTAATTGCAGATTCGGAGATCCTGAGACCGAGGTTCAATTACCTCTCCTTAAGAGTGATCTGTTGTCTGTCATTGAAGCCTGTATCAACGGTTCTCTTTCCCCCCGATTCGTATCATTCAGTAATCAAGTCTGCGTATGTGTTATTTTAGCCGCGCCCGGATATCCGGGACACTACGTGAAAAAATTAAAAATTGAAGGTCTCGCCAAACCGCACAGCAAAACGGTTACCGTGTTTCACGCCGGAACTTCGCGGAAAGAATCATCAATAATTACGACGGGAGGAAGGGTACTTGGAATTACTGCGTGCGGAAGCACTACAAAAAGTGCCCGCGCAAAAGTATATGCGCTTATCGGAAAACAAATTCGTTTTAATGGTATGCAATACCGTACCGATATCGGATTATAATTATGGCAGTAAGAATTGAAGTTGCATCAACAGTTCCTGACCCGCGCGCGGCCGCGCTTTGTAAGCGATTAAACATGGACGGCTTTCATGTAACAAAAACATATGTTGTTGACGCCTATACTGTCGACTTCGGTTTATCATCAAAGGAAATCGCTGAGATTATCCCGCTTCTTACTCACCCGCTGACTCAAAAAGTATCAACGGATAAACCTCTGATGCCAAAACAATTTACATGGGCAATCGAAATCGGATATTTACCGGGAGTAACGGATAATATCGGGAGTACAACCAAAGAGATGATTGCTGATTTACTGCAAAAAAGCGTAACCGAAAGACCTGATGTATATTCTTCCAGAATATTTTTTATCGACGGCGCCATATCGGACTACCGCATAAAGGAAGTAACCGCGAGTCTTTACAATCCGCTTATTCAAGACGCGTATGTACGGAACCGGGACGAATTCTTAAAAAACCGCGGTACTGGGTTCCAGATTCCGAAAGTGCATCTTTCAAAAACCAAACAGGTGAGTGTGGTAAACCTTGACGTTCCAGACGAAGAACTTGTGAAAATCGGAAAACACGGAATTGCAAATAGTGACGGGAGCCGTCGCGGCCCTCTCGCGCTTGATATCCTTTATATGAAGGCGATACAAAAATATTTTAGAAATATTGGCAGGAATCCGACCGATGTAGAACTTGAGGCCATCGCACAGACGTGGAGCGAACACTGCAAACACACGGTATTTGCCGACCCGATTGACAACCTGTCTAAGGGAATATTCCGTACATATATAAAAGGCGCGACGGATGTGATACGAAAACAAAAAGGAAAAAATGATATTTGTATTTCGGTATTTACCGACAACAGCGGAGCCATCGTGTTTGACGACACATTTGTGATCTCGCACAAGGTGGAAACACATAACAGTCCATCAGCTCTTGACCCTTTTGGCGGTGCGATCACCGGCATCGTCGGCGTGAACCGCGACGCAATCGGATTCGGTCTCGGTGCAAAACCGATAATCAATGTATACGGATTTTGCCTTGCGCCTCCAGATAACACTTCCATCCTCTATCGCGATCGCGAACTGACCCAACCGATGTTATCGGCGCGGCGCATTTTTGACGGCGTCGTAGCCGGAGTAAACGCTGGGGGTAATTGTTCTGGAATTCCGACCCCGCAGGGTTTTTTGTTTTTTGACGATAGGTACCGCGGCAAGCCGCTTGTCTTTGCCGGAACCGTCGGACTTCTCCCTCAAAAAATCAGTGGTAAAAAAATGTATGAAAAACACGCACAACTTGGTGACTATATTGTAATGGCCGGTGGCCGCGTCGGACTTGATGGTATTCACGGCGCAACATTTTCATCAGAAGCTTTAAGTTCCGGCAGTCCCGCAACCGCGGTACAAATCGGAGATCCAATTACACAAAAAAAATTGAGTGACGTCATTACCAAAGAAGCGCGCGACCTTGGATTATTTCATAGCATTACGGACAACGGGGCCGGTGGTTTATCCTGCTCGGTTGCGGAAATGGCAAAAGAATCAGGAGGCTGCATTGTCGCACTCGATAAAGTTCCGGTAAAATATCCAGGTCTTGCACCATGGCAACTATGGATCTCAGAATCCCAGGAGCGCATGACTCTCGCTGTACCCAAAAATACATGGCCGGCTTTCTCTCGTCTCATGAAACGAAGAGGCGTCGAAGCCACCGTGATCGGTGAGTTTACTAAATCAGGTACATGTGTGGTTACCTACAATAGTGAGACAGTCATGAATCTCGACATGAAATTTCTCCATGACGGTCTCCCGCCACGCCGGCTTACCACAGTTGCTTCTCCTAACGTCTCTAAGAGACCTACGGCAAAACACTTCGACTCTCAAACAGAAACGCTCATTTGGAAACTATCAGATCCGAATATTGCAGGTTACTCATTCATCTCCCAGCAGTATGATCATCAAGTTCAGGGGTTTTCCGTCTTAAAACCGCTGCAGGGACGAGGACGTATTAATGCAGACGCAACGGTTTCCCGTCCGGTTCTTTTTAGCGAAAAAGGAGTCGTCCTGTCACAGGGTTTATATCCGAACTATAGCGATTACGACGCGTACTATATGGCAGCGTGTTCAATTGATACGGCGATAAGAAATGCCGTCGCCGCCGGCGCAACCATCGATCATCTGGCGCTCCTTGATAATTTCTGCTGGTGCAGCGCAAATGATCCGGTGCGATTAGGACAACTCAAACGCGCCGCGAAAGCCTGTTATGATTACGCAGTCACGTACGGTACGCCGTTTATTTCCGGCAAAGACAGTATGTTTAATGACTTCAAAGGTTTTGATGAAAAAGGCGGGTCCGTCACAATTTCCATCCCACCGACACTCCTTATTTCGGCAATCGGTGTCATTCCTGATGTTACCAAAAGTATTTCTCTCGATGTTAAAGTGCCTGGAGATCTTGTCTATGTTTTAGGAGAAACCAACGAGGACGCTTGGGCGCCCGTCGACGCAAAAAATAATCTGAGGCTCTATCGGGCTTTCTATCAATTGGCAACAAGAAATCTTATCGCGTCGGCAATAAGTGTGTACCGGGGAGGCTTGGGTGTCGCGCTTGCGAAGACTACGATGGGAGGAATGTTAGGATTGGATATCGACCTATCCGCAGTTCCCGGAACTGCGAAAACAGCTGACAATATATTGTGGAATGAAAGTCAGGGAAGAATAGTAGTCTCTGTAGCTCCCAAAAATATAAAATCGTTTGAAATGGGACTAAAAAACATTCCATTCGCTTGTATTGGCCGGGTCAATGACACACAGTTGTTCACAATCAAGAGAAAAAATAATGAGACATTTGTTCGATGCGCACTTGATGAAATGCTGACGTCATATCGTAATCCGTTTGAGAATTACTAAATAATGAAAAAACCAAAAGCGCTTATATTTTCAGGATACGGGTTAAACTGCGAGGAAGAAACACAGTTCGGATTCCGTATAGCGGGCGGAGATGCCGATATTGTCCATATCAACGATTGCATCGACCGGCCCAAAACTCTAACAAACTATCAAATACTCGCAATTCCAGGCGGCTTCTCATATGGAGATGATACCGGCGCAGGTAATGCGTATGCAAATAAACTGAAAAATCATCTCTGGGAAACCCTCCTGCGGTTTACTTCTGGCGATAAACTCGTCATCGCAATATGCAATGGATTCCAGATTCTGGTCAATACAGGTCTTTTGTCGGGGCTGAGCGAGAAAAAGGGGACCAAAGACATCGCCCTTCTTCAAAATGAATCATCCCGTTTGATAGACCGCTGGACGGATCTTAAGAATTTCAGCTCGTCCCCCTGGCTTCGAGAGATGAATACGTTTTCTTTACCGATCGGCCATGGAGAAGGACGATTGTACACAAAACACGGAACATTAGAACAAATGAAGAAAAATGGGATGATCGCTCTTCGATACGTGAGGGCCGAAACATGCGCATATCAGTATCTTCCTGCTAACCCGACCGGAACTATGGACGATATCGCAGGGGTCACCGATAAAACTGGGAAAATACTGGGCCTTATGCCCCACCCTGAACGCGCCTTATTTTTTACCCAACTCCCACACTGGACTTACCTTAAAGAGTTGTACACTCGGAGAGCTTCACCTATACCAACAGAAGGACCGGGTCTTCAAATATTTAAAAACGCTATATCATATTTCAATAACTAATATGAAAAACAATACCACTATTGCAACGCTCGGAAGCCATAGCGCGTTACAAATTTTGAAAGGCGCCAAGGATGAAGGGTTCCGCACTGTGCTTATTGCGCTCTATGATAAAGCAGATTTTTACCGAAGATTTCCGTTTATCGACAAAGTTATAGGAATTGCGCACTACTCCGATTTTCCATCAGTAGAAAAACAACTAAAGAACCATACTACGGTGCTCGTCCCTCATGGCTCCTTTGTTGCATATCTTGGCAAGGAGGGTAATAAAAAAATAAAAGTCCCCTATTTCGGAAATAAAAAAGTTCTTGACTGGGAAGAGGACCGCGGGCTCCAACGGAAATGGATTGAATCGGCGGACATTTTGATGCCACCGGAATTTACGGAAAAAAATATACAATTCCCTGTTATCGTTAAGACATTCGGCGCAGCCGGAGGATCTGGATATTTTTTTGCTGCAAATAAAAAAGAATTCATGGAAAAAATTCGCTCAATAAAATCTCCCCGCTATGTGATTCAACAGTACGTTGTAGGTGTCACGTGTTACCTGCATTATTTTTATTCACCGTTAATCAATACCGTGGAACTCATGAGCATCGACCGGAGATATGAAACCAATGTCGATGGACTGGGAAGAATTCCATCACAGTACCAACACTCCATGCAAATTGATCCAAGTTACGTGGTTGTCGGAAATTCGTCACTGGTGCTCCGTGAATCACTACTCCCGGAGGCCTACGCCATGGGTGAACGGATTGTTGCTTCATCAAAAAAACTCATTGACCACCGCGGCCTCATCGGGCCGTTTTGTTTGGAAACAATTATCACCCCGGACCAAAAATTTTATGCAATGGAAATATCATGCAGAATTGTTGCCGGAACAAACTTGTTTATCGAAGGCTCTCCCTACTCATGGTTGACATACAATGAACCCATGAGCACCGGGAGACGAATTGCCAGAGAAATTAAATTTGCTATAACAAAAAACAAACTAAACACGGTTGTAGATTAAGAACTATGAAAAAAACGAGCAATGTCACGATCGCAGTACTCGGAAGTCACAGTGCTCTTGATGTCTGCCGAGGCGCAAAAGATGAGGGGTTTAGAACCCTCGTTATCACCCAAAAAGGTCGGGAGAAAACGTACACAGATTACTACCGTAGTCAGAATAATTTGGGATGCGTTGATGAGTGCATAACACTGGGCAAATTCAGTGATATCCTCAAATGCGCCGTTCAGAAACAATTACAGAAGCGTAACGCAATTCTTATCCCTCATCGGTCATTGGAGGCGTATCTTAATTTTGATTATAAGGCCATTGAAAATGATATCCATATACCGGTTTTCGGGAATAAATATTTACTAAAAATTGAGGAACGGAAAACTAAGCCGAATCAATATGATGTTTTACACGCTGCGAATATCCGTTATCCCAAACACTTCAAAAAACCTGAGGAGATTGACAGACTCTGTATTGTGAAAGTGGCGGAACGGGAACGCTTATATGAACGGGCTTTCTTTCTCGTTTCGAATTTTAAGGATTATACGAAGAAAAGTAATGAATTAATACGGATCAAAAAAATCTCAAAGACAGCGCTTCAGTCTCAGGTCATTGAAGAATTTATCCTTGGAACTCCGGTCAATTTTAATTTCTTTTATTCCCCCATCGGCAACCGTCTCGAGCTTATGGGAACCGATACCCGAAGACAAACAAATCTTGACGGATTTTTACGCGTGCCTGCAATGTATCAGGATACAGTTCTACAATCGACTCCGTTAACATTTGAAGAATCGGGCCATATTGCAGTGACCGTGTTGGAATCCATGCTGGAGCATGCTTTTGAATTAGGCGAGGCATTTGTAAAAGCCACAAGAATTTTGTATCCACCCGGCGTCATCGGTCCGTTTGCGCTCCAATCGATCATCACCTCCGGCCCGCCAAAAAAAGATATTGTCGTCATCGATGTATCTCCCCGGATGCCCGGCTCCCCGGGTATTGCATCAGGTCCGTATTCAGGGTATCTTTGGGGAGCCAGTATGTCAGCCGGCAGACGAGTCGCGCAGGAAATTAAACAAGCGCTTGATTCTAAACAATTGAAAAAAATCGTTACATAACCATATGAACAGCACAGATTTCTCCAACTATGTTTCCCCTTTTTCCTGGCGCTATGGCAGTGACCGCATGAG
>CAYLQG010000025.1:0-16404 GCA_964385705.1 uncultured Gammaproteobacteria bacterium
ATAAGTTTGTCTATATGGTTGCCAATACGACAGTGAATGAGTTGAAAATTATTCAGGGAGGACCTGACGGAAACTATCTTGACAGCGGGACATATGATTCAGCAATCATCAATATGAATACTCCCGTGACATTCAATCGTTTCGATGTTAATGAGAATTTACCGGCCAATACCAGTATTCAATATCAAGTGGCTATCGCTAATTCCGTGAGCGGGAGCTGTACGAATGCAAACTATATATTTGTTGGGCCAGACGGAACGAACAACACGAAGTTCGCGACAGGAAGTGCTTTACCTCTTAACAACAGCGGGACTGGATATCGAAACCCCGGTCAATGTCTCAAATACAGAGCATTTTTATCAACTACCAACTATAACGTGACTCCGACGTTAATGGATATTACTTTTAATTTTTCCCCATGAAACATAGCCGCGGGTTTACCATAGTTGAGCTTCTTATTTATTCCGCAATTCTTGTTGCTTTTCTGTACGTTATGACGAATATTTTTACGGAAACGCTTGATATGCAGCTTGAGTCAGAAACAGCAAGCGCCGTCAGTCAGGACAGCAGGTTTATCCTCTCAAGGCTCAATTATGATATCGCGCGGGCATCGTCAGTTACCCAGCCTGCGTCACTGGGCCAACAAACGAGTACGCTTATTTTGCAGATTGGTACGGCAACCTATACGTATACCCTTTCCAACGGAAACCTGCTACTCACGGATCCAATAGAGACGGGTGCTCTCAATAGTTACGGTTCATCCGTATCAAATTTAACATTCAGACGGTACGGGAATGTGAATGGAAAACCAAGCGTCCGTTTAACCTTTACGCTCACGAGCAAGTCGCAGCGTACAAGCGGCGCGGACTCAGAAGATTTTGAAGCAACCTATGGAACACGCTAATCAAACAAACCGCATGAATCGGTCCGGCGGACAGGCGCTTGTAGTATTATTGTTTTACATGATCATTGCTATTACGCTTGCAACGACCGCAATTGCCGTGGTTGTATCAAATTCGCTTTCAGTCACAAGAAATGAAGACGGAATACTCGCGATGGATATTGCGGAAACGGGGGGTGAAAATGCGATCATCCGGTTACTTCGTAATACCGGTTATACCGGTGAAACTTTAGTAATGGGGGACGGAAAAGCTGTTGCCACGGTAAGCGGTACAACGACAAAAACCATTACATCAGTCGGTACGGTGGATAGTTCGTCACGGACCGTGCAGATTGTCGCCACGTTGACCAATGGTGTATTAACCGTGACATCCTGGCAGGAGTTGTAACAATGTTTAATCAAAAATATATCATTCTTTTTATAGACAGAAACCGTTTTTATCTCTGTAGCGGGGTCGTGTCGAATATCGCGGTTCTCGACGTTCCTGAATCCATTCTTCATGATCTGGAAGTTATTCAAAAAGACGGATTTTATACACTTATTAAACAATGGGTAAAGGAGTATGCTCTTGTGGGGTCACAACTTATTATTGTTCTTTCGACGAGAACATATTTTGAAAAGTTATTCTTAACGGCTGAATATGATCAAATTGAAAGCGATATTCTGAAATTTTTTGATACTGTTCCGTATGAAGCAATTTGGACGAAAGTTTATCCTGCCGATAAAGGAAAACGCGCCGTAGCGCTTAATAAGTCTCTCTATGAAGCGCTGTATCAGGGATTTGCGCTTCAGGGTGTAACGGAAAAAGCTATACTTCCGGAATTTACCCTCGGCGCGTTTGCAGGAAAACAGGCACTTACCGCAGAGACTGCGGAATATGTATTTAAAAATGTCGATATTCTCTCAAAACAAAGTCTGTTGGATATCCAGGAGAGTATTACAGCATCTCTACCCCCGAAGGGTGATGCGGCCGTTTCCAAGAAGAAATCCAATCTACCCGCCTTGTTAGGAGTTTTTGGCATGCTGATACTGATTCTTGTCATATTACTTCTGACCCGTCACTAAAAAGCCACCTTACTACTTGACAAGGGGTGGCGACTCCGAGTACGGTTAAAGTATATGAAACACTATCTGCCCGTTGGGCGTCGGGGCTTTACGCTCATCGAGTTACTTGTTGTCATCGGTATCTTGGCGGTACTGTTGGCAATTACATTGATCGCCATAAATCCTGCACGACAATTTGCGCAAGCAAATAATACGAAGCGTGCAAGCGATGTCAATGCGCTCTTAAACGCAATTGATCAGTACGCTGCGGATAATAAAGGTGCGCTTCCAGCAGGAATTGACACCACGGTGAAGAATATTAGCGACACCGGTGCCAATATCTGTGATGCTTTGGTCACAAAGTATCTGGCTGCGCTTCCGGTCGATCCATTATTAAATAATGGAACGCCGATATCACAGGTGAGCGGAGCATGTCCGACACCGTATGATACAAATTATACGGTCATCAAGAGTGCGAATGACAACCGTATCACCGTATCAGCTCCGGCGACTGAGCTTGGAGTACCGGCAATCTCGGTAACGAGATAAAGAGGGAATTAGCGTATAAACAAAAAACCCCGCGAAAGCGGGGTTTTTGGTGACTTCATGGGAAGACTGTGTTAATTCGGACTAACCATTAGGGAGTTGAAATTGCCCTTAGGGCCGTAAACACAAGAGAGCATATTCGCTATCAAATTGTTCGTATGTTTTTGAGGCTGCACCCGACAATTATCAGACTATCCTTTCAGGCGTTACCGAAGTACAAAGAATGCATAGAGGACGGCAACAAGGATGCGGTACACACCAAACGGGATAAAGGTGTGTTTTTTGACGAATCCGATGAACCATTTGACGACGACGAGCGCTGAGATAAATGCTCCGATAAGCCCGATTCCCAATAATTCATATTGATTACCGGTGAAATGTCTCCCGCTTTTGAGGAAATCCAATCCAGTCGCAGCTGCCATAGTGGGGATAGCAAGTAAAAATGAAAATTCAACGGCCGGGTCGCGTTTTATCCCTAGTAGTAATGCACCAACAATGGTCGCCGCTGATCGTGAAACGCCGGGAATAACGGACAATGATTGAGCACAGCCTATTAGGAACGCCTGTGTATAACTCATATCGTTGATGTTTTGTTTATGATCCACAGATTCTTTGTGAAATATCTCTAAGAGGATGAGAAGGAGGCCTCCGATCCCCAGGCTCCATACCACAATCCATGGGTTTCCCAATAAAACACTCTTAATAAATTTGTACAATACTAAACCGACTATTGCTGTTGGAATAAACGCGAGTGCTACGCGATAAAAAGTCTCCTTATTCATGAGTAGTTTTTTCCAATAAAGAACTAAAACAGCCAAAATAGCACCGAATTGGATAATAATTTCGAAACTTTTGAGAAAATCGGTTTCCTGTAATTTGAGGAGTGAACTTACAAGCTCCATGTGCCCGGTACTTGAAATCGGGAGGAATTCGCTGATGCCTTCAACGAGCGACAGGATGATTGCATGAATAATGTTCATAAACCACATGATACATGAAAATCATAAAGTCTGCAGTAGGTAAAATACCCTGTTGCATTGCTCCATAGTGGTCAATATGATATAATTTCACTGACCCGTTCGATAGACTCAGGGTCGTCTTGAGCGTAGTCGAACGGATGACCTAGGAAAAAAGTGTTGGCCCACGTCTTGGAATTACGAGCATACTCGTACCATTCTCTTTAGGCGTCGATGTCCCCTTTAAGTCCTAAGGAGAAAGGAGCAATATGGCAACTAATCTATTCGTCGGAAATCTTCCGTACACAATGGATAGCAAACGTCTTGAAGAAGTGTTTGCTCAAGCCGGAACAGTCGTTTCAGCGAAAGTGATCTCTGATAAATACTCAGGCCGATCACGAGGTTTTGGTTTCGTCGAAATGTCCAGTGAAGAAGAAACCAAGAAAGCTATCGAAATGTTCAACGGCAAAGATGTTGATGGACGCCCGTTGGTCGTCAATGAAGCACGACCTCGCGAAGAGCGACCACAACAGTAATCTTTGATTACTTTGAAATTAAAACCCCGTCGTAAGGCGGGGTTTTTGGTGGTCTATTTGCCATCCCTGCACCACTTTGATACCATACCTGTCGTATGTTTCAAAGTCCTACATACGGAGCGCTTGGGCTGCCTCAAATACGGGAACATATCCTCGGTTTTCTCAAGAAGGATCCGAAAAAAGAATACCATATCGTTATCGGTACTGATTCCCAACCGCACAACGGGTCAGGTGTGGATTTTGTCACCGCCATCGTCATTCATCGGGTGGGAGTGGGAGGCATCTATTTTTGGAAGCGTGTCGTCAATAAAAAACGCTACGTGTTGCGGCAGCGGATGTATGAAGAGGCCACTCTGTCACTTGATATGGCAGAAGAAGTCCTTACACTTTTCCAAAAAGATGGAATCACAAAATATGATCTGGAGATCCATGTTGATATCGGCGCAAAAGGTGATACGCGCGAGATGATTGCGGAGATTGTCGGCATGATACGGGGAAGCGGGTATGCCGTTAAAACTAAGCCGGAAAGTTATGCAGCAAGTAAAGTAGCAGACAGGTATACTTGAAACGGAGGTGAGAAGATGAATAATAAACTTTTTTTCGGACTACTTATTATATGTGCCGGAATATTAGTCGGGTGGTTTCTCCTTAGGGGAAGTGTCCCGTCAACGGTGAGTAATCAAGTGAATCCCACCGGTATTCCTTCACAATCACGGAGTCAATATACGCTCGGATACTCAGGGCCATCAGCTTCCGTAGAACCGATGGCAAAAGGCGGAGGCGCCATAAGAGAGGTCGTTACCTATACGGACAGCGGGTTTGCGCCAACACCCCTCACTGTTAGCGTGGGAACAACCGTAACCTTCGTGAATGAATCCGACCGTGGGATGTGGGTCGCGTCTGATATCTATCCGACCGATCAACTATTGCCGGCATTCAATGCTCACGCGTCTGTCGCCAAAAGTGGGACATACGAATATACATTTACGAATGTTGGAATGTGGCGATATCACAATGACGGAAATCCGTCTGATTCAGGATCGGTTGTTGTAACGGCCAATTAACCGGATCATTACGGCGCAGGAGTCGGACTTCCTGTCGGTGTCGGCGTCGGGAGCGGTGCACATCTTCCGCCGGGAGGTTCGGTGCCCGCGATAAAGTATTCCGGACGGTTAAAATAACAGGGTATCGCGATAACGTCGTCCGGTTTTGCGGCAACTTCATCCGGTTTATTTTTGAGAAGCTCAGTCATAATATCGTGCCAAATCGGTGCGGCACCAGTTATCCCAGAAGTCAAATAGGGATTCATAGGCGCATTGTTATTGTTTCCCACCCAAACGGCAACGACGTAAGAAGGAGTATATCCAATGGTCCAGTTGTCGCGTTTATCATTTGTTGTTCCTGTTTTCACGGATACGGTTTTTCCGCTTACCACGAGGCTCGAATTCGGACCGAATTCGGTGATGCGGGCGGTGTTGTCACTTAAAATGTTGCTTAGAATCCATGCGACTTCCGGCTTGACTGCCTGGACCGGAGGAGCGGGCGAATCTTTTTCATAGACATGTCCCGTATAATCGCTGACTTCAAGAATGGGATCAAGGTCAACCCTGCTCCCAAGATTAGCGAGCGTGCCGAACACTTTCGTCATATCAACCATGGTGACGTCTCCGCCGCCGAGCGTCAGTGACAAGCCGTATTGACTTGAGTCATCCCACGTTGTGATTCCCATCAGTTTCCCTTTATTGACCATCGTTTGCACGCCAATGGCGTTTAATACTTTTACCGCCGGGATATTGAATGAATTCCCGAGTGCGTAACGAAGCGGCGTCGGTCCGTGAAATTTACCGTCATAGTTCACGGGCGCGTATGAAGCGCTCCCTGCGCTTTGATACACAACAGGGGAATCGTCAAGTATAGATGCAGCGGTGAATCCATTTTCAAGAGCAGCCGCATAGTTGACAACCTTAATAGATGAGCCGGGTTGCCGGAGACTCGTTGTCACATTCACGTTGCCGTCGATATCCGTATTAAAAAAGTCTTTGCTTCCTACCATTGCAAGGATTTCACCCGTTCGCGGATTAGTGACCATCGCGGCGCCATTACCCACCTGAAGATTTGCAAGCGCGTTCACCTGGTTTGTTACGATATCCTGCACTTTATTTTGGATAGATAAATCCAATGAAGTTGTGACGCGAAGACCTCCCTGTTCAACAAGACGCGGACCGTAGCGTTCTTCCAAAAGGTTTCGTACATACATGACAAAATGCGGCGCCTGGATGGAGACTCTGGGCTGGTTAAAATTAACGGGGGTCGTAAGAGCAAGTTGTTCCTGTTCTTTCGTGATGTCGTGGTCTTCTGTCATCCGGCGTAAGACCTCTTTTTGGCGCTCAAATGCTTTTTCGGGGTGTTCACCGAAAGGTGAATACTCGGATGGTGCAGCCGGAAGTCCTGCGAGAAGTGCCGTCTCTGCGAGATTTAAATCTCTTGCCGATTTTCCGAAGTATGTCTGACTTGCCGCCTCAACACCCCATGCAGTGCCCCCGTAAGGGACCTGGTTGAGATACATTTCGAGAATTTGGTTTTTTGTATAAAGTCGTTCCGCCCAGAAAGCTAGGAACATTTCTTTCAACTTTCGCGTGACACTTACCTCGGGTGATAATAAAGCGGACTTGATGAGTTGTTGGGTGATTGTTGAGCCTCCCTGGATTTGATTATTAAAAAGGGTCTCCCGCGCGGCCCGCACGATTCCGGGAAGTGAGACACCCTGGTGGTGATAAAAGTCCTTATCTTCAATTGCAATCGTTGCCTCCTGCATATAGGCGGGGATTTGTGTAATCGGGAGCGGCGTGCGGTTTTGATCAGCATAAATCTCAAATAATAAGGAGCCATTCCGGTCGAAAATTTTGGTAGTAACCTGGAGATCGCGCCGGGTTAACAGTTGCGGGTTTGGAAGCATTTTGAGCCATTGATACGTGGTATACGGCGTGAAGAAAAAAACAATTGTTACGGCAACCCCTGCGACAAAGGATTTGACCTGTTCAATAAACGGCCGCTGTAGTTTTTTCCCGTGTTCAAAAATGACAATTGGTTTATTTGCAGGTTCTGGAAAATGGAATTTCGGAAATGAAAGTTTCGGCAATTGTAGCTTTAGCGGGTTTCGTGTGGATTTTTCAATTCGCGCAAGTTCCCGTTCCTTTTCTATTTTTTTCTGTTGTAATTTTCCGCGTAGTTCACGATGCTCATTTGCAGTAGCCTGCATTGTTGTAACACGTGTGCGGGTTGTTTGCCAGATGAATGACACGAGAACAAACGGGGATTTAATGATTGACTGAAGCGTCTTTTTGGCAACCGAAATAAATCTCCGAGAACGCTCCGTCCATACATTGCGGTAGGATTCTATGCTCACGGAGATGAGTATTGTTTTCCTGGGTCTCCCGGGTGGCCGTTTATATTGAAATGAAGTCGTAATCCTATTCAAGAGTCGATTGCATTGGTCCGCTATAGACAACACAAAAGAGGCGACGGAGTTATAGGCCCGTACCGGAAGTAAAAAAATGGACCGGAAAAAGAAGCGAACGACATCACCAATTGCTATGAATAGGCGCAAAATAAAAACGATGACCAATACAATAAACCCTCTTTGAGGGCGATTTTGAACGTTTGGATTCTTCATACGGGCTGCAGTATGCGTTTATACCACAATCTATAGGCTCTAACAAGAGGCTATTATTAATAGGGGCGATCTGGCTATTTAATAACAATCGGTTTATTATCCTGATGCTGACAATCCAGGCACCACTGGGATAGGCCGTCATTCAAGACGGGATGGACCTGTGTTTCCACGGGATCGGTTGTACCCGGCTCCGCAATATCACCCGTTGTTTTATCAATAAGCACAGGCTGTTGTAATTGTTCTCTCTGGGTTGGAACAGTACCTTTAATGAAATATTCAAACCGTATTGGGCAGCCCGGATCTCCCTGATCGTTCGGTGGTAATAACCCTGATACGGAGCAAATCCTCGCCCCGACAATACCGTCGGGCATGGTTGGCCAAAGGTCAAGCTTTCCTTCAAGCACTTTGGCCATAAGTTTATGCCAAATAGGAGCTGCTCCAGTGATTCCTGAAACGAGGGCAGGGTTCATTGGCGTATTATCGTTATTTCCGACCCAGGTAGCGACCAAAAATTGAGGAGTAAACCCTATGGTCCAATTGTCCCGCAAGTCATCCGTCGTACCGGTTTTAACTGACACCGCATGATTGGGTATGACAAGCTCAGAGGCGGGTCCGAATTCTGCCGTCCGCGCATTATTATCCAGAAGTATGTGTGAGATGAGAAACGAAGTTTCCGGGGAAATGACCCGAGGTCCCTGAAGTAAAAGATGGGAAGGAATCTCTTTACCGAGATTCGGGTCTTTATCTTCCTCGAGAACATTTCCATTTTTATCCGTAACTTTGAGGATGGAGACGAGGTCTTTGCGGATTCCGCCGTTTGCGAATACTCCGAACGCCTCAGCCATATCAGTCATATGTACTTCAGCGCCGCCTAATGTAAGGGAAAGTCCGTATTTGCTTGGATCTTTGAGCGTCGTAAGCCCAAATGCGCTTGCCGATGCGATCATTGTTTGCACTGTATTGAGTTTGAGCATTTTAACGGCTGGAATATTAAACGAATTACCAAGTGCCATACGTAATTGGACTGGCCCGTGGAATTTGCCGTCATAATTATGAGGACAATAGAGCGGTTGGTTAACGACTCCGAAACAAGTCGGTTCATCCAAAAACATTGTTGCCGGCGTAACGATATGGTTTTCTATGCCGATGGCATAGTTAATTGGTTTAATGGATGATCCCGGTTGCCGTAGTGCCGTTGTGACGTTATAGCTTCCCGAGGGAGAAGCAAAATAATCAGTGCTGCCGACCATCGCCAGAATTTCACCGGTAGCAGGCTTCGTTATAAGGGCCGCGCCGTTTGATACACGGTATCCTTTTAGATTTGCAACCTCAGCGGCCAACGTTGCCTGTGCATACTCCTGAAGGTCAAGATCAAGTGTCGTCGTCACTTTGAGTCCACCGCGTTCGACCATCGCGTCACCGTATTTCTGGACCAGAAGATCCTTGACGTACATAACAAAATGTCCGGCTTTCAACTCTGTTTGTTTTTTAAAATGAAGTGTTTCATTCAAAGCCTGATTTTCCTGCGCCTGTGTAATATAGTGGTCTTCAACCATACGCGTTAACACCTCTTTTTGTCGTACCGTCGCATATTCGGGGTGGGCGCCGAACGGGGAATATAACGATGGCGCCTGAGGAAGTCCAGCAAGGAGCGAACATTCTGCGAGATCGAGATTCTTCACTTTTTTACCGAAATAGCGCTCTGCCGCTGATTCGACGCCCCACGCCGTGCCGCCATAAGGAACCTGATTGAGATAGAGTTCGAGAATTTTATTTTTTGAATAAAGCGTTTCAACCCAGACAGCCAAAATTGCCTCTCTGATTTTTCTGGTGATCGTTTGTTGTGATGAGAGGAGCGCCAATTTGACCAGCTGTTGTGTGATCGTTGAACCGCCCTGGACTTCATGCCGTGTAACCATGGCCGCGATAGCCCGAAGCACCCCTCCGACCGGATTAATACCGGCGTGATGATAAAAATCCTTGTCCTCTATCGAGATTGTTGCCTCCTGCAGATATTTAGGAATTTCCGAAAGAGGAACCGCAGTTCTGTTTTGGTCGGCGAATATATCGTAAATCAATTTTCCGTTTCGATCGTAGATTTTGGTTGCAAGCGGAATATCATATTTACCCAATGACGTCGGAGACGGAAGATCTTTAAAAATGAGAACATACACCATGAAGATCATTATGAGCGGGACAAGCCAGAAAGCCCATTTAACGAAGGAAAGCTTTGAAAAGAATTGTTTGGAGCTATTCGATTTTTTCGGCTGATCGACTGTCTTCTTTGACATGCGTCTATTATATCAGGAACATAAAATACTGCAGGGGTCTTTAATGAGGCACAATACTGTATAATAGATTACAATATAGTGTGTCCGCCTAACCTTGCTTTGAGTCTTTTCAATTCTATTCGAATACGACTCAAAGAGCGGTTGAGCGGCGGGCTTAAGATTTGCTAAGCCAAAACCACGTTTTGGCAAGCAACTCTAAAGGAGGCAGCATGTTTACATTACCGGAGCTCCCGTACGCATTTGATGCGCTGGAACCATATATCGATGCACGAACAATGCAGATTCATCACGATAAACATCACGCGGCCTATGTCAAAAATCTCAACGATGCACTTACCGGTTTGGACTCGCTTTTGGCGATGCCGGTTGAATCACTTGTTGCAAATCTCGCCAAAGTTCCTGAGGCCGTGAGGACGAAAGTAAGAAATAATGCGGGTGGTCACGCGAATCATAGTATGTTTTGGGAGACGATGGCTCCGAAAGCCGGAGGACAACCATCAGGCAATCTCTTGAAAGCGATAGAAGATTCGTTTGGCGGATTTTCGGAGTTTCAGGAAAAATTTTCGGGCGTCGCGCTCGGGCATTTCGGCAGCGGTTGGGCATGGTTAGTAAAGGAAAATGGAGCATTGCAGATAGATGACAGTGCAAATCAGGATTCTCCATTAATGAACGGAAAGACGCCAATCTTAGGTCTTGATGTTTGGGAACACGCGTATTACCTCAAATATCAGAATATGAGGGTAGATTACATAAAAGCATGGTGGAATGTGGTTAACTGGGCGGGAGTAGAAAAACGATTTACCTAAACTCCTATAATCCATGAGGTTTGCTGATCCTGCGATC
Organism: uncultured Gammaproteobacteria bacterium; assembly: GCA_964385705.1. GTDB lineage: Bacteria > Patescibacteriota > Microgenomatia > UBA10105 > UBA927 > DATKGN01. The sequence goes on from CAYLQG010000025.1 coordinate 10,791, forward strand.
ATTAGAAAACAACTCACGAAAGAGCGGATTATTTTTGCGGCAACACAGCTTCAGGGAAGCCGAGAATCCCAGGAGGATTATTTTATTAATTATAACGATGAATGCTTTGTGGTTTCCGATGGGGTTGGTAGTATACCGAACGGGGACGTCGCTTCAAAACTGGCTGCGGAAACGGCGATTTGGGGTTATAAGCACATCCGCATGCGGCCTTTTTATTGGGCAGATAAACAGCTGCTTATCAAACGTATTTTTAGGTCTTCTAATCTTGCCGTTTGGCAGAAACGCCGGGAAAGCGGTTTTGAGGCGGGACTTGCGACAACCCTCTCTCTTCTTATCGTCAGTGCGCAAAAGGTCTGGGCGGGGAGTGTCGGTGACACAAGTGTTCTTCTTTATCGTGAAGGTCTTATTGATGAACTGACGCCACGTGACGTCAATGAACTGGGGACGATGACACGCGCTGTAGGATTCCAGCATCTGGGACTGGTGCCGCATATAGCGGTTGAGAAATTATTACCACGTGATATTTTTCTTCTCGCGACGGATGGGGTCATGAGTTATATAGATGAGGAAGAGCTTCGGGCAACGTTCGATGTCGTTGGTGAGACGACACAGAGTATAACGAACGCCGTTACCCATTTGCTTACGACGGCTCAGTCACATGGGAGTACCGATAATATGACGGCGTGTTTAGTGAAACGTCTTCCCAATGAAGAATAAATAACTCTTTACAATAATGTCATCATGGTTCTATACTATATTTATGCCTGCCGAATTCTTTGAACCGATCAGTAATAACGGAAATCCCCCCATATACCGATTCTTCGACGGGAAAGATTGGAAAGAAAGCACAAGCGGAAAAAGAACCTCCATATTGTCTCCGATCGACGGATCTGTCGTTGGCGAACTTCAAGTCGTCACTCACGAGGAAATTGATGAAGCAATGGAAAAGGCCGTGGCTGCGCAGACGAAATGGGAAGCTACACCCTTAAACGAGCGGGTAAAAATAGTTCATTTGGCTGCTGATTGGATTATGCATTACGAAGAATATTTAACGGCACTTCTCGCGCGTGAAGTTGGTAAAACTTTAGGAGAAGCAAAAAGTGAAATTAAACGAACGGCTGAGCTTACTGATTATTTTGCTGATGAGGTGCAATCTATCCGTGGAGAAACGTTGGAAAGTGACAAATTTCCCGGGTATAAAAAAGATAGTATTGCGGTTATTGAACGTGTGGCACATGGCGTAGTTCTGTGCATTGCTCCGTTTAATTATCCTGTTAACCTGGCGGGCAGTAAAATTGCTCCTGCGCTTCTGATGGGTAACTCTGTTGTTTTCAAACCGCCAACCCAAGGAGGGATCAGCGGACTTCACCTCACAAGAATTTTTGAGAAAGCAGGAGTTCCGGAGGGAGTTATTACATGCTTAACCGGCGGTGGAGGCGAAATCGGAGATTACTTGGTCAGCCATAAACGGGTTGCCATGGTAGCATTTACCGGGAATTCCGATACGGGGATGGCCATTGCAAGCAAAGCACCGATGAAGCAACTGCTTTTTGAATGCGGCGGCAACAACGCAACAATTGTTTTCCCGGATGCAGACATGACTCTGACGGCCAAAGAAATTATCAAAGGCGGGTATTCATATGCCGGTCAACGATGTACCGCTATTAAATATGTTATGGGAACACAAGGAGTTCTTGATCAATTATTGCCCATTGTATTGGAAAATATGAAAGAAATGGTCCATATGGGCGACCCGAGAGATGCAGCGACAAAAATGGTGGGTCCCGTTGTGACGGTAAAAGTAGCCGAAGATATTGAACGCGTAATAAATGAAGCTATAGGTGAGGGTGCTACAGTGGCGACCGGCGGACACCGGAAAGATGCCTACATTGAACCGACAATATTGACGAACGTCAAGCCGACCATGAAAATCGTATCAACCGAAGTATTCGGACCAGTTATATCCTTCATCGCAGTTGCCGATATGGATGAAGCCGCTCGGATTGTGAATGCCCAACGGTTCGGACTTCAGGCCTGCGTGTTCACCGAAGATGAGGGGACAGGTTTGAAATATTCCAATTTATTAAACGTCGGCACGGTTCAGATTAACGGTTCGCCCCAACGCGGACCGGATCACTTCCCATTCCTGGGAGTGAAGCAATCAGGAGTTGGTGTTCAGGGAGTGCGTTATTCCCTTGAGGCAATGTCCCGCCTTAAACCGGTAGTAATAAACAAACCGCAGTAAATTTATTTTCCTCTAACGCGGAGAGAGTCTGCAGAAAAAGTTATTCCCAATGGATTAATTTGTACACTTTTTGGTCCTTTCAAAACGGTCCCCGCATGCCAGACGTTGAATCCGTGGCGTTTCGCACATTTCTTGACCATCGGTATATCAGCCTCCGGAAGAAAGAGCGCAAACCCCGCGCCCATGTTAAATGTTTCATACATTTCTTTATCGCTTAGTCGGCTTACCGATTGTATATAGGAAAATTCAGGTTGCGGAGTGGGCACAGTATTTATCATGTATGTAAAATTCCGGTCCGCCCGCATAAGTTTTCGCCACCCGTGACCGGTGATATTTACCATGTAGTGAATGTCTACGTCATGTTCGAAAAGGTCAGCTACAAGACGTGCGTATATATGCGTCGGTCGAAGAAGCGCATCACCCAATAATGATCCGTCGGATAAGCGGGTAGCATATCCTTTCTGTATGATTCCCGCGACAGATCGTGCGAGCGTTAACCCGTTGGCATGGATGCCGCTACTTTCAACAAGCACAATTGCATCTCCAGTGGTTAATTTGTCGCCTAACGTGAGTCGGCTCTTTGGTTGTATTACGCCAACCGCGGAACCGGCGAGGTCAATTGTGTCGGGATTGATGATGTCTTTAAGTGTCGGTGTTTCGCCGCCGCCCCAGACGGCGCCACTTTCACGACACGCACCAGCCCAGCCTTTCACCAAATCGGAGGCACGTTGTTTATCGGAGAACCAACCCGAACTTCCTACGGCGAAATATGCCGTTATCACCTGGGGTGTGGCACCGACCACGATCAAATCATTTACGATCATTGCAACGGTGTCCTTTGCGATAGCGCCGTAGTACGATTTGTCCGTGACAGATCTCATCTCATCGGCAATGAGATTTTTTGTTCCCAAGCCTTCCATTACAAAAGCACGGTAGCAATTCTTTTCTTCCCAAACGTACGCGGATTCTCCCCGGCTTTTTGAAATTTCATGAACTGATAGATGTTTGCTCCCGAGTGATGTACTTTTTCCTTCTTTTTGGGAAAGGCGTTTCACTTCGTCCAATATTCCGTAGCTGACGCCCACGTCGGCATACGACATGCGTTTCTTCCTCATATTTTGAGGGATTTGCGGATGGCGTTTTCAACGGGGTACAGATATTTTTTAAAACGCCTGCCGGTGATTTTTTGATAGACTGCAATATAGCGTTTTGAAAGTGCATTCATGAGTGTAGCGGGCATCGCCGGCGGCTTTCCGTCGCCCCGGTACCCGTGTTTGGCGTACCAGAGCCGTAGAAATTCTTTATCGAAATTTTCCGGTTCCAGACCTTTCTTAAACCGCTTCTCATAGGTTTTGGCTATCCAGAACCGGGAAGAGTCGGGGGTATGAATTTCATCAATAAGCATGAGTTTTCCTTTGTACAGCCCGAACTCGTATTTTGTATCCACAAGAATAAGACCATGTTTTTTACAGATTTTACTTCCACGGTCAAATAACGCGAGCGCGGCTTTCTCCATTTGTTCATACAGTTTTTTCGGAACTATTTTTCGTTCGATAATTTCTTCACGCGTGAGGCGTTCATCATGTCCGTCCTTACCTCCGCCGTGAGTAGTGGGCGTAATAACTGGTTTAGGAAGCTTTTGATTTTTATGAAGCCCTTCGGGAAAGTGAATGCCGTAAATAAACCGTTCACCCTTTTCATATGAATACCAAATAGAAGTTTTGGTGACGCCTGATATATACCCGCGCACAATCATTTCGATCGGAATCGGTTTCGTATCATGGGCGATAAGAACATTCGGGTGGGGGACTGATATTTTATGATTCGGAGTGATATCGTCTGTCACATCAAACCAGAATGCGGCAAGTTGATTTAATACGGCTCCTTTATATGGGATATGTCCCAAAATAACATCAAACGCAGACTGCCGGTCCGTCGTCACGATAATGCGTTTGCCGCCTTTGATATAGAAATCACGGACTTTTCCATGGAGCTTTTTTCCATAACCGGTTAGGTTGATAGTTTTAAGCATGTTAGTTGCCATATTTTTTCCATCCCGCGCGGTTCAGGGCCGTATTTTTTTCGCGGACTCCTTTCTGTAAATCCTGTTTATATAACCTTAATTGTTTTGCGAGGTGTTCATCTTTGGTGGCAAGGATTTGAATGGCGAGGAGTGCGGAGTTTTTCGCGGCATTAATTCCGACGGTGGCCACGGGCACTCCTGGCGGCATTTGGACGGTCGAATAGAGTGAGTCAGCGCCGCCCAAGGATTTGGCGAGTATCGGAATTCCGATAACCGGACGCACGGTGTGCGCTGCGATGACGCCGGCAAGGTGCGCCGCCCCGCCTGCTGCCGCGATAAAGACGAGAACTCCTCCTTTGTCGGATTTTTTTACGAACGACACTGTATCTTCGGGGCTCCGGTGAGCAGATAGTACCCGGACATCAAACGGAACGTTGAATTGCTCAAGTGTTATCAGAGCTTCTTTTACAACGGGGAGGTCGGAATCACTCCCCATGAGAACAGCAACAATGGGTTTAGGCATATTTTTTTATAGTTTTTGTGATTTCATCGACAAGGGAGATCGCCCGTTCAGGCGCATCTCCGATATGGCTGGTCACATCAAGACACTTCAAAATTTCGCCTTTATTCAAATATTTTTTTATTACTGCATTCTGCACGAGAAGGTCGGTCATCGGATTGGGGTGACCCTCCTGAACAGCTTCCCATGACTTCATGGAGATGGTGCGCAACAGTTCATGCATTTCCTGGCGATTAGCGCCGAGTTTAACGAGCATAATGAGGATTGATTCGGTTGCCGCAAATGGGGCAAACTGCTTCACGTTATATTCAATACGACGCGTGTTAATGACAAGACCGGAAACAATTTTTTGGGCGGTTATGAGCATTTCATCTGATGCTAAAAACGCTTCCGACATGACGATGCGTTTGTTTGCCGAATCATCAAGCGTCCGTTCTAAATAATTTACTGTAGCGTTTCCGAGGGCGACTTCTGGTAACGAGGCAACATACCGGGCGAGGGAACAGATCTTCTCAGAGTTGATAGGATTTCTCTTGAACGGCATTGCTGAGGATCCCACCTGTTTTTTCCCGAACGGTTCGCTCCACTCTCCAATCCCCGCAGATTGCAGTATGCGGACATCACCTGCAAATTTCGCGAGAGAGGAGGCAATGCTTGCGAGCGCTGCCACTACTAAGTAATCGTATTTACGGGGGGCAACTTGTGAAGTAATGAGTGATGCCGGTACGCCCAGCGTTTTCATGACGCTCGCATCAAGCTCTCTAGGCGACAGCCGGCTGCCAGTTAAAGCTGCTTTATAACTGGCGGAGGAGCCGACTGCCCCCTT
>CAYLQG010000026.1:0-16364 GCA_964385705.1 uncultured Gammaproteobacteria bacterium
TATAAAGTCGTGAGTATTGCGCTGAGCGGTGATAAAGTCAACTATATAAAGCTTGGCCCGGTTAATCCGAAAATCAATCATGGTAAAGTCCTTGAATACCGGTTCTATCCGACGGAAACGGCGGCCATACTCGCCTACAAACTCGGGGAAATTGATGCGATTAATGATATTTCCACCCCATATGACTTAGCCCATTGGGGTAAAACGACAGTTAATGAGGTAACGAAATATAATAGGATAGTAACGCTGTTTTTCAATCTGTCAGATCAGTTATTGGCGGATAAATCGCTGCGGCAAACCCTCGCCATCTCACTCCCTAATTTTCCCGGCGAACGGGCAGATTCCCCAATATCAAAAAAATCCTGGGCATATACCGATAAGATAAAGACATTTACAACAAATATGACCCTTGCAAAAAAAGATCTTGCTTCTGAAAAAATATCATCTGAATCGGCAAACCTGACCATCACGACGTTTTCCCAATACGTCGATGTTGCTCAATCAATTGCGGATAACTGGACTTCCATCGGCATTCCGACGAGCGTTAAGGTCGTAAACGTCCTTCCGTCTGACTACCAAATACTGCTGAGCGCTCAGGACTTGCCTCCCGACCCGGATCAATATCCTTTCTGGCACTCGACGCAGACGCAGACAAACATCACCGGTTATTCCAATGTGAAAATTGACAAACTCCTCGAAGATGGGAGACAGGAGCTTGATACTACGAAACGGAAAACTATCTATGCGGACTTTCAGAGGCGTCTCGTTGATGAAGCTCCGGCGCTTTTTCTTTATTACGCCAAGTCTTATATGGTCAGAAGGACACTGTAACGCACTTTCCCAGGACGCGTATTACTCATAATGCAGAGCGTCAATCGGGGATAGTTTTGAAGCACTGTACGCGGGATAACTTCCGAAAATGATTCCGATAATCACGGAAACGCTTACGGAGGCAATGACGGGAACAATGGGTAGCCCGAATGGTACGTTTACGACGCGGGCGATGATGTAGCCAATACCGATTCCAAGGACAATGCCGATAGCACCCCCGGTTACCGTCAATATGACGGATTCGATAAGAAACTGGGTAAGTATATCCCGACGGGTTGCTCCAATAGCTTTCAGGAGACCTATTTCTTTGGTGCGCTCCGTTACGGTGACGAGCATGATATTCATAATACCGATTCCGCCGACAAGTAAGGATATACCGGCAATTCCGGAAAGGACCACTGTGAGTACTCCAAGGACATTATTGATGGTTGAGAGTATGTCACGGGCATTAGTGGCGACAAAATTATCTTTGACCGACTGATCGGTAATAGAATGGCGCTGAAATATAAGATTTTTGGCGTCCGTTTCCGTCTGGTCCAGAAATCTCGCGTCTTTTACATTGATATACGCCGCCTGCACATAATCGACGCCGAAAAGAATACGCATGGCCGTTGTCACAGGAACGATCACAAGACTGTCGTACTGACTGCTTTTGGCTGCCATAACACCAATGACACGGAATGGCTTACTTCCGATTTCTATGGTCAACCCTACGGGATCTGAGCCTTCCCCATACAAATCTTTCACGACGGTCGGACCCAATACCGCGACACGTGAAATACTCGCTGTGTCGTCATCTGCGATAAAATTACCATTTTGCATAACGATTCCGAGAATATCCTGAATAGACGGACTCACGCCAAAAACCGCTTCAGATTTGTTTTGCCCGTTTGCACTCACTGTTTCATTGCCGGCGAAGCGGGAGCCGACTTCAGCGACGTTTGAAAGCTGCCCTGGATCCGCAAGGGCCTTAACATCACCGGTCGTAATATTAACAATTCCTGTGGAAGCGAAAATGAGTAAATTAGATCCAAGTGATGAAAATTGTCCGTTTATGTAATTCGTGGCCCCTTGAGAAATGATAAGGATGAGGATGACCGCCATAATGCCGATTATGATGCCAAGCATGGTTAAGGCAGTCCGCAATAAGCTACTTCTGAGAGCTGTTATCGCTGTCTTAAAAATTTCCTTTAAGTTCATAGTGTATTATTTTGTCGGTTTGCCGTTCGTTTCATCCGATATCATAACGCCATCCCGGATATGAATGATACGTTTTGCGTAATCCGCGATATCTTTTTCGTGTGTGATAACGACGATGGTATGCCCCTGACGGTTGAGTTCCCTGAAAAATTCCATGATTTCGTGAGACGTCGCACTGTCGAGATTCCCCGTCGGCTCGTCAGCGAGAATAAGAGCAGGATTCATGACCAGCGCACGAGCTATGGCTACTCTTTGAATTTGGCCTCCGGATATGTTATTGGACAGATTTTGGGCCTTATCTGCAATATGAACGAGAGTTAGGGCGTCCATCACACGTTTTTTCCGCTCTACTTCAGGAACATTGGCATACATCATCGGGCGCTCAACATTTTTGAATACCGTTGTGCGGGTGAGGAGGTTAAAGGATTGAAACACAAATCCTATTTCCTGATTCCGGATGTGCGCCAGTTGGTCTTCACTGTATTTACTTATATCTTTATCTTTGAGAATGTAGGAACCACTTGTCGGTGTGTCCAGAGCGCCCATGATGTGCATTGTTGTAGATTTACCACTGCCGGACGGCCCCATGATCGCAACAAACTCTCCCTGATAAATTGTAAATGAGATTCCTTTCAGCGCCTGATAGGATGTGTCACCGGTTTTATAGCTTTTGGTGATATTTGTGAACGTAATAAGTGGTTCGTGTTTCATGCATACAGCTCCGTTATTTGGCCGAAATGACGGATGGACCCGTCGTTGTCCCTCCGATAATGACTTTTTCTCCGTCCGTAGCACCCGTGAGAAGCTCCGTGCGGTCAGCTCCCTTAATTCCTGTCGTTACTGTGATGTAGACAACCTTGCCGTTTTTATCAAGGATTTGGATTGCTTTGGCACCTTTATAGGGACGTATGGCAGCGTTTACGACCGTCAGCACGTTTTCATGCTTATTGGTGTTTATGGATAAATTTGCGGTCATACCCGGTTTTATGAGTTCGGTCCCGTCATCGACAGAGGCAAAAATATTGTAATTTATAACTCCGGCTACATTTGTTCCATACTCATCGGCTTGGATGATTTTGCCTGTAAACGTTTTATCCAAAATTGCGTCAAACGTTATCTCAACTGTATCATCGACTTTTATTTTATTAATATCAACTTCATTAGCGGTGGCTTTGACTGTTAGCGCCTGACCCGTTGAGAGAATTACTACCGGTGTTACTGACGTTACAGAGGTTTGAGCTGCTGCACTGACCAGCGTTCCTACAACTCCGTCTAAGTTATGCACAGTACCGGCAGCCGGCGCTGTTACAACCGAGTCCTGGGTGGCCTGATATGCCAGATAAGCATTGGATGCTGCTGCCTGTGCGCTTGCGATAACGCTCTGCTGGTTCTTGTAATTTGCTTCAGCCGCAAGCCAGTTATCCTGTACGGTCGTAAACTGCGTAAGAACACGATTACCCGTATTTGGGCTATTATCCGGATTTTGATATGTGGAATTTTCGGCTATGTCCGTATACACCTTCCATGCTCCGTACATGACGGACTGCAGGCTATAAAGCTGTGCGTTAGCCGCATCAAGCGCGCTTTTTGTCGCCGCATACGCTGCCCAGGCCGTCTGCTTTTGCTGAGGGGTCGCCGTACTTGTAACCTTGAAAAGCTTTTGGCCGGATGCAACGATGTCCCCGTTTTTTACATATATATCGGTGAGGATTCCGTTAGACGGTGAGGGGATATCATACTCTCCTGCGACCGCCACGTTTCCCGTTTCGGTAACGACCTCCTCGATAGTGCCGCGGGTCACAGTTTCAAAGGAGTAATTTGGCTTATTTCCCTTAATGATTTTAATGACGATAAGTAAAACGACGACAAGTATAATCCCGTATACAACTTTTCTCTTCCAGGAGAGTTTTGAAATCCACTGCGTAATACCCGATAATTTCATTTTCACATCATTGCCTCTAATTTACGGAGAGATACAAACACAACACCTTCCTTACCCCTGAAAGGCTCTGCTTATACGATTGCACGTTTTACGCGTGAGCGCAAGGGTTATTTCTCTTGTGCTAAAATGTGCTATGACCGATTCCGACATAAACCCAAAAAGTAAATTCCCGGCTCTTCAGTACCGTGATTTCCGTTTACTTTGGGTCGGGCTTCTTATCTCCAATATCGGGTCGCAGATGCAGATAGCGGCCCTGAACTGGCATATCTACATTCTCACGCATTCTCCCATAGCACTCGGTGTTATCGGACTTTCCCGGTTTCTGCCCATCGTTATTTTTGCGCTCCTCGGAGGCGGCGTTGCTGATGCGCATAACCGGAAAGTCATATTATTCATAACACAAACAGCGCTAACTCTCCTGTCACTCGTTCTCGCGATAACAACCCTAAACCATACGGTCACGCCGATGATCGTGTATGTAATCACGGCGTTTTCGGCAGTAGCCCTTGCGTTTGATACACCGCCTCGGCAGGCCATGGTGCCCAGTCTCGTCCATAAGGATCATCTCACCAATGCCATGAGTCTCAATGCCATTATGTGGCAAATTTCCATGATTGCGGGTCCCGCTCTTGCGGGATTATTCATTAAACAATTGGGTGTCGGAATTATTTATCTTATGAATGCCGCCTCATTTATCGCCGTGATCATTGCCCTGGCCCTGATGAAGACATCGGGTGAAATCGAAGGTACTCCGCAAAAAGTATCGCTGAAGAGTACGATAGAAGGACTTCAGTTTGTAAAGTCAAAAACGATGATTTGGTCGACGATGCTTCTCGACTTTTTCAGTACCTTCTTTTCGTCTGCGACCGCCCTTTTACCTATATATGCGGAAAATATCCTTCATGTCGGGCCTGTTGGATTCGGCCTTCTGTATGCGGCTCCATCGCTCGGCGCAGTGATAGCGGGATACATAATGGCGAGGATCGGGACTATTAAACGCCAGGGGCCGGTCCTGTTGTGGTCTGTGGGTCTCTACGGCGCCGCAACGGTTATTTTTGGTTTTTCATCCGTTTTTCTTCTTTCGTTCATCGCCCTTTTTCTTTCCGGAGTCGGGGACAGCGTAAGCACAATTCTCCGAAATATGATACGGCAGCTTACCACTCCGGATTACATTCGCGGACGCATGACCGCCATTAATATGATTTTCTTCCTTGGCGGGCCGCAGCTTGGCGAATTTGAAGCCGGGGTCCTCGCCTCAATGATCGGAACACAGCTCTCCGTAGCAGTTGGCGGCATCGGCACACTAATCGTTGTAGGTGCTATGACTCTTGCTCTACCTGCACTTCGTAATTATTCAAAAAACTCATAGTGAACTTTTGTTTCCTTTGATATAATAGACAACAATACCAAGTGCCGGTTTCCAGCCTTGGCGTTTATGTTTTATGATAAAAAAGGCGAAATCTCCTCATAAAAATAAGAGTAAGGAAGACATAAACCCCCCTCAGTCAAGGTTCATTCTTTATGTTATCGCGCTTGCTGTCATATCAATCGTTCTGTTTGCTGGTGCCTTTGCGATTACAGAGCTCCGGCCGACCAGGGAAACACTTCGTTCTGAACATAAAGTTATCCCGAAGGAAGTACATGTCGCGCCACCCAAAACGAACGTGCGTATTCCCATTCTTATGTATCACTATGTTGAATATGTGAAAGATAAACGGGATACGATCCGGCAAACGCTCGATGTAGTACCGTATACGTTTGAACAGCAGATTAAAACTCTAAGGGACGCGGGCTACACATTCCTTACCGCCTCGGAACTTGCTGATATTCTCGATGGAAAAATGGCAGTGCCCAATAAACCGATACTTCTGACGTTTGACGACGGCCACTGGGATTTGTTTACCGATGTCCTCCCTATTTTGGAAAAGTATCATGTGAAAGCGACAGCGTATATCATCTCAGGATTCATCGGCGGGGCAGACTTTATGTCGAAAGATCAACTTGAAGCGGTTATCAGGAGCGGACTTGTTGAAATCGGCGCGCACACAGTGCATCACATATCGCTGGCGCGCAAAATTTTACCCGTCGTTCAGTTTGAAGTTGACCACAGTAAAGAGGACTTGGAATCAGAGTACCATGTGCACGTGGTGTCGTTTGCGTATCCTAATGGCTCGTTTGACGAGCAAGCTATTCAGGTTGTGACAGATGCAGGATTCAGAACTGCTGTTTCGACTGTGCCCGGGATAGAACAGAGTGTTTCAAACCGCTTTTTCCTGTTCCGCTTGCGTCCGGGCGGCAGAACGGGTAGCGTTCTTCTTAATTATCTTGAACAAACTGTCTTTAAACCCTGGTAACAAATATATTTATGGCAAAACGCATTGTCGCTTTTGGAATATTGTTTATTATCGTTTGTATCGTTATCGGGAGTTATTCGTGGATGCATGCATTGACCGCGAAGACCTTTATTCCCAGGCCTAAAACTGAAAAACCCCTGGCCTTAACTTCTGTTTCGCAATATTTTGATCAAAAAGTACCTCTCGATATCGCTTTTTTGGGATACGGCGGAGCCGGTCATGATGGGCCGTATCTAACGGATTCGATTATGCTCGTTCACATAGATGTGACGGCTCATAAAATCTACCTTATTTCCATCCCGCGCGATACTTGGGTAAAGCTTCCGATCAATACGACAGGGAATACGTACGGAAAAATAAATTCAGCCTACGCCATTGGCCTTGATACCACCGGTTACCCGAATAAACCAGCGGAATTTTCGGGGGACGACAGCGGCGGAAAACTAGCGGAATATGCCATAAACGAAGTCAGCGGCTTACCCGTGCAATATTTTGTTGGCCTCGACTTTGCCGGATTTACGAAGTCGATTGATACACTTGGCGGCGTTGACATTGATGTGGAACCGGGATTTGATGACTACGCCTACCCGATTGAGGATATTAAAGACACTTCGTGTGGTCATTCACCGGACGATATCAAAGCCTTTACCGCCACTGCCTCTTCGGAGCAGCAATCATGGGTGTATTTCCCGTGCAGGTACAGAGACCTTCATTTTAACGCTGGATTGCAACATATGGACGGCGCAACAGCGCTCGCATATGTCCGGTCACGTCATTCACTCCAGGACGGGACGGATTTCGGACGATCAAAGAGGCAGAGAAATTTATTAGTTGCGATGAAACAAAAAATTATGTCCATAGGGTTCATTTCAAAAATAATTCCGTTCGTGAGCAGTCTTGGTGATGATACGAGTACCGATCTCAAGATCTCTGACATTCAGACGCTTATCGCCCACGCAAGTGAGCTTTCGGGATATCAGATAGAAAGCTTGGCGTTAACTGATCAGAATTATCTGAACGACACATTTACCACAGACGGACAATTTGCGCTCATGCCGAAAAGCGGTCAGGATGATTGGAATCAGATTCATACCTGGCTCTCCGACACATTCAAGGGAATTGTTGAGCCGGTGCCTGCAACCGTACTTATAGAAAACGGCACACGCACCGTTGGTCTTGCCACACAGGCATACACTGACCTCCAGAATGAGCACATCGGCGTCGCAACTCCTCAAAACGCAGTGAGCCGGGATCATCAAATAACAAATATTATCGCATTCGACAAGAATATTAAAACCAGTGATTTAACAGTCGTGAAAAAGGAATTCCCGGGAGCATCATTTACTTATCAGGATGCGACACCCAGTGGCTACAACGTTCTTGTGACGGTAGGAAGTGATTATGTGAAGAAACCCTCGCCGACTCCAAGCCCAACTTCAACTAATTAGCCTAGGTTCTTTGAAGCTCTTCGTAGCTCTTATTAAGAAATATACCAATTTCTTTTAATTCATCGAGTAATTCAATTGATTTGCGGCTCGGTTTGAACATCCTCTGTTTTTTATAATATCTGAAACGGACTGCCAAACTTGCTTGCATGACTTGATCTCCGCCTTGTGCAATATTAATAATATTATCGCCTCTGTGAGATATGTACTCTCTCACTGATTCTAAGAGATGAAATTGAGGTGATGAATTAAAGGCAGCCCACCAGTCAAACAGCGACGGGTTCGCTTTCTTTAGTTCACTTTGAAATTTGCTGTTCCAACTTACCTCATTAGCGGACTTATTGAGTTTGGCTTTGCAGTTAATAATTTGAAGCAACATCTGTGATGCCGAATGCATTTCGTATATCGTCGCGTCTGTATAGTAAAATACTTCATTCGAAATTGTTGAATTAGTCGATCCTGGTGTGTAGTATTTCTTAATCTCTTGGTTGAAAAAATATGCCGCCTGCATTTTTGAACAAAATGCTTGAGTCAATTCTTCCATTGTGGGTGATTCTAATACCATTATGTAATTGGTTGTTTTGTTTATAAAGCAAATGTTTGGTTAAAAATCAACACTTAGGCTTTCTTTAAGGCTATTTTATCACCTTTAATCAATGCTTCCTTCTTTGCTCGTGACCAAGTTTTTAACTGTTTCTCTCGTTTCATCGCATCTTTCCTGGTAATGTAAGTTTCAGTACAAACTAATTCAAATGAATCGAAATTGCGGACGTATCGAGCGGATTTACTTGATTTACTTTTATGTTCATGCAAACGTCTCCTCAGATTGTTAGTTTGTCCAATATAAAGAGTGTTTGATGAAGTGCGGAGAATATATAAAACAAACTGTGTCTCGACTTCTTCCCTCGATTCACTTCGCTCACTCGGGACTTCGCTCGACACACTCGACTTATTAGCGCCTTTGTTCGTATTGCTCATAGATTGAGTCGATGCGTCGCAGACCACGAGCGACCAAAGGGAGTCGAGTGGCTGCCGGGCTAGGATTCGAACCTAGAGTCGCACAGATCCAAAGTCTGGCGTGTTACCGTTACACCACCCGGCAAAAATAGTATTTCTGCTATCTTACTTTCACAAATCACCGCATCGTTTACGTGTTACTCCAGCAAAGCTGGATTAACTGACAGTAATGCTCACTAACGTTCGCAAACTGTCAGTTGAACGTTACACCACCCGGCAATAAATTAATGTTCATGGTTAATCGTTCATGGTTCACAGAAAGACAAAAAAGGGGAGTTGTACTATTTACTATGAACTATAAACTATCAACTATGAACTATCTTGAGCGGGCGACGAGAATTGAACTCGCTACCTTCTCCTTGGCAAGGAGACATTCTACCGGTGAACTACGCCCGCAATAACAATTTAGATTCTATAATTTAGAATTGAGAATTACAACACTCAGGCAATTCTGAATGGTAAATTTGCATTCTAAACTCTCTTTTTGTGCCGAGACTAGGAATTGTTGAGGACGCAGTAGACAAGCTAACGAGTCTTACTGCGACCAAATACTTAGCAATTTGCTAAGTACACCCAGATAATACTTGTTTTGCAAACAAGTACGCCCTTGACCTGCTTATCTAAGCAGAGTCAAGTCGTCTTATTGGCACCATGTTTCTCTGGTGCCGAGACTAGGAATTGCACCCAGATAACATGTTTTTCAGACATGCGCCTTGACTACCTCGGCCATCTCGGCAGACAACTTGACTATCCTTCGTATGACTCAGGACGTCGCTTTCGCTCCGCCACCGGCCATCTCGGCAAGATATGCCACATCTTGTTTAGTAATTATATGATAGCGCCTTCTTGTTGTCACCATCCACGTTTATTTATACGTGTTAGATAACATACGGAAATTTGTGTATACTGAAAATCTATGAGGAAATCAGAGAAGCCGGTAAGGTCTGTTGTGAAAACAATTGTTTATCGATGTCTTATTATTACTTCAGATTCAGTCATTGTCTACGCCCTGACGCACAAAGTTGTCCTAACGCTGAGCGTTATCGGACTTTCAAACGTTGCAAGCACGCTTATATATTTTGTCCATGAACGGGTTTGGAACTCCATAAGCTGGGGGAAAAACAAATGGGAAGTGAGAAGCAACTGACTTTATTACCCCGGCAGATCGAGAATGTGAATCTTTAACACAGCAGCATTCGTCTTACCACGTAGGCAAGGAAGGTTACGGAAGGAAATGATAAAGTTCCTCGCGTCTCTGCTTGCTTCACAAAGGTGACCTGCCGTTAAACGAAGCGGGGCAGTTTTCGTATCGCGTTCTATATACCATAGAGACTGATCTTCAAAGTAGGTAAACGTATAAAAAGATGCTGAGGTGCGATTCTGATCATTTGTGTCAAGATATATGTGTGTATGCTGGCGTGATGCGGAAACTACGGCTTCCTTAATGCCGATTGAGATCTTCGGTGCGAACGATAGATGATTTATTGACTTTTCGGACGTTAAACCCCACGGAATAAGAAATCCGACGAGAAGCGCGCCGCAGGTGCAATAGAATACAATATTGGATTTGACGGTAAATGGCAGACACATAGTTGCGAGAATGAACGGAACGGCGATAATGAGATGCCTCGGTGCAAACGCCTGATAATGAAATACTGCGCCTGCGAGCGTAATGATGAAGAAACAAAACAATATTTCAAAAACCATAAGCGTATTCTTCCGCTTACGAATTAAAATGAAAATAGCCGCAATAAAGAAGACAACATGAAAGACCGTTGGGACAAAATATCCTCTGAATTGGTTATATACGCGGATAATTTCACCTGCGGTAACTACGATTGTTGTCTCACTGGGACGCGGGAAATACGACAAAAACGGCAAGTAGAGCACCGCAGAGAGGATGAGCGTGAGGATGGCATATCGGCGGCTATTTCTTGAGAAAAGACCTACAACGGCAATGGGAATATACACAATCGCAAAGAAAACAGAAATGAGGTTGAGGAAAAGCTGTACAAAGGTAAATTCGGGAGTATATATCCTTTCTGCCTGGATAAATGCTATGACGAGAACGTTATAGAAAGTCATCATGGCATAGGGTCTTAGTTCAAAGGCGAACGGAAATAGGATAGGATTTACGAAATAGAGTAAAAACGCGAGGTATCGAACTGCCTGTCTAACGAACGTACTGCGGCCACCGATATCGAAATATTTCGAGACGACGAGCGAAAACAGCATGGCTCCGAAGGTGTGGTACACCATAGGAGGAATCCGGTAGATAAACTCCGTAAACATCGGAGGTGTCTTTGATAATACGTTTAGCCAAAGTGACAGCTCCCAATAAAAATATGGCGGGAATGCGTCAAGTTTCATCGCATTTCCTGCGATAAGGAAAAAGCTCTTTGATGCTATCGTGAGGGAAAGTATTTCATCCGACCAGAGTTCAAGCTTCAGGATATTTTGTGCATGGAAGAAGAAGTAGGTAGCAGCGATAACAAGTTGGCTAACGAATATCCATGCGTTATTTCTCAAAATGCGTACTATCTTTGAGGTGTAGGGTGCAATCGTTAAGCAAAATAGAAGAGGGACAAGGAGAACTACCGCAGGGTTTCTAATAAACCATAGAGCTAAGAAGACACATACCCAAAGTATCTGCAGTGTATATTTCTTTAGTAGTGATTGAGTAAGGAATAACTTCACTTTAATGTGCACGTGATAGATTCACCCGCATCATTTCTTAGTATACATAAATTGCATTTGGGGTTATACGAGGGGGTTCAGGCGTCATTTGTGGACGATGAGGGAGCAGGGCGGACCCCACATATCCGGTGTACACCGGATCGCTCTGCCTAACATGAAGTATATATACGTTAGCGGTTGTGGACGATGAGGGACTCGGACCCCCGACATCTTCAGTGTAAATGAAGCGCTCTACCAGCTGAGCTAATCGTCCGTCCGACTTAATTACAAGTGCAGACGAGAGGACTTGAACCTCCACCCCTTACGGGATACGCACCTCAAGCGTACGCGTATACCAATTCCGCCACGTCTGCGATACCGTGTATTTTAACACTCCGTGTGTTGTGTGCCCAGAGGGAGACTCGAACTCCCAAGGCTTGTTTAAGGCCATCCCGCTAAGCGGGACGCACCCGCCTCCTAACGCCTTGTGCCGACGGGGAGACTCGAACTCCCAAGACTTGTTTAAGGTCACTAGCTCCTGAAGCTAGCGTGTCTACCAATTTCACCACATCGGCGTTTAGCACTGGCGGGCAGGCTACCAATTTCGTCATCCGGGCATGACGCTATTATAGCATTTAGGCATGAATAGGAGGAGTGCCCACTATAGGTCTTGTTTCGAAGAACACCCGGGGGTAGAATAGCGAGTACCAGCAATCCGTTATCACATTCTCCTATGGGCAGAACAAAAATAAATGCAATACTTCAACCGGATGAACAATCATGCGGTCCGGTTTCTTTAAAACACGCACTAGAGATTTTGGGTAAGCGAAAGTCCGTTTCATCTTTAACAAAACTTTGTAAGACTTCCAGGAATGGAACCGCCACCAAGAATATGATTAAGGCACTCAACGGCTTGGGCTACTCCGTACTCGCTGTGGAGCGGGCCACACTCCGGCATCTTATCTCATCGCTTCGCTACCAACCAAACAAACCACGGGCCGTTATCGTTGACTACCTCTATACACTGGAAAATACCGATGAAGAACCCTGGTGGGAATCCGGGCACTGGGCTACCGTTTCGTCTTTTAGCGCGAGTAACAGTAAGATTGTGTTATTTGACGGATATTCCGGAACGAAGAAATCGTATCATTGGCAGGATTTTCGAAAGCGTTGGGTCGATTATGATCTTATGAAAAAGAAAGTGTCTCCTCGGTCGAAAAAATTTAAATCGTTCCGACGCTGGAGAAAGCAATTATTACTCGTCGTGTCCGCAAGTCCAAAACACTTACCGAAGTTCAGATTTTCTTCAACCGCAGTATACCCCGGGGTTAATTAATGGAGTTCTGGACTATTTGAAGGACGAAATCCTCGAGGGTCATCCCGTGTGCGCGAATTGACGCTGTCATCGCGTCCCTCGGATCAGGATCAAATCCGGCGTTCGCATTACCTTCAAGAAAAAACCACGAATGAATATCCGGGTTATAGCGGAGGTCAAAACGGCCGTAATCGCGCATACCCAATGCGTAGAATGCCCGGATGGCGTCCCGTTTTATCTGAACGTCGATATCCGTATTTAAGCGTCTGGGCGGCGCCTTGAAATAGCAGCTTTTATATACCGGTAAGTGTTTACTCCATTTTTCGTCAAAACCGTAGATATTCCACTTATTTCTGACGTTACCCTTAAATTCAATTTCAGCAATCGGAAGCGCGACCGTTTTATTCGGTGTTTCCAATATAGTTACCTGCAGCTCTTTCCCGGGAATAAATTCCTCAGCGATTAGCGTTTGTTTATGCTGTTTCCTGAGTCGGGCCACGATTGATTTAAATTGCTTGTAATTTTGGGCAATCGATCCGTTTGTGATCCCAATGCTGCAATGTTCGTAAGCGGGCTTGATAATGACGGGATAT
The DNA here is from genome assembly GCA_964385705.1 of uncultured Gammaproteobacteria bacterium. Classification (GTDB taxonomy): domain Bacteria; phylum Patescibacteriota; class Microgenomatia; order UBA10105; family UBA927; genus DATKGN01. The sequence goes on from CAYLQG010000026.1 coordinate 13,374, forward strand.
TTGCTCGGGACGAGCGATTTGCCAATGCGGTCACTTACTTTTATCACCGAATACTTCGGGGTCGGTAACAGGTTTTTTTCAAAAAGTTTTTTTGATTTTATTTTGTTATTTGACGCTTTTATGCCGTCAAGATCCGTTCCTGAATGCGGGATGTGAAGGCGCTTGAGAATTTTTGCAATCTGAATTTCCATTGCCTTGCTATCGACGAGGTTGAATACGAAATTTGCTTTCAATTTCTTGAGTTCCGACAAATCTTCAGGACTCACTTTGATAATCTGTACGTTGAAGCCTTCGTGCAAAAATAATTTGCGCATGTAATGAACAATCTCGTCCGTCTGATTGTCCACGATAGTATGTTCCTCACTAAAATATTTCGCTGTTATCTTCTTGGGGACGTAGTGATATAAAAGCGCGATGGTTTTTTTCCTCTTCTTGGCAGTTTTTTTCATTGATATCTCATAGGAGAATAAATTCGGTACATTTTCATTAATGATGATTTTTAAAGATTTGTCAAGTATTCGATTTTAATTCAGTGCGGTATCTCACGAGCGCTGTATGAAGAATTTGTTGAATGATATCCGTATAAGTTATTGACAAAGACTGTGCTATCGTGCCGAATGCGTCTTGCTTTGATAAAGCGGGAAGGGGATTAATCTCCAAAACATAGGGCGTATTGTTGTTGTCGATCCTGAAATCTATTCGGCCGAAATCTTTACAGCCAACAGCTCTATATGTTTTAAGCGCGTATTGTGTCACGGTTTGGGCAAGTTTCGGCGGCAGATCTGCAGGGCAGCGGTACTGTACGTCATTGGAATAGACGTATCGTCCGACGAAAATTTTATCATTGACTGACTTTTTCCTAATAAGTATTTCAACGACGGGAAACGCACGCGCAGAATCGCCGTTTCCGATAACGGCAACAGTACATTCACGGCCCACAATAAATTCTTCAACGAGCGCGGGCTGATGGTATTGAGAAGTTACGAGAGTAATTTGTTCATTCAACTGGCCAAGATTAGCCACCTTTGACTTTGCTGTCATACCTTTTGATGAGCCTTCCCATTGGGGTTTAACGATTAACGGAAATTGAAAGCCGGGTATGGTGTCTGATTTAAGTGGTGTTGAAGTAACGAAATATTTCGGTGTCGGGATTCCATCGGCAATAAGGATTTTTTTGGTAATAACCTTATCCAACGTCAGAGACATCGTTAGTGCGTCTGAACCCAGGTAGGGAATTCCATAATATTCAAGAATGAGCGGAATTTGCGCTTCGCGATTCCGGCCCGATAAGCCTTCAGCGGTATTAAACACAATATCGACTGTGTTTTTAACTGTTTCTATATTTCGGAGGAGCTTGGAGAAATTTCCGATGTCGTATATGGTATAACCGCCGGTTTCTAGGCTTTTTTTAATGCCGCGGACAATCGTTATATTATCAAATTCGCTGTATTTGTCGGGCGGATCGCCGGACGTTAACGCGTAGTCACTTGCGATATCGTATGTAAGTCCGACAATGATTGAATTGTTTTTCCCATCTATAGATTTACTTTTCATATTCACAGTTCACCATATCATATGCACATGATACCGTACAGATGATACAATATGCTGGGGATACAAGCCGGGGTGCCCTTGGGAGTACCTTAGGATAACAGGATTATAATAAAAATTTATTGCCGGGGTGGCGAAATGGTATACGCGCAGGACTTAAAATCCTGTGGTGATTAAACACCGTGTGGGTTCGAGTCCCACTCTCGGCACACTTTGGGCGCGATGCGCTTGCTCAGTGCAAGGGAGGTGTGTTATGGTTCTGGGTGGGACGAGAAGTTTATCCCGAGCGAAGTCGAGGGAAGTCTCTCCCTCGGCACCGATGATAACGCAATTCCCATATCTTGAAGTCAAAGGATCACACAGAGATGTAGGACGGGCTATTGGCGAAACATTCCGTAATCAAATTTCTTCACGAATCAGTAAGCGTAAAGAGGTCATACCAGATTACGATAGATATATTGAGGCCACGTATCCGTACTTTACCGCAACGCTGACATCATTTCCTCAGTTCGTTGATGAAATTACAGGAGTTGCACAGGGTGCAAAAATTTCAGTAACAGATTATTTTTTCCTTAATAATCCCGAAGTTTACCCCGATATTGATGATATAGATGGTTCGACGATTCATGAGCATTGCACAACTGTTGTAAGCCGTAATGAATCCGGGCTTATCATGGGGCATACGGAAGATTGGTTTCCACAGGGGATTGATGACCTTTTTGTGTTAAAAGCCACGGTTGGCGAAATAACATTCCTTTGTCTCGATTATGCGTCATATATAGCGGGTTCTTCTGCTTCACTGAATTCCTTTGGTATTGCGCAGTGTATTAATGATCTTCACGCGAACGCAGAAGTCGGAGTACCCGTATACTTTGCTGCCCGTGCCGTACTTGAATGTAAAACACGAGAGGAAGTTGAGGAATTACTTTGCACTCATCAATGGGCCTCAGGATTTAATCACGTTGTCGTAAAAGACAATGACATCATCGATTTTGAATGTACTGCTCAAGCGGTTAACGTTGACCACGTCGGCGCAAATACGTATGCCCATACAAACCATTTCCTTTCACCTGAAATGAGAAAATATGAATCGATGCGGTCCGAAAGCTCCGTGGCGCGCTATGAGTGTGCTTCGCGCCTCGTCAAACCTGATTTACAGTTTTCCGGCATCAAATCTATATTGGCCGATACATCCAATAAACAATTCCCGATAAATAAACCCGACGATACAATCGCGGCGGTGATTATTGAACCCTGGAAACATCAGCTTTCCGTCTGCCGTGGTCGTCCGAGCGAAGGCACCTTTGTTTCGTATACCCTTTAGTTTCTGCTACAATAGTGGCACTTGGGTCGCTTCACCGGTGACCCTTCAGAGAGGCGGGGATTAGTTCAGTTGGCTAGAACGCACGCTTTGGGAGCGTGAGGTCGGCAGTTCAAGTC
>CAYLQG010000027.1:0-13893 GCA_964385705.1 uncultured Gammaproteobacteria bacterium
CATCCATGATGCCAAGTGCCGTAAGTGTAGGACTCTAATGCATCGGATGCTCAAAAAGCTTCTTAATTATTCGGCCTTTATCGATATCAGGGGTATGTGGCACTCGATCCATTGAGGGAACTATTGGAGGTGATGAAGGGATAGGCGTGGGGCGGAATTTATGGAAGGGGTGGTAGTTGATTCTTCCTTCCGTCACGAAGATGCCGCCGAAGATAAGGAGCGTACCCAACACAAAATAACTGGTAATCGGTTCATGGAGGACAAAAAAGCTGAGACTGCTTCCAACGACTGGGTCAATGTAGGTAAACAGTGCGGCATCCGACGCGCTTATCACCGACAACCCCCAGGCATATAGACTGTATCCGGCCGCGCTTGAGAGGAGAGCGCCAAACGCGATGCCCATATAGCCGCGGATATCAATCGCCGCATAAAGATGGGTATTTTTGGTATATTCCCAAAAAGCGACGGGGAGGAAACTTGCAGCTCCGATAATGAATGACCAGAAGGTAAACGCAAAGGGCTCAAGTCTCGGAAATACTTCCTTGCCTATGATGCTCTGGACGACGGCGCCAAGAGTCGCGATAACGAGGAACGTGTTCCCTATAATTGAGGCGTGAAGACCGGTTTTGAGGAGCGGTTCAAGGACGATGACGATGATACCGATAAATCCGATAAGCATACCCCAGAGGCGCTTCCAATTAAATTTCTCATTGAGGTAAAACATTGCAAGAATGTATGTGAGTATGGGCCCGGCTGACGCGATAACCGGTGCGTTTATGGAATAGGTCCTTTGTAAGCCCCAGAAGAAGAACATGATATTCACCGTTATTCCTGAAATTGAATAACCCAGAAGATAAAGCCAATCCTTGTGGGAAAGCTTGGGGAGCGCCGCTTTTTTGCCTAAAAATGCCAATAGGACGATGGCGCCGATGAAAAACCGCCAGAATGCAAGCGTGAAGGGGGGGATATTCGTTAGGCTGACTTTAAATATCGGTGCAGCTGCACCCCAAATGATATTGGCTACGATGATTGCGATGAATGCCTTTTGAACCCGGGTGAATTTCATGGGATAGTATTACAATAGAACAAATTTTGGGCGAGGGGAAGTAGAAAGGAACATTATTCGGCTTTTGTCAGTTTATCAATGAGTTGTTCAATGGTCATCTCGACCTGTTCCTTTGTGGCCATCGTTTTTAACTTCACGACACCGCGGCTTACTTCATCAGGGCCCTGAATGACGACGTAAGGGATGCCTTTCTTATCCGCATATTTGAGTTGCTTTTCAAGCTTAGCGTTCGGATCCGTATAGAGCTCCGTATAAATATTCGATTTTCGGAGTTTTGAACTCGTTTTTATTGCGTCATTCCACAATGAAGATGCAAATATCGTGACAAGGATTTGCGTATTATTTGTCACGTAGGGTGATAATCCGCATGCATCCATAGCTTCGATTGTCCGATCGAATCCGAGAGCAAATCCCGTTCCACCGATATCTTTTCCGGCGAACTTTTCGAGCATCCCATCATACCGTTCGCCACCGAGCACTGATGAATTACCATATTCCGGAATGACAATTTCCCAAATAGGGCCGACAGAGTACGAAAAAGATCGGGCAATTGACGGGTCAAATTCGTACCAATCATCAGGAAATCCATACGTTTTCAAATAACCGAATATCGTCTGTAGCTCTTCATTTGGTTTCAGATTGGTAACGATAGAAAGATATTGACGTGCTTGAGACTCCGCTATGCCTTTTCCGATCATTTCCGCAATCACACCGTCGGCGCCGATTTTTTTAATTTTATCAATCGCGACGATTGCCTTATACGGAATATCTTTGAGGAGCGACCGGGAACTAATTTTTGCAACCACTTTCCTAAATCCCAATTGTTTGTAAATATCCAAAGATAGGGCTATCGTCTCGGCGTCAGCATCAGGGGTTTTGATTCCATAGATATCGGCATCACACTGAATGAATTCCCGATACCGTCCTTTTTGGGGTTTTTCTGCCCGGAATGCAGGTTGAATTTGATAACGTTTGAAAGGGAATGTTAATGTGTTTTGATACTCTGCGACCACCCGGCATGACGGCACAGTCTGGTCATAGCGAAGCGCAACATCCCGATCTCCCTGGTCTTTGAACTTGAAAAAAAGTTTTTCATCTTCGCCGATTTGTCCGGTAAAAAGCTCTAAAGGCTCCAAAGTGGGTGTCTCAAGAGGTGCAAATCCCCACTGTTCACAGATGGAAGCGAGCTTATCTCTCAGCCATTTGCGTTTAGCTGCTTCTGCCGGCAGAAAATCCCGAAATCCCTTGAGTGTCTGCGGCTTAATCATACTTTTAATAATAAACCATCTTTCATAATAATCCTATTATCAATATATATTGTTGGATTGAGGATGAGTCCGTCGGTGTGAAAGGGGACGTCGTTCGTGCCGCCGAACGTGATATTCCGTCCGAAGGCGATGTGGCATGTGCCGAAGACTTTTTCGGCCTCAAGAATTTCAGGGGATGCGATAGCTTTTTCGTTGGTGCCGATGCCGAATTCACAAATAATCCGTGCTTTCGGTCCTACTGCATCAAGCCGCTCTTCAAACGTTCGCGCCGCTCTGCCTCCCGCAAGGGATTCGATCGCTCCATCCTTAAGTGTGAGCGTTATCGGTTTATCAAGTGGAATTGACGCGATGGCGCCGTCAAAAACAATAGTTCCCTGAGCTGAATCCTCAACAGGCGCGATGAACGCTTCACCGGCGGGCAAGTTAATAAAGTCACCGGGGCGGGTACAGAACCCGGTGTCACCGATCCCCGGACGGTTTTTAATCGAAAATGTAACTCCCGTGCCGCCCGGTGACCGGATTATCACGGAATTGCTTTTTGTTAATATATCCTGCAACGCATCGGTTCTTGCCATCTGGGATTTGTAATCAACATCGATTGACCGGTTCATAATTTCGTCCGTTATCCCCGGCATGCTGATGATGCGTGCGCCTCTCCGACTTGCTTCAAGGCGCGTTTTGGTGTGGGAGAGGGAATAGGTAGTTACCAGGATAGCGATGTTAGTCGTATACAGTGCTTCCCGGATTTTCTCCGGCGGTTCCTGCCCGTTTTCCGTCATCCCTTCGAGAATGAGAAGTGTTACATTTTTTGAAAATGTTTTTGCGGCTTGAACAAATACGGATGCCACAGGCATCTTCTCCGCATCAGTGACGATGAGGATTTTTTCATTTGGCTTTACCGCCAAACAGGTTTCAAACACAACATTGATGATGGGCGTTATTTTTCGGCTGATCATAGTTATATTCTGTACAGACTTAACACTTGTCTAGCGATTGCTACTCGATCAGTTTCAGTTCTGTAATCTCTTGTATTTGAGAGCACAATTACCGTTGTTTTTGTTAATACGTCTGTAAGCATTATATTCGTAAACCCTACCCAAATACCATCCTGAAATCGGACTGTGTTGATACCACGTTCGATAAACCAAGCAAACCCGCATCTCCCCTCGGTGCGGTCGGAAAGTCTATATGGTTCTAATGCAAATGATAATGTTGATTTTCTGACAAGAACGTCTGTCTCCCATGCGATTGTCCACTTAGCCAAATCAGAAATGGTTGAGTAAATTCCTTCGTCCCCGACAATATAATTTAGCCGATCGTTATCGAATATTTCGTATAAATTAGTATTTCTTTTATATCCCATCGCTCTTTGAGGTATGGATATCCGTTCGTTTTCACACACTATTGTGTTGTCGAGTTTTAGGGGTTTAAAAATAACTCTTGTGAGAAATTGAGCGTATGTCATTCCACTTACGCGCTCGATAATGAGAGCAAGTAAGACGTATCCCGCGTCACTGTAACGAAATCTGCTGCCGGGGGTAAAATATGTTTTTCTCGTGCGGTTTAACACGCATAGCGCGTCCAACAATGTTGGCGTGTTGTTTTTTCGGACGAGCGGATAGAGCGGTTTTTCGTGATCCCGCACGCCTGATGTGTGGCTTAGAAGTTGGCGGATTGTTATGTTCCTTCCATACAATGGAAACCCGCAAAAATACCTTTGTAGATTATCATCATATGATATGACGTTTTGCTCCTCCAGAATCATAATCGCCATGGCGGTGAATGGTTTTGTCAGGGAAGCAAGGCGAAATGATGTATTTATCGAGATGGGTTTGCGCTTCCTTACATCGGCGAGGCCCACATAATAGTCGGATAGTATGTTGCCGTTTTGGATAACTCCAACCGCGCATCCCGGAGTATTTTCGTTATATTGCTTGAATAATGAACGAATTGATGTGTTCATATCGTTCTTTTTGTCACTTGACGGGCCTCCCATTGATAATATGAAAGCATTTCTTCTTCGGTGATGGGGGTGGCTATAGCTAAATCTCCATTGGCGCCGAGAAATTCCATTTGAGGTACCCGGAATTCCTCAAAGTTAACAACAACGATGTTTTGTCCGCGATTTTGCAATTCCTCGTATACCACTCCTTCTCCGGCATACACGCCGTAATAGAGAAGCTCCCGCTCACGCAGAGTCTCCTCGTTAATATTTGTTATTCCGTTTTGGGCAAAGTATTTCTTCCCGCTTAGTACGGCTTCGTTTAATATCCTACTAAATTTTTGTGATCCCCGAATTCGATTTGCGCCCTGTCTTGAATAGGATTCTGTGGTTTCGTTGGCACCCCGGGAAGCTATGTAGTCCTGCCAGAGCATGACCTGAATATTGGCATTTGATCCTGATGTAAATACCTCTTGTAAACCGGATACCGTCTGATTAAGAATATATCGTCGCTCGTCCTCAGGTTGTTTGTATTTCCAAACGCCGCTGGTATCAAGACCCTCATTGCTTGGAACAAGGATTATGATATTCGGGTTGCCTAACGTGGAAAGAAACGTATACAAATCATCGATTCTATTTTGAAAAAAAGGCGTTATTGCGGCGTCAAGATTGTTTTCAATATTGCATGTTGGCATGCCGCCTTTTGGATCAGTAAACCACTTGAAGCCTATACAGTTCCATATCAGAAAATCAACTGATTCGCCACGTGAAAGACGAACGAGCTTTTCGGCGAACAAGGCTTCTTTTTGTTTATAAATCCAATTATTTCCGTATCCGTTCTTCTGAAACCAGTTATAAACGTCAACAATATTCTGTGCGTTGGGTTCGGCGTACATAATATCCGCGGCCGATATTGCATCTATTTGTTGTTGAATTTCCAGATCTTCCATAACTCCGTAGTCGACGTCAACCCCTTTAGGCATTGTGGGACTGAATCGTATTTTTAGGTTCTCCCAGGATCGCGTGCGGATAACGTTATTTATACGGGAGTTTTGTAATCCTGCCTTTTGGACCTGATTACCGCCGGGTTTCTTAGACTGGTATCGACCCTCACGGGAAACGCGACTTGCAGATACACCAAATCGTTTGCTGTCTTTTAAACTCAAACGGTCGTCCGGAAATATAGGTTTTTGAACGGATGATGTATAGGTGTATCCGGCTATATCAAATACAAAAGGGAACCGCGCCAACACACTAACCACTTGTTGCGGACTGATTGAAGCCGTACGGGACACCTCTTTTACGGTGAGAGTGGGCAACTCTTCGATGGTTTCTGATTTCATCCACTGATCAAATTTTTTTTCAATTGCCAAATATATTTTAGGGGCGACGATGTCTCTTTCACGATTAAACAAGCCGTCTTTTATGGTATTGTTGGGCAATCCTGTCCATTTTTTCAGCAACCGCTGAGCATTTGATGACTCTTTCAGGTAGGATAAGTCTGAAATTATATCCGGAACTGAATACCCCAGAGAGCCCAATGTATTTTTGAATGACTGCGTGAAAATTTCTTGTTTCATATAGGTAGAGTTATTTGATTATTGTCACTGAGTACCTCTATCGGACCGGAAATTTGTGCGTAAGTAAATGAATCGTTGCTAAATCCGACACTCACCTTTATGATTTTTCCGCTCGGCTGAAGAACGGATATATCTTGTAATGGGGCACGCAGTTTCATCGACAAAATCAAGCCGAGTGCGGTAGTGCCACTTCCGCAGGCCGATTCAAAAAAGAACGAATTTATGTTTCTGACATATACGACCGGATAAATAGCCCAATTATTCTTGATTTTATTGGTAAATATCACACCGGTAGCAGGGGAACGTGTCGAGCCGATACGTGTAAGACGCTTTTTTGCTGCCCTTCTAATGGAGCTTGGCTGTATATCTTTTAGGTTTGTATTAGTAAATTCGACATAGTAGATAATGCCCTGCATTTCTACGATAAAATTTTCCGGATTGTTTTTGTCAACGGAAACTTTCCCTACGTCTTTATATATAGGCATTTGCGCGAACGCACCGCGATTACTCGTGACTCCCGCCAGCAGCGTATTATTTGCCCCTGAGGAACGTATGTTTATTGTTCCCGGCTTACCGCTCAAGGCAAGCCATGCAGTGCATCTCGTAGCATTGCCACAAAACTCACCGCCTGCCATCAAAAGTTCCGGAATTGTTCGCCGCAGATTAACAAATCCAACCTGTTCAATCGTTGGATTTCGTTTCATGATGGCATCATTTACCAGTTTCCTAACTCTAGGGTCACGAATAATACCGTTAACTAAGGCGGTGTCATTCCCACCTGGTCTTAAAATGGTATATGAATACGTTTGCATTGTTTTTGTCATATGTATGATTGATCCGCAGAAATCTTTGACCTCGCGAATGGTGAAGGGGGGAATGAATAGAACTTAGTGATTAGGGGTTAGAGATTAGGACGAAACACATTCTCGCCTCGGCCACGCGGAGGAATTTAGATGAAGTTGTGATGATGGTACGAGGAAACGCCGGCCAGACCGGCAGTTGGGGAATCGGATGTGATAACGGATCGTTGTTCCATATATTTACGTATTAACACGTTAATATATTAGCATATTAACACGTTAATATATCATTGTCAAGGGGTCCATTGCTGAGGGGCAACTTTTTGAGTTATCGGTTTTGAAGAAAAGTATATTTGCCGCGGAGTTTGAATGGCTTTTTGGGTATCGTATCTTTGAATTTTTTTCCGAACATTTTATCCGCTATGGATTTATATCCGCCCATACCGCTATTGAGCCAGTAGGCGACGCGGGTGACCGTGGCGGTTGACGTTTTGAGCTTTTCGGCGATGTCCGCATATGAACGTCCCTCGTATAACATTTTCACCATCTGCCAACGGTTCGCGAATTCCTTTATCTCTGCCATCGTCATCAAATCGCGGAAAAAGTTTGAGGCCTCACCCGCGGAACCAAGTGTCATAACAGCCCGAAAAAGTTCCCGTATTTCCGGGTTTGGGTACGAGGGAGGAGTCTCTGCGAACTTTTCCATCCGGAATTTCTTCATATTCACATGGTAACACGTTAATACGGAAAAACCCAGTATGTTTTGGAAATTGTATTAATAACCGCTTGGCGTCGGGGTCGCTGTAGCTTTTGTTTTCGGTGCTGCGGTCGCGGTGGCGCTCGGTGTTGCCGTTGTCGTAGATGTCACGGTCGGGGTCGGCGTTGCCGTGGGTGCACTCAGATTCCCGATGTCTAAGAATCTGACGGCGCTCAATCGGTTGGTTTCCTTGGGTTCGGCTGTGGCTTGGATAAGCACTGTCTCCTGTGCCTGTACTTTGGAAAACCCGCGCTTGATCACTGTATCATCCGTATCCCGGCCGAGCATCGCGGTCGTGTTTTCGATATCGATCACATAGGATTGGCTGTCCGGAGTCTCAACCGTTGCCGTGTAGTTTGTTCTATCAACATTCGTCACGGTGCCCGCGATCCGCTCGGGGAGCGGATCCTGTATGACGATGATGCTGGCTTTGAGGAGGTCGAGCGTTGCATCGTATTGGCCGAATACAACGACCGTATCATTCTTTGAAATATCATCGGTTGTTAGAGCCGTGCGTTTCCCTTTGATTGTTTGGAAAACTTTTATCCCGTCAACGAGTTCGATTTTGACATCGCTTGTTTTCGTTTCGACGGTGATTGTCGATACGGAAACATTCTTCACAGACCCGACGATTGCTTTCCGTTCCAGCTGCGAGAGCTCTGCTACACCGGTTGCAAGTCGTTCTTTGAGATTTTCGATTTGCTGTTCCGGCGGGTTTATGGTTGACGACGTCGTCGCGACTGCAACTGAGCTTGCCGATTTTGCCGATGCCGCAGCCTGCACCGTTCCAGCGATGCACAAAAGAAGGCAGCTGATAGTCAGAAATCGTTTCATACTTAAAATGATTCCGGGGTATAGTACACGGTAACTGTCTGTGTTGTCTGTTTACCCCCAAGGAAGCCTGTCACCGTAATTTCGTTGACTCCTTCAACGAGGGTGATTTTACCTGCGTATTTACTGTCCGCTTTCACCGATGAGATCGATTCGTTTGTATTACCCTCTATCACAATGGTTGATCCGGAAGGCGCTTTCCCTGATACAAGGAGGTCGCTGTCCTGTTCAATGGAATCAGGTAGCGGGCTTTCTATACTTAATGTATTTGTGGTAGGCGTGGGTGTTGGTGTGAGTTTGCTTTTTGATGGCGCAGTATAAAATTTCGGCATGGTAAAGGAAAATTTCGGTATCAAACCAGTAAGACGCGGGCCCAGGAGAAGAATTCCGGTAATGAGTAATCCGATGACGAACCCGATAATGGTTGCTAAAATTGCGTCTTTGTTCATAGCAAAAAATACGAATGAAGGCAGTGAATTAGCTACTTGGGTGTTGCTAAGCATATCCAAATCTGATATAAATTGCAAGTGCCGCCCATTGTGTATTTTTTATAAAATCGGGCTTCCCGACACTGTCGGGACAACAAAAAATATGGATATTACCTATTTCGGTCAGTCATCATTTCGCCTACGGGGAAAGGGCGCGACCGTCGTGACCGATCCTTTTGATCCCGAATCCGTTGGGCTTAAATTTCCCAAGCACACAGAAGCAGATGTTGTGACCGTTTCCCATGATCATAAAGACCATAATGCAATTTCTGAAGTTGAAGGATCACCGTTTGTTGTGAATGGTCCGGGTGAATATGAGATCAAAGGAGTAGGGGTCGTGGGAATGTCCGTGTTTCATGATGATAAAAAAGGTGAAGAACGTGGGCGAAATACGATTTATCGGATTGAGATCGACGGCGTCAGCATCGTACACCTCGGGGATTTGGGGCATACGTTAAGTTCCGAGCAGGTCGATGAGCTTGATGGCGTCAATGTGCTTCTCGTTCCGGTCGGCGGGTTTTATACGATTGACGCTGCAAAAGCGGTGCAGGTTATTAACGATATAGAGCCGTCCATCGTTATCCCTATGCACTATAAAACAGAAGGGTTGAATCCGAAGCTTAGTGAAGTATTGGCTCCGTTATCCGCCTTCCTGAAGGAAATCGGGAAAGAGGGCGTCGCCCCACAGCCAAAGTTGTCTATAACCAAAGATAAATTACCTGCCGAAATGCAGGTGGTTGTATTGGAGTAAACCTGTCATTGCGAGGAAAGAAGTGACGCGGCAATCCCCTTAATAATAGATCGCCACGCCGTTTGCACGGTCTCGCGATGACAAAATATATTTATGATGAACCCCAAAGTTCCTCCGCACGATGAAGTTGCCGAGCAGTCGGTATTAGGCGCCATTCTCCTTGATAAAGACGCGATGGTTGATGTCGCGGAATTTTTGCGCCCCGATTTTTTTTATAAAGAATCACACGCAAACATTTTCGCCGCGATGATGACGCTCTATGAAGCGCATGAGCCTATTGATGCCGTTTCAGTTGCCGCGCAGCTTAAGCAGGACGGAACACTCAAAGCCGCAGGCGGCGCGTCATATCTCTCGGATTTGTTGAATGTCGTGCCGACAAGCGCACATGCGGAGCGCTACGGCCATATCATCCAACAAAGCTATACAAAACGGAAACTTATCGACGTCGGCGCTAAAATTACCGAACTCGCGTTTAAAGACGAGGGCAACGCCGCATCCATCGTTGATGATGCGGAGCGGCAGATATTTGCCATATCACAGGAGGCAACGAAGCGAGATTTTATCCCGATCAAAGATGCACTCGCCTCATCATTTGACCGCCTTGATGAACTTCATAAGCGGGCAGGCGGTCTTCGCGGGGTGCCCACGGGGTTTTCCGATCTCGATTTCCGCCTCGCGGGTATGCAGGACAGCAACCTTATTATCCTTGCGGCACGACCCGGTACCGGTAAAACCGCAATGATTCTCAATATTGCCCAATATGCCGCAGTGAAGATGAAAATTCCGGTTGGTATTTTCTCTCTTGAAATGAGCAAAGAGGAGCTGGTCGACCGTCTGCTTGTTTCCCAGGCGGACATTGATGCGTGGAAATTAAAAACAGGAAAATTGTCTGATGACGATTTTACAAAACTGTCAGAGGCGATGGGGGAGCTTGCGGAGGCCCCTATCTATATCGATGACACGCCGGGTATCAATATCATCGAGATGAGAACGAAGGCGCGGCGCTTGCAGGTCGAACAGGGAGTTCGGCTTATCATTATCGACTATTTGCAGCTTGCGGATTCCGGCCGTCATTACGACAACCGCGTGCAGGAGGTTTCAATCATCTCTCAGAATTTTAAAAACTTAGCCCGTGAACTCAGGGTTCCGGTTCTTGCGTGTTCACAGCTATCACGGGCGGTTGAAACCCGGGGCACGAAAGTGCCCGAGCTTTCCGATCTTCGTGAATCCGGTTCCATTGAGCAGGACGCTGACGTCGTTATGTTTCTCTACCGTGAGGATACGGATCAGATGCAATGGGGCGAACAAATTCCGACAAAACTAAGGATTTCCAAGCACAGGAACGGCCCCTTGGGCGAAATTGACCTTATTTTCCGTGGCGACCGCATCCGGTTTTACGGTGTTGAGCATCCTCAAGCCCCGGCTAGCAAATAATATCCTTCTGAGATAAAATATGATAAGTCTTGTTTTTCATTTTTCTCAAAATCCGAAGGATTTTGAAGAGGAGAAATAGTGAAGCGGAAGGCCACGTTTCGTGGCCGATAAGCACAACTAATTTCGACGAGCCTGGGTGGCGGAATCGGTAGACGCGCAGGTCTCAAAAACCTGTGAAGCTCACACTTCATGAGAGTTCGAGTCTCTCCCTAGGCACCATTCGACTTATGTGATCTCACGCAGGATAAACTCATAAATTTCCCTCTTCCGCTTCAAATATCCGCGTTGTAGAATAGCTCTATCATGGATTTGGATGAGATTGCAAAAACAGCACTCAATGCATTGGAATTGGCCCACGTTACCTACGGCGATATAAAGGTCGGGGAGTACGCCCATGAGCATATCGCGACAAAAGATGGCGTTGTTGAGGCGATGGAGAGTAATATTACAAGCGGCTACGGCATCCGGGTGGTGAAAGATGGACGGTGGGGATTTGCCGCAAGTAATGTTATGACGCCGGCGGGCATTCACGCCGCAGTCAAAAAAGCGATCGAACTTACCCAGGCTGCCAAAAAAGTCACCGGTGAAGATGTCACGCTAACCCGCGAAAAAGTGATAAAAGCGGTATACAAAACACCATTTAAAGAAGATCCGTTTGCCGTTTCCTTCGATGAAAAAGTAAAACTCCTTCTTGCTGCAGACGCAGCAGAGCGCCGGGTGAAAAAGATTCGTATCAGTCAGTCCTATTACACCGGTTGGAAGCAAAAGAAACTGTTTGCATCAACGGAAGGCTCATGGATAACGCAGGATCTGGTCGAATGCGGCGGCGGGATTGAAGCCACAGCAGTGAGTGACACGGAAGTGCAGAACCGGTCGTTCCCGAACTCATTCCGCGGACAATTTGTGACCGGCGGCTTTGAACACGTGCGCAAAATGGGATTAGTCGAGAACGGCGAACGGATTGCGTCGGAGGCCATGGCGCTCCTCACGGCCGATGAGTGTCCGGCGGGTGATATGGATATCATCCTTGACGGTAATCAATTAGCGCTTCAGATTCACGAAAGCTGCGGACACGCGACAGAGGGCGACCGCGCTCTTGGATGGGAAGCATCCTATGCTGGGACGACATTTTTGACTCCGGATAAGCTAGGAACTTTCCGTTACGGATCGGATATTGTCAACCTTACCGCCGATGCAACGGTGCCGTTGGGGCTCGGGACGTTTGGCTATGATGATGAGGGGGTGCCGGCGCAGAGAAAGCACCTCATTAAAAACGGGATTTTCGTGGACTATCAGACATCGCGTGAAGTGGCTTCGATATTACAGCGACGGGTCCCGGGTTACAATAAATCAAGCGGCGGCACGGTCAGGTCAGACGGTTGGGGTCACCTACCGATGATCCGGATGACGAACATCAACCTCGAACCGGGCGGCGAAGGTGAACGCGCCGGGCGCGCCTGGACGCCTGAAGAATTAATTGCCGATACAAAACACGGCATATTTTTCTCCACCAATAAGAGCTGGAGCATCGACGATAAACGGCAGAATTTTCAGTTCGGTACTGAGATTGCCTGGGAAATTAAAAACGGCAAATTAGGGAGAATGCTTAAAAATGCGACATACGCAGGTATTACTCCGGTTTTCTGGGGAAGCTGCGACGCCATCTGCGGACGCGATCACTGGGTTGTGTGGGGGACTCCGAACTGCGGTAAGGGTCAGCCCCCGCAGCTTATGCATACGGGTCACGGAGCAGCACCGGCGCGGTTTAAAGGAGTTCATGTCGGTGTGGTAGCAAAACAATAAACATATGGTGGGACCAACAACATTAAAAAAAAGTGTAACAATCGCTTTAGCTCAAGCTAAAAAACTGGGAGCTACCTCCTGTGAAGTGCTTATTTCCAATGGCACTGAAGAGGTGACGCGGTTTGCCAATTCCATGATCCATCAGTCGGTTTTCTTAAATGACAGCCTCGTTCACGTGCGTGTGTGTATCGGTCAGAAGATCGGAGTTGCACGAACGAACAGGATTGATAAGGAAGGAATCAGTGATGTCGTTATCCGTGCTGTGGAAATTGCAAAACTCCAGCGGGCCGATCCGTTTTTCGTCGGACTCCCTGAAAAGTCGTCATACAAAAAGACCGAAACGTATTATGCAAAAACGAAACACGTAGGACCTGTGGGCCGTGCAAATGCGGTCGGTATCGTTATAAACGAAGCGAAGAAAGCATCACTTGTGGCAAGCGGCGCATTTACGGAATCTGAAAATGAAGTCGCAATAGCCAATTCAAACGGCGTTTGGGGCTATCAAATGGGCAAAAGCGCAAGCCTTTCAACGATCATGATGGGAGACAAAGGGAGCGGGTACGGAGCACAGAGCGCGAAAGGCGGCAGTGAAATAAACCCTCGGAAAGTTGGCAAAACTGCAGTAGCGAAGGCAACGCTCGGAGAGCTTATCGATGTACCGGCCGGAGAATATGAGGTTATATTAGAGCCACCGGCAGTTGCCGAACTTCTTGATTTTTTCGCCTGGCTTGGGGCTAACGCACGTATTTATCACGAGGGCGTCAGTTTCTACCAGGGGAATCTCGGAAAACAATTTTTCCATGAATCTCTCACTATCGCGGATGATCCGTACCATCCATTGGGGTATCCTGTTGCATTTGATTATGAGGGATTCCCGAAAAAACGGCATCTCCTCGTTGATAAAGGTGTTCTCACCGGTTTGACCTACGATTCGTATCACGCAAATAAGCATAAAAAGCAAAACACCGGTCACGGGCTTCTCGCGCCAAACACCTGGGGTCCCATTCCGACGCATATGGTGATTGAGCCGGGGGATTCGACAGTTCCCGATATGATTAAAAACGTGAAAAAAGGGCTTCTGGTCACGAGGTTTTGGTATACGCGTGTTATTCATCACAAACAACTCTTATTGACCGGTATGACACGCGACGGGACGTTTTATATTGAAAACGG
>CAYLQG010000027.1:13993-16171 GCA_964385705.1 uncultured Gammaproteobacteria bacterium
AACAACTCTTATTGACCGGTATGACACGCGACGGGACGTTTTATATTGAAAACGGGAAAATAGTAGGCCGCGCCCGCAATTTACGCTATACCGAAAGCGTGTTAACCGCTTTCAAAAATATTAAGTCCATAGGGAAAACGGCAGTCCTGGAGGGGTCAGAGGGATCACCGAGCGTCGTTCCTGCTCTTCATATCGGAAAATTCCGCTTCACGAGTACGACAAAACACGGGTAGGTGTTAATGGAGAAGGATAAGGAAAAATACCACCGTTAAGACCTGTGTGATAAGTCCAAACGGAAATTGAGCTTTTGTGTGAAAGATGTTTTCCGTTTTGTAAATCCTGTAGGTCAGTTTTTCCCAAAAACTCGCGCCGCCTGCGGGTTCTTTTTTTGACTGTTTTGCGAAGAAGATATAATACGGAGCCTCCAGCCAATCAGGCAGGTTCCCTAAGATTACCGAAACCCCAAGCATCGGTAGCCCGACCTTCCCTCCGAAGATAAAATATGCTAGTGTAAATCCCAGGACAGTGTCTAAAATAGCGATTGTACCGGTCATTGTCTTTGAACGCTCGCGCCAGTTAGTTCCAAAATCCCAGTGGGGGATAGCGTCCATAATGAAGTGCGAGGCGAAAACCAATGGTAGGGCGATTGCAGGGTTCGGGATGGCAGCGACAATAGCCGCTGAAACGAGTGCATGAGCTGTTGCAGTCATTCATTTATTGTACATCAGCATGAAAATACACGCAAACCTTGGGAATACTCAGTCCGCCTATCGGCAGGTATTAGGACTGCCGGCTTTCCGGATGCTCTGGTTTGGACAGATTTGTTCACAACTGGCTGTCAATACGCTCCTTTTTGTCCTCGCGCTTAGGGTTTATCAAACAACGACCAGTAATACGGCAGTATCCGGCATTTTTTTGGCATACAGCATCCCAGCGATAATTTTCGGATTGATTGCGGGGACCGTCGTTGACCGTCTGGATAAACGGAGGGTACTTGTACTTTGTGATGTTATCCGCTCTTTATTTGTTTTTATTCTTCTTTTTCTGTCGCGGCAGGTTGTCATTGTCTACGTCGTGACGTTCATCAATGCGGTGATTACTCAGTTTTATGTGCCGTCCGAGGCGCCGCTTATCCCGAGAATCGTCCCCAAGGAATTGTTGGTTCCTGCCAATAGTCTGTTTTCGCTTACGTTTTATTCAAGCCTGGCCATGGGTTCCATACTCGCAGGACCGCTTCTCCGGGTCTTCGGACCATACGGCATATTTATCTTTATCGCCGGCTTATTCCTCTGTGCATCTCTTTTTTCATCAAAAATATCCTCTCAGAGTGAGGGAACAATCGGATTTCATTATATTATGCGCTACAATTTTTTCGCTGTAGTTCCCAAAATTTGGGAGTCTCTTGTCGAAGGGGTCCGGTATGTGACGCAATCAAGCGCACTTTTTAACGCCATCATCCTTCTGACCGGCACACAGATTATCATGGCGCTTTTAGGGAGTCTAGGCCCCGGGTTTGCCGACCGTGTGCTTCACATCGATATACGAGACGCGTCATTATTTATCGTGGGACCAGCCGTTCTTGGTATATTACTCGGTGCGCTGTGGGTCGGAACAGTCGGATATGTCCTCAAGCCTGAGAGACTCATTAATATTGGTGTGCAGGGAGCGGGGATTGTCCTTATCATTATCGCGGCGATAACCGACTTACTGGCCGCGAAAAGCTTCCGTTGGCTCTACGGAACGCACCTTATTTTGCCCGCAACCATGTTTTTTTTCTTTCTTTTGGGTATAGCCAACAGTTTTTTAGATGTCCCTTCAAATGCGATGCTCCAGGAGCGGGCACACGGATCGCTGCATGGGCGCGTGTATGGCATTCTCGCAGCTTTCGTCGGCGGCGTTGGCATTGTACCGGTTATCGCAGGCGGCGTTCTTGCCGATACGGTGGGAATCGGCAACGTTTTATTGATTTTGGGTGTACTTCTTATGTCGTACGGCATCTACCGGATGCGGTATAATAAGTGAAGATATTTCTATGTGGCCCGTTCTTATCACATTAGGTCATTTTAAACTATTCAGTTTCAGCGTACTTATCATCGTCGCCTGGTGCATATTTTCGTTTCTGTTTTGGAAAAAATTGAGAAGCGACGCGATCGATGATGATAAGATATTTGATCTCAC
>CAYLQG010000028.1:0-16135 GCA_964385705.1 uncultured Gammaproteobacteria bacterium
GGAAATTTACGTTTTTGCCGGCGAAGACTTGGTGCTTATCCTATGGACGTGAGCGACAACCATGAAGATGAGGAACGCGACGACAACGGCGCCAATGAGGAACATAACACTATGAAGGATTATTGAGACAAGGATGGCGACGCCGGACAATATGACCGATAGCAGAAATGTCAGAAATCCGATAGCACCCCGACTGATTCCGCCAAAAACGGGTAGCACATCCAGAATGACGCTGATGGGTCCGAAGAACAGCATGAGTCCAATCCACATCATGAGAAAACCGATGGCCCTGAATATCCATATCCACAGTACATATTCTTTGTGAAGTGTCGCGACTGCGTCGCCAAGAGACCCCTGGAATAGTCGATAGAGTTTATGACCGCCCGCGTCATAATAGGATGAAATCATGGTGTCATTCTGGCTTCCCATCGCTGTTAGTGTCGTGTTATCGGCAAGTCCGGTGTAACTAACCCGCATATCGCCGAGTTGAGGAGAGGCGAGTGTGCCATGACCCGTGTACACATAATCTGAACTCAGCATTGTGGGAGCTGTGATGATCGTATTATCCTGACTCAAAGGTATTGGTGAAAAGGACGGCAGATCAATTGTCTGCATATCGAGAGAATAATTACCAATTGTTGCGGATTTAACCCGAATCGTTGTATCGTCAATAGTTTTTTTTGGATTGACGTGGCCGGTTGGATTTTTAAACTGTGACGAATCGTGAGGTGAATCCGTCCAGTCAAGCGCATAGGTATAGGTTGTGGTCGTCGTGTTGGATCCGCCGATATTTGTTTTGGAGCTTGATTGCTGACTTTCATTCCACTCAAAGATTTCCGCTTTTCTCGTTACGGCAAGAACATTTGTCGGTTTTAGATACAGCCCATCACCCAGGGTTTCCTGTGAAAGAACGGGTCCAGTGACGGCGATAAGTTTCCCATTGAGACTCGCGTCCGGCGTCTGTGTTGCTGTTACCTGTACCGCTTTTTTTGCGTCTTTGGATAAATCAAAATGCCCCTCATTCCAATATAAAAGAACAAATGATCCGACGAATAACAGAAGACCGATGAGGATGCCTAAGAAGGAATTGAGTATTCTCTGGAGCCAACCTGTTGTGGACGTTTCAACGATTTGATCCGGCATAGTAGTGCAATTATCGAATTATTGCGAAGTACCGATCGTTTGTCAACAGATCCGTATCCTTTTGCAGAAGCGCGCTTATAATAACAGGCATAATTTCCCTGTCGGGAATAATGAGTCGCATTATATAAGGGGTGTTGCACGGACAAAATCGAAATAGAGATCAATGAGAGGCGATTTGTCGAAACGTGAAACCGGAAACAAGCCCTACGGCAATAAATATCACAAATGTAAATAATGCCATTTGCAATGCCCGCTGTTTTGCCTGTTTTTTGTCAAAATGATGCTGATATTCATCATAGGTGATGATATAGGCGATGATGCCGGCAAAAGGACTGAAGATGATGGTAAATGCAAAAATGAGCGAAGATGTGATATCCATATGCATAACCGACGATTATCGTTCTCTTCAGTATATCACCTCAGGTATTCACTGAGCGGGAGCTCTGAGGCTTGCCTTCTAGGATTGCCATCGAGTCAGAATTTTTGTATACTTATATATATTGCCCCATGGTATCTTCAATGAATAACAATAAGACAAAAGAATTTGAAGCTTTTTACAGTCAATTTAAAATCCGTAGTTATAAAAAAGATGAGATACTTATCCGGGCTGATGACGACCCCCAGGGAATTTTTTGCTTAATAAAAGGATATGTCAGGCAGTACACTATTTCTAAAACGGGTTTTGAGCTTACACTTCATATTCTAAAACCGATTTCCTATTTTCCTATGGTTTGGGCAATCAATGGTACGCCCAATGTTTACTATTTTGAGGCGTTAACTGCAGTGGAGGTCGGACGTGCCCCCAGAGAACAGGTCGTTAATTTTATTAAAGATAAACCTACAGTTATTTTTGCGTTGATGAGCGAATTGTTGGAGGATTATGCGGAAACACTTACTCGTGTGCAGCATCTGGTATTTAGCGACGCATATCGGAGGGTAATTTCCGTATTATTATATATTGCTAAGCATTTCGGGGAAACGCAGGACAAAAGTATAATAGTCCACCATCGTTTTACACAACAGGATATCGCGACACTCGTTGGCGTAGCCCGTGAGACCGCGGGCAACGAAATGGTGAAATTGGAAAAACAGGGACTGGTTTCGTATGTTGACCATTCAATGCTATTCCAGAATATAGAAAAATTAAACGCTGAATTATCCTCTAGTCCTCTAAAATAACGCGATCCAAATTATAAAATATTTGTTATCCCGGTCTCATGTTATATATGACACGCATTGCTTTGAATTCCATTATGATTGCGCATAATTTAGTTATTAAGGAATTATTTTATGGAGACGACAAAAATGATGAAATTCATAACGTCAGTATTTATTGTAGTATTGTCGTTCGTTCTCATACCTCCTTTGCGGGAAGTCCATGCGGCAACATCACCTGATCTTGGAAATGCCGCGAGTTTTGCGATTCTAGCCGGCACCAGTATTACAAACGTTCCTACATCAGTTATCACCGGAGACGTCGGATTGAGTCCGGCTGCAGGTAGTAATTATTCCGGATTAACAAATAATGAAGTATCAGGTACGATATTTGCTGTCGATTCTTCCGGCCCTGCGGGATCCGCCGGAAACAATCCAACATTGGTCAATCAAGCTAAAATCGATTTAGTTACCGCTTACAACGCGCTTGCGGCTGGGGCGAACGCAGATGCCAATTGCGATCCTGCCTACACATTCGGAGCTGGGAATAAAGACCTGACCGGCGCATCACTCGCACCGGGAGTCTACTGTGCGGATACATTTACTTTGACGGGAACGCTAACGCTCAGCGGGTCGGGCGTTTGGGTGTTCAGATCTGCAGCGACTCTCGTTACTTCCGGCACCGCAAACATTGTGGGCGGTGATCCATGTAATGTGTGGTGGCAGGTCCCGAGTTCTGCGACTCTTGGCACGAATACGTCATTAAAAGGGAACATTCTTGCACTCTCATCGATAACCATGAATACCGGTGCAGCGGTGACCGGACGGATATTGGCGCGCAATGCCGCAGTTTCATTGCAAAGTAACACCATAAATCAATCATGCACAGCTGGGCAGGCAAAAGCTTCCGGATCGTCCAATTCCTCGGGTTCCTCTGCTTCTTCCGGATCATCTACAGCTCCTGCAGCCAAGACTTGTCCGGTTCTCAATTTTATTACGCCGATTATCATTGAATCCAAAAGAGTAGATCCTAGCACAGTTTTTATCAGCTGGGGACCGTACTCCGGCATAAATACATTTATCGTTCGATATGGTCTGGAAAATGGAAAATGGTTATACAACACAGGAGTGACCGGGTTTTCGACGACGATCGGCGGCCTCCCCCTCAATCAACCAATCTGGGTCCAGATTGCAACAACAGATAATTGTTCTATAGGCACGTATGGGGATTCAAAACTCGTAGGGGGGCCAGCGCTCCCAAACACAGGAGTTGGTCCCCATGAAAGGAGTATTTTATCCGATGTCGCTATTCCGGGCGGTATCATCATGCTCATTGTGACGTCACTTATATTCCTTCTGACAACACGTTTGAATCAATTCGAACGAGGAACGGAATAAGTGAATGCATTAAATAGCAAAGAATATTTGTCTTATGAGTATTTGTAAAATATATGCAGGTAATAATCGTATCCAGACGAATGGTATATATGATAACCCTCGTGGGCATCGTAGTTATTCTCGCGCTATTTACCGTAGTTTTAAAAGAAAGGATGTCAGTGCAACCATCGGCCAATATAACTAGTTTAAAAATACCTATGAGTTATTACACAAATATTGTTCAAAAAACCCAGGAGAATGAAAATTTTCGGCAGGTGTTGTTTACCGGCCAGAAGAGCCAGTTGGTTGTGATGAGTATTCCGCCGGGTGGAGAAGTCGGGGAAGAGACGCATAAATATACCGAACAAACGCTCTTTTTCCTTTCCGGAACGGGCGAGGGTGAGCTCGGAGACAAAAAATTTCCAATCGGACCGGGAGACGTCGTTGTGGTAGTGCCCGGTACGAAACACAATTTTTGGAATACGGGCAGTCAGGCTCTAAAAATTTACACTGTGTATGCGCCTCCTAATCACATTGACGGTCGCGTTCATCGCACCAAAGCAGATGCAGATGCGGATACTGCAGACGAAGCCATTGGTGAGTCGCCGCCAACAAAATAAGGATATTCCAATTCAAAAACATTCGTATCAAGGTTTAGGGATAGAGTAATATCTCTATGAATGAGTCTGACAATTTTACCACTAATAGCCGCATATTGGCTTTTTCCTGGAATATAGCAACTGATCCCAAGTTGTATTGGGAATTAGCATCAAATCCATATACATTACGTGCCGCACATATAATTTCTGAACGATTTCCGGGAGCAAAAGCAAATGAAATTATCAGGGCAGCAATCCTGGCTGAAACCGAAGGGGAGTATGACCGCAATTTCCGGTTGTTGGACGTGAATAAGCAATCGGAAGAAGAGGAAAAGCAGAACGCTATTTCTACAGAAATCCACAAGCGACTTGCTCAAAACTGTAATGCGTACGTCGCAGAATTTGCAGGACTTCCGAAGGAGTTTGTATATGACAGTTTATCCAGACTCGTTTTTGAAACTGCTGATATAAAGGAGATTGAGCGAAAATTTTCACTCAGCCAAAGACATGATTACAGATTATCGATCGTCGAGTTCATTGAAAGTATACAAATATCAGTATCTGATTCCCGGCAAAAAGGCGATGATCGTTCAGTGGACCATCTTGTATCCAGTAAGCATAGTATTAAATTTCCGCGATTAATAGCCGTACTGTCCGCCTTGTTTCTCATACCCTCCCTTTATCTTG
Organism: uncultured Gammaproteobacteria bacterium; assembly: GCA_964385705.1. Taxonomy (GTDB): domain Bacteria; phylum Patescibacteriota; class Microgenomatia; order UBA10105; family UBA927; genus DATKGN01. The sequence continues at coordinate 4,962 of CAYLQG010000028.1, forward strand.
CACGTGGTTTGTATATACAACAAGCTCAGAAAACTGCCCGTAACCCGGTGGCCGTAAAGCAGGTACTGGGTATAGAATCTGAAAAAAGCCCGGGATTGCCGGTGCGGCTTATCATACCGCGTATCAATCTTGCCGCCTCCGTGCAGTATGTGGGTCTCACGTCTAACGGAGCTATGGACGTGCCGACGAATACGACCGATGTGGGATGGTTTAATCTTGGAGCAAGACCGGGAGCAATAGGCAGCGCTGTTATTGGTGGGCACCTGGACGGAAACGATGGCGAACCAGGTGTGTTTACCAATCTGAATCAACTTAAGAATGGCGATCCAGTATATATTCAGGACGATAAAGGAGTTATTATTTCCTTCATAGTTCAGGGGAGCCGTCTTTATGATCCGGGATACGCGGAAGAAGTATTTAGTCAAAATGACAACTCTCACCTTAATCTTGTTACCTGTGATGGTGTATGGGATGGAACAAAAAAAAGTTATAGTAAGCGGCTCGTCGTATATGCAGATCTATCGCATTAATTCGCATGTATTAGAATGATTTAAAGAGTGAACTGTATTTATATTCTCTTATTGAACTGTTTTTGTTGTAACGCTTCTTCTATAAGAAAAACCTGATTACTTCTCAGTAAGGGCATTGTATTTTGTGAAAAAAAACCGCATTCAGATACTTCCCGGCTTGGCGTAAAGTCTCCACCGATAAAAATGCCTATATAGCACATATCCAACCGTGACCCGGTCCGATCAGTTCGCGTCTTTAGAGATTCATCAACACTAACAACGAGGTGCGACTCTTCTTTTATTTCCCGCTCAAGTGTTTCTGCCGGATGTTCACCGGCTTTCATATATCCGCCGGGCAGACTCCATGCGTGCTGTCTGTATGTATGCTTAAATAGCAATACTTCATTTTTATCATTAAAGATAACCCCGGTTACACCCACTAAAAATCGACTTTGGAAAAAACGCATAAAAAATACCTGTACACCTACCGGTAAATGTAAAAGCCTCCACAGCTTTCCTGCTAGTGATTTCACAGTGCGTTGTCGTCCTGAGGTTGGATGATGGTAGAACGATTTTTGAGCTTTTCGTTTTCTAATTCCAACTGATGTATCCGCTTGGTTAAATCTGCGATATCACTTTTGCCTTGTTTTATCTTATTGTCTTTCCCATGCATCGCAAAAGCTGTAATAACTGAATTAATAAGGTATATAAGATATGCCAAACCCAGGCCGGTAACGAGAGATCCCATGATTATATAAAAAAGGGGGATACCAGAGAATACAGTTGCTCCCAAATGCAGCGTGACATGTGTCAGGTTGTTTTGAGCCAAATATACGAGAACTGAAGCGGCGAGTAAAAATATAATAAGTATGAGCATATCTACTAGTATAACTTGTTAGTACAATTAATACAACTACTACAAATATATGTAACTTGACAAAAATATGTAATCAGTGTAAAATCTAAATAGATAAAGACATATATACCATGAATCAAAATAACACTACCACGAAAAAAGAATTGAAACAGAGACTCACCGCTTTTGTTGATCCCATCCTGGTTACACGTGCAAAAGTACGGGGGGCACTCGAAGGGCTCACAATATCTGAGGTGGTCGAAAAGGCGCTTGACGCATACGCTCCGAGAATAGAGCAACCCGAAAAGGAGCATATCAATCTGAAGTTCGTACATGGTCCGGAGATAGATATATTAGTCCCTGACGCAGGTGTAAAGGAAAGACGAACATTAGCTAAACCCTCAAAACAACATTCTAGGCCCCGGTAGTCAGTAACATTAAAAGAGTTTTACGCTCATATATCTGTTTAAACCTGACCTTGGTTTATTTGTAAACCGCTTCTGCTTTAGACGGATATATGGACATAAATATACTAGGACAACTTCCTCAGACACTCTTTATGGGTAGCAGTGCAACATTACGACGGACAGATGGCATATTCGACCTTTCCGTTATGCGGAAAATCCCGCAGATCTCGGATCAAGAAATGCAGGAAGAAGGAAAAAATGAACAGCTGAAAAAGGAAGTAATTAAAATAGAAGAAGATAAGCAGGCAGTAAACGATTTAATCAAACAATCAAATAGATGTATTATTAGTCTATCCTCCCATTTTCCTTGGACGTTATTTCCTAATACGATAGAAGTAGAAGAAAGCAGAGTAACATTTATTTTCCGTCAATTTCTTTCATCACAAACACACAGCATTGATATCAAAGATATCTCAAGCGTGCTCATCGAGTCATCACCATTTTTTGCAACTCTTCATATTGTTTCCCGGACGTATATCGAAAACGAAATTATGATTGGCCATTTAAATACAACAAAAGCCCGCAGGGTGCAGATGATTATTGAAGGCTTACGGACCTTTGCCGAGCATGATATTGACACATCGAATTATGAAATTAATGAACTTGTAGCAAAAATTGAAGAGTTTCATAAAAATACAACAACATAAAAGGGGGTGAAATACTATGACAGAACAACAAAACTCTGAAGTCCAAGTAGTGACGACAGAATCGACACCGCAAACACAACAGGTTGTCCGCCAGACAAAGGTCGTGAAACCCGCCGTCCTGACAGACTCTCCGCAAAAGACCTATGATACCAAAAAGGTTATTTTCCGGAGCTATCAGATCATATGGTATATTTTGGGTGTTATTGAGGTAGTTCTCGCGTTCCGCGTCGTACTCAAATTATTAGGAGCAAATACGTATAGTGGATTTACGAATTTCATTTATGCGTTCAGCAGTCCGTTTGCCGGTCCGTTCGCGGGAATATTCGGGGTGACAGTGAGCTCAAATAATGTATTTGAGTGGTCAACGCTCATTGCTATGGCAGTGTATGCAATAGTCGCATATGGGATCGTTGCACTTTTTCAACTCGTGAAACCGACGAACCCGGGAGAGGTAGAACAGGCCGTTGATAATCAATAAAACTAGTTCTTTGTCTTCCTGCGTCCTGATTATATCGTGGACTTCGGAGGACCTAAGAAACAGTAATCCCAAAGAAATTGAGAAACTGTTTCTAAGGGAGGTGAATATATATGACTACAGTGGTAAATAATCCGGCCCCGGCGGTAGACACGGGAGGGAATAGTTTTCTTATAGGGGTAATAGTCCTTATAGGATTCGTTATGGTGATTTTGTTTTTCGGTATACCGGCGATTCGGCGTATGAGTCCTGTTCAGGTTACTGTCCCGCCGGCGCAGGTCGTTGTGCCGAGTAAGTTAAACGTGAATGTAACACAAACAAAATGATAGGAGAGCAAGCTTAGCAAAGGAGGTGAAAAATATATGACAGATGTACATCAAAAAAAAGCAGTAAATAATACAAACACAATGAACACTATTGCTGCCGGTATTGCGGGAGTAGTAGTAGGGGGCGCGGCAGTTGCAACAGCCATGGTCATGAGTGATAAAAAGAATCAAAAGAAGGTTGGCAACGCGATTGCTGATGCGAAAGAAAAAGTTACACAATTTATAGATACTGTTAAATCACAGCCGATCGTTGAAAAAAGCACACAGAAGATGGAGGAAATTGTGGCAGATACGAAGCAGAAAGCAGCAGTCAAAGTGTAATACAATTATTTTTCGGAATCTGAAATATAAGGAGGTGAAACATATGGGATTGTTAGATATTATCATTATTTTGTTAGTTGTCGGATGGTTGGGAGGATTTTCTCTCGGAATCGGTGGTGGACTTATCCACCTCCTCCTCGTCATCGCTCTTGTGGTTTTAATTGCCCGCCTATTGGGCGCGCGCGGATAAATATTATGTATTCGTAAGGAGGTGAAACATATGGCAGGGTTATCGGATAGATACACATATGGGAAAATGCCTACATGGCAAAAGATTGTGCTGTATGGTATCGGCGGGGTTGTTGTATACGGAGCAGTTCATTTTACGTATTTTTCTAAAAAAGTCACTTATGCAAGTTTAGGAAGCATTGATCAAAACACCAGTCAATATAATTTGTCAAAATAATGGTGGGGTATAAGGGAACCGCTATTTTGTCGATGTTTGATCATGAGGGGAGTTGTCGCGCAGAGTAATCCATCGTAATCCATATTATTGGAACCTCAAGATAACACGGATTGAATACCCGCAATTTGCTTAGTAGCATGGCAAAATTTATACTTTACCCATGAACCCCTTTTTGATGAAACTTATATTGTCCGTTATCGTCGGCGGCACGTATGCGGTGTGCATGACGCGTATCTCTGAACGATTTGGCTCAAAACTCGGCGGCTTACTCATAGGCCTGCCGTCAACATCTCTTATCGGATACATTTTTATTGCCTGGACTCAAGGCGCGTCCACTGCCGCCGCCGGAAGTATTATTTCTCCCATATCGATATCTGCAGCTTCTTTATTTGTTGCTTCCTTCGTGTTGTTTTATCCGCGTTTTCACGGACTTACGGCGTACCTATTGGCAATTCTTGTGTGGGGAGTATCCACTATCCCGTTTCTTGTGTTGAAGATTAACACCATTATTTGGTCACTCCTTGTGGCTGTGTGTTATCTGTCAATCGCCATCACGTTGGTTCGGAAATTTTCCGATCAAAAGATAAAGAATATTCCGATAACCGCAACAACATTGTTACTTCGGGGAGTCATTAGCGGAAGCATTATCGGACTTGCCGTAGTTTTGAGTAAAGTACTTGGACCTTTATGGGGGGGACTTATGGCAGGATTTCCTGCATTATTTTCCAGCACCGTCATTATTCTTTTGAGAGCGCATGGAATAGGATTTGCATCATCCGTTGCCAGACGAATGCCCTACGGCAATATAACAAGCACGGTATTTGCTGTCGGATTTTATTATCTAGTTCCACAATACGGGATGTTGCGGGGGACTTTGGCCGCCTACTGTATGGCCCTTATCACTGCCGTAATACTGTATTTCGGCATATTCCCTTACCAACAGAAAAGGAAATATAGTGTTTGATATTTTCTTAATGAGGAGGATGTTGGTCTCCTGTATTTGTTATAATCACTTTGATGCCGATTAAATGCCTCAAGCCCTTCGTAAGAATGGAATTTAATAAAGACGGTGAAGTGTATTTTTGTTGCCCAATGTTTTCTGTTCAGGGGCCTGTCGGAAACATACTAACTGATTCCATAGAGACCATCTGGAATGGTCAAAAAATCCGGGAAATCCGCAGGAAATTTTACGAAGGAAACATTGAAGGGGTTTGTAACGCAAAGTATTGCCCGATCGTTTCAAGTTCTGACGTCATTCACCTGGATGACGAGGTGCGGAAATGGCCGTATCTTAATGATGTCATGAAACCCATTAAAAAAAAATCAGACTGGTTATCCGTAATGCCGAAAATTATTGAAATCTCGGATAATGGACAATGCAATCTGCGGTGTAAAATGTGTATTTCAAACGAGTCGTATATTCCCACAAATCCGCGGCTTACAAAACGAATATTCGATTATGCGCTTCCTAAGCTCCTCCCGACGGCTGCTTATCTTAACTTAGCCGGAAACGGCGATCCGATTTTCCGGAAAGAATCACGTGAATTTCTGCAGAAATTCAACCCCCGCACATATCCGAATCTTCGCGTCAACCTATTGACCAACGGATTATTAATGAATCCGGGTATATGGAAAAGCATGCGACATGTGAGATTTGCCAATATCGCGGTATCGGTTGATGCGGCATCAGCGTCTACCTATAAAAATGTCCGGGGCGGTAATTGGCAGGTCCTTGTGCGCAACCTGCGTTTCTTGAGCGATTTACGAAAAGCCAATAAATTTGAATCATTCCATATAAACTTTGTCGTCATGAAATCAAATTATAAAGAAATGGCAAATTTTGCGCGCTTGGGATTGGAGCTTGGCTGCGATTGCGTATATTTTTCGAAAATCTTTGGCGTCACGCCCGATTGTATTGACGAGAACGTTTTTCTGTTCCCCGACAGAAAAATACTACGAGAGATTAAACATATTCTAAAGGACCCTGTATTTGACAATCCCAGAATAGACATCAGCAATTTATCGCTTCTTAACGAACCAATTCGAGTATCTGCGCATTCCGATAGATATTACGGGGTGAAAAAATCATCATATAAATTTGTCTTCGGGGCTTATTATGCTATTCCGTTGTCGGTAAGGCGTACCATACTTCCGTTGCTCCGTAAAATTTTCCCGCCGCAAATCCGAAATGTGATTATGACTCGGTGAGAACAGTGTTACATTGGTCGTCTGTTTTTGTTTCTGAATTCTTATCATTTAAAGATAAGATCAATATGATTATGTATTGCAGCATACATATTTTCATACCCTGAAGCGATTACGATGATACTCGTTTATGGATTGTATGAGCCTATGAACATGAATCGGCTTGTCGATAAGACAAAATTAATCACACGCCATCCGATTATATCAACCGCATTATGTGCTGCATTCGTAATGTTCCCTATATATTACCTACTTGTTCTCTTATACAACCCGCAACTGCATTTTCTTCGGAATACAGCGGTAAATTATATAGTTATTATGATCACCGGCATCTCGTTTGCGCTGTTTGCTAACAATATACTTCATTCATTGAATGCACGTTTAAAAGCCCTGTTCCGCACGCTTTTTGCAAGCGCTCTTTTTCTATACGGAGCCGTACTCGTCACGATCACATATTATTGCTATACGCATTATATTTTTGAATCCATTGATCTTTCCTATTACCACATTGCTATCTGGCAGCTGTCACAATGGAAGTTGCCTTACATATGGGATATGCCTACAACCCCGATTTGGCAGCAGCATTTTGAACCGGTCCTTTTCTTTTTTGTACCGATTTATTGGGTAATACGTGACGCCGGTTTTCTCGTAATCATCCAGGCTTTTTCTGTCATAAGCGGAGCGATACCACTTTACCTTACTGCGAAACTGGTTTTACGGTCGCGGTTTATGGCGCTTGCGAGCGCATACGCATATCTCGCGTTTGGAGGATTACAGGTTGGGTACGCGTATGGATTTCACCCGATCGTTCTTTTTCCATCGCTTTTCTTATGGATGTATTTTTGGTATGTCAGAAAAAAACCGTTTTTTTATATACTCTTCGTTCTTTTATGTTTATTCGTGAAAGAAGAAGTTTCATTCATTATGTTGTTTTGGGGACTATACCTTATTTTTGTAAAAAGGGACGTACGATTGGGGATTATAACGAGCACGATGGGGACCTTATGGTACATTCTCTGTTTCCAGATTATATTTCCGCATTTCAGTCCAAAAATTGGTTTTGTGTATTGGTATCAATATAATCAAACGTACGGAAAGGGTGTCACGGGTCTTTTCATGTTCGCACTCAAACAACCGCGCCAATTTTTAATGTCGTTCATAACTCCTGCCGGAAAAATAGATATGTTCCTCTGTCTCTTTGGAGCGTTTGCGTTTTTGCCGTTTATTTATCCGCCAAGTCTTATCATAGTTTTCCCATCACTTATGGAAAAACTGTTAAACTCCGGGCTAGCTGCCCTCAACGGAACTCATTACACCGCAGCAGTTACCGGGGTGACGGTCGTAGCAACGGTTGAGGCCCTACGCGTAATTCGAAACAAACCATGGGCGAGTATGTCCCGGGGGGCGATTTTCTTAGGAACAGTAATTGCCTATGTTGCATTTTTCTCTAATATTCTCTACGGGTGCCTGACATTTGCTGTTTTTCCTTTGGGCAACATTGTGCCCCCACCGAAAGACAGTATTGCGTTTTTAAATCAAATTATTTCATTGATTCCTGCCGGAGCATCGGTCGGCGCTCAGTATGTTATTGCTCCTCACATAGCTAAACCGTTTGGTAAAATTTTTCCATGGCCCAACTTCCCAATAGGTCCGGATTACATCATTTATGATACCCAGCTCGCGCCGGAATTAACGAGTAACGAAATAATCAATGACAATTTACATAAACTTTCAGCAAATGCAGACTATCGATTGGTAATAAACCATTTAGGAATTGTTGTCTTTAAAAAAATCAAATAGGGATCATTGTATAATTCCGTAGATTACAAAAAATAGGTTTTGGCGATAAATCTCAGAGAAAATTAGGGATTGGCTTTTACTCCGGCGGAAATTAACATAATATAATACCTCTAAACTTAATTATTGTTATCGCGTCGTATCGTACCGGACTTGGTAAATTCCCAATTGACTATTGTGCCACTTCTTGACAAGAAACGGGTAGGAAAGATCCCTGAGTGGCCAAATGTATAGTGGATCTTCGATAACATAGGAGACGTCGTGATTTTTAAGCCACGTAAGCGCTTCACTATTTGACATTTGTTCTCCATAAAACCGTTGATGAGGCCCTGTATAAATATCCCAATTTGCACCGTGGGTCTGCTCACCGATATAGGCAAAAACCGGCGTTTGACTTACAAGAAGAGAACCGATTTCTTCGCTTGATACAATTACCTGATCCTGCTTTACATTCGCTTTAACCCAATCGACGAGTTCAAAATATTGCCGGGGTGGATACATGCGGGTCGACAAGTTTTCGGTATATATAAAATCCCACTGCGCTTTTGCATATGACGCCGTGCTTATTGACGAATATAGACATACTACAGCGAAGTAGATAAGTAGGACAGTCTTCCAGGTTGGAGTTCTTACCGCATAGCGCACGGCAATCGCTGCAAGAATTGAAAATGGAATAACAAGGTTCATTTGAATATCAAACCGTGCACCCCCGGTTCCCAATAAAGGGAGAATTGGCGAAACTAGGAGCGGAATCGCGCACCAAACCGCCAAGAGACTTGAGGATAATTCTTTTCGTCTTAATCCGATAGCAAGCCCTGCATATGCAGGAATCATGAGAAATATATACGAGATATACAGATGATAAATGGTCCATGGATCCTGACTGAAATAGGCGACCTCCCATTTTCGGTTTGCAAGCCATATCGGGGTTTGGGTTGATACCTCTATGACGCCAATGGCGACAAGCGGACAAATAATAATGAGAAGCGGAGATATAGATCGTAATGATGTATTAAAGCGTTTTGCTTTGCGGAATTCGAGTACGAAATCCCACAGAGTTCCGACGCTAACAACGGCGAGGTACGGAAGGACCGTCTGAGCGGCCATGAAAACGCATAGTGTTGCCAGTAATGAGCTTATGATGAGAAGCCGCCGTTGTTTTGTTGAACGGAATTTGAAATAGCACACAATGGAGAGGCATTGTAATCCCCGTGCGGCCACGTAATGGGGCAAAGCATCAAACCGTTCATATGAATTTAACATGTCCCACCATGCATAAAACGATAATGCAATTTTTTGACTGTAAAGGAACACCGGCGGATTTGTCACGATCATGCTCATGAGGGTTGCGATGGATCCCCATACTTTGTTTTTTAATACAGTCACCGCCAATACATACGTAGCCCAAATGGAAAAGAAGATGAGGAGTACACGTGCGATGTGATAGGAGACGGGAGCCCAGATATGAAAAGGAGCAGAAAGCATACCAATAATCGGGAAGAGAAGCTGTACCGGAGCTGCCGGAGGATTTGGGACGCTAAATGGATCTTTGAACAAAAATGATCCGTGTTGCCCCCGTACGATACCGGACACGTAGTACATGTAGTCCGATTGGAATTTATGGATGTAGATATTAACGCGAGTCGGATCGGACCGTACGGATCTGGCTATAATGGGGGTAAAAGTCGTAGCAGTTAAGATAACCGTTAGAACGGCTGTAGCAATATAAAGGACTATTGTATATTTTTCTTTCACAATGGAAAACAAATTAACTAGAAGGATACAGAATTATAATAAATATTTATGTGAAACACATTACAATCGGTGACACTTCGCGATGATTAATCGTACCTATAGCGCGTGATAATCAGATGACGCGTCTGTTATACTATTTTTATGAACATGCGAACGATTATTCCGGCGGATTACACGCAACTCATCGAATTTTGGAAGCAAAACTATTTTGTTAATGACATGGATAATATCGACCGGTTTACCGTATTTCTCAATAAAAATCCCGATCTAAGTGTGCTTATGGAGGATGACGGAATCATTATCGGAACGGTGCTGGGATCGTTTGACGGGAGACGTGGGTATTTACAGAAGGTCGTTACGCACACGCGATATCGCAAGACTGGTGTCGCAAGACAACTCATCATGGAGATCATCAAACGCTTCAGGGCACTTGGCGTTTTATATATTCCCGTGAATGTCGGGGAAGAGACATTCGATTTTTATGAAAAATGTGGATTTCGAAAGACGAAACAAATCTCCATGAATATGACGTTGTAAACAAATCCTCCTTCGGTTTACCCCAAAGATAACCGTACAGTATAAGAATATTGTGCGCTTATATATAATACGTGTATGTCCGAACAACGGAAACATAATCCCGAGCATATCTATATGGAGAAAGAGCGGATCAGTAAGGTCTCTCAAATCCGTGAAGTAGTTTTTGGCGCACAGGACGGCCTCTTGGTTCCGCTGGGTGTTATATCCTCCGTTGCGGGAGCTTTCAGTAATAATCATATTGTTATCGTCGCCGGTATATCGGAAGCACTTGCGGGCGCATTTTCCATGGCAACCGGTGCATATCTCGCGTCACAAGCAGAGCGGCAGGTGCATAACGCTGAAATCATGAAGGAGGAAAAAGCGATAGAAACTTATCCGGAGGATGAAAAAATAGAAATGCGTTTATTGTTTGAGCGGGAAGGAATGCCCAAGCCCGATGCTGCATCCGTTGCTGACTTGCTCTGGAAACATAAACGGTCATTTATAAACACTATGGTACAAAAGGAACTGGGTCTTGAACCGGATCCCGCTGGCGGCATTATACAGGATTCGCTGATTGTCGGCGTTTCGTACTTATTAGCCGCAATGGTGCCACTTTTTCCGTATTTTTTTCTTACCGGGATGGCTGCAATCATTACGTCAATCCTTGCGACATTTATTGCACTTTTTTGTATCGGTTTTGCTAAAGGGAAAGTTGCAGCCCTCCCATATTTCAAAAGCGGTTTTCAGGTTTTGCTGGTCGGAGCCGGAGCGGGGATCGGCGGGTATTTCTTGGGAACAATGCTCCCCCATATACTGGGGATTAAATAATCGGCACGCGAATTAATAGATATTTGATATCTAAATGCTACAATCAAAATAGATGAAGTTGTT
>CAYLQG010000029.1:0-16096 GCA_964385705.1 uncultured Gammaproteobacteria bacterium
CTTGCGGCTGCAGGACTCTATCAATATAACCGGGGGCTTCCGTATGTTGCCGCCGGCGTCGTCGTCATCATCGCCACCGTTGTTATTATCCGGTATGTTGAAATTCTCGAGGCCGGTGAACGGCAGGGGGCGGTTCTATGATCGCGACATTCGTTATCGCGTTCCGTGAATTTTTGGAAGCATTCCTCATCGTCGGCGTGTTTTTGGGGATCTCCCGGAAAATGGGGTTCAAACGGGAACGCGAGATAGCGATAGCCGCAGGAATTGGCATCATTATTTCTCTTATTCTCTCAACCTGTACGTATTTCTTCGGTGGGTATGCACGCAGTATATTAACGGAAAAAAACGCTGATGCTCTTGAAAGCTATCTTCTCATATTTTCCGGCCTGTTTATTGTGTACGTTGTTTTTTCCCTTCACGAAGTGATGAATCGGGGGCGCGGCCGGCTCATCATGACCGCACATACGAAGCTCCAGGCGGAAACGTTTGACGCAACATTATTTCTCACAATTATTTTTCTCGTTGCCCGGGAAGGGTTTGAAATCGCACTGTTTACGGCAAGCGTTTCGCTTTTCACGGATTTCCTGCAGAATTTCCTTGGGCTTATCCTCGGGTTTGTGGCGGCGACTCTTTTCGGACTCTCGACTTTCATGACCTATCTCCGGTTTCCGATAGGGCGCGTATTCCGGGCGACCGAGTATATGATCATACTTCTTGGCGCATCGCTCATACAGAACGGCACCACGACATTTCTTTCAACGAATTTCGGCATTGAGCTGTCGCGGATGTGGTCATTTCACCTTACCTTTCTCCCGGATGAAGATAGTTTCTTTGGACACATGCTTCAGGGACTCTTCGGTATTGACCGGGGATTCAGTGCTGCACGGCTCTCGATCATGCTCGTCTACATCGGCGTCATCTATCTTCTGTTTATCCGCCAACGGCGGACAGCCGCTTCGTCAAAGAGTGAATGAAACAGCCTGTTTTGACAGCGAAAACGTGAATTCAACCCCCGGGTTTGATACAATGCGCTCCGTTGCTTTTGACTACTATGATACCCGCAGATAACGAACATGTACTTGACCAAGCCTCCGGAAACGGAAACAAAGAAAGCCGGCAGATTGTCGAGCTTGTGAAACTGCTCCGTACGCCGGGCACTGTAATCGCTATTGATGAAGAAGTGAAATCGACGGCACTCCCGTATGAACAATTGATCCCTCCAGGAGAAAGCGGTATTCCGTTTGCCATGCATTTGACGCCGGCGGAGGCAATATGTGTAATGGAGGCGAAGCGGACGGATATTTCCGTAAAAAGCGGCGCATGTCAGGGCGGCGCTAATATTCAGAAGATGGTCTACGATAACGGGTTATTTACAGGAAATATGAAAAATAAAGGTCCGCGGACAATCCGCATACCTGCGGGTTATGAGATGCCGATCGGATTTCCGTATTTTATGTCACCGCATGCTAACGATAATATCGTAGCATCCCGCATTGCTATCTATCAGGAGCTCAATCCGCGTACTTCTATTGAACGCGTTCAACAACGGGATGTATCTTCGGGAATCAATCTGACGTTGATGTTTGTCGAGATGGAGACCCGACTACGCTATGAACCCATGGTTCCCCAAAATGGAAAGGGCGATGGCGTGATCAGTCTCGATGAGATTCCGCGCGGAACGGAACGGGAACAACTCTACGTGTTCCTTCATGTCACACGAGTTGATGATCCCTCACATCCTGCCGTAGTTCAGAAAGACGAGAATATCATGTACACGTTGATGGAAACGAAGGAGCCGATTCATTATCCGGAGGGCGGCGGTATCGTTATCCTGGGCGGTGCGGTAATCAAGAAAAACGGATCCGTGATACCCCTTTATCATGGGGATAGCGTTGTAGGCCAACACCGGAAACACGGCAACGGATCATCGGATCCGGCCCACACATTAGTTGGAGAGTTTTTATTGCCGAATTGGGCTATTGATGACGTCAAGCGGAATGGCGATAGGATCGGCATCGTCTGTGAACCGGTTGCATTGCATTGGGCAACGCCGGGGGGTCATCTTCTTAATGGAAAGTAATAGTATTTCCGGGGAATATAAGTTCTAAACAGCGCTCCGTCGTGTCATTGGGGCGCTGCTTATCATGATTGTTCGACACTATCTGCCTCACATTGTTTTCATGTCCAGTCTCTTTTTTTTTGCCCAATCGTTTGTTTCCTCCTTTCAACTATATCTTACGGGGTAATTCTGAAAATTTGCTTAAACGGGCCTTAGGCGAATCCCGGGAAGAAATCCGTTTTAATGCGATCACCTGGTACGCCCATATCACGCAGCATTTTTTCTCCGGCAGTGACAAATGCATTTGGTCCCGAGAGGTAGAACATACGTTCGCGGTAATCAGGAATTTCCTCCCGGATCATGGCGGCATCTATCCGGCCCCGGCGTCCCTGCCAATTGGCCGGCGTATGCTCCGCGTCGGTGAGCGTGTAGACTGCTTTCATCCCGAGGGCGCTTTGTGCCAAGTTGAAGACGTCGCTGTAACAGATTTCCGACGCAGTTTTATTTGAGTAAAGGAGTGTGATGGTCCGTTTTTCTCCCGTATCAAGGAGATACTTCACCATGCTCCTGTACGGTGTAACGCCGATGCCGCCCGCTATAAAGACTAATTTCTGAGTTTTATCACAGGAGAGCGTAAAGTCACCGGCGAGTTGACCCGCGAGGATTTTCGTATTGCCGGTGAGACCGAGGAGCGCCCGTTTATAGCTGCTTGATGATTCATAAAATCTGATGCCGATCCGTATAGTATTTTCCGTCGGAGAGGATGAGAGAGTGAAATATCTGCGGTTGCCGCGGCTGTCGGGACTATTGTGACCCACGGTCCACTCCATATATTGGCCGGGCGTGTAGCGGGCCGGTTTATTGAGTGCAAACACGAAATCATACATATTGGGCGCGATTTGTATTTTTTCCCTGAGCGTGAGGAGTAATTTTTCTTTCGGACTCACGGCATAGGAAAAGAGATTGCCTAATAGAAGTGCGCTTTCCGGGGTTGTGTAAAGATTGCCGAGATGTATTTGGGGTGAAAATAAAAATCCGACGATCGCCCCGTAGATGATGCGGAGCCCTTTGGTCGGCGGTGTCGTTAACGGTTCCGTCAGCATAACGGTTGCAAAGAAAATAAGCGGTGCATCCAGAAGAACTTTCTGAAGCGTGGTTATGGGTGAGATTCCGTTTATGAGATTTAGAATACCGATCGTTGCGATTGCAGTTACTATAAAACTCCAGAATAAATCCGCGCGCCTGATTTTACGGACGATGAGAATTCCGCCGATGAGTGCGACCGGGAACATAATTGCGGTTCCGACCCACCACGTTGCCGATTGACCTATTACTACGGACGTTACGTATACAGCAAGAGCGACCGGATTAAAGATATGTTTTTTATGTATGGCGAGGATGAATTTCGACGCCATCGTAAGGACTGCAGCCCAGAAAAGAAATGAAAGGTCAGACAGAGATTTAATAGGGGATATGATAAGCGCAAGGATGAGTGCCGATATATAAAAGGATTCAACGTTTGCCGGCGTTTCAAAGACGGATGCAAACACCGTATTGGTGGCCCACCCGATGAAGAGGAGAAATGCTGTCGAGAAGAGGAGCGCATACGGACTAAACGGAAGGAGTCCGAAGAAACTCAAAATAACGGCATATCCAAGGAGGGCGATAAGCACATAAAGCACCAGTCGGTACATCGTCGTGTTATTGAGCATGTCATCGATAAATTTCATACGGATACGACGAACTTTTCAAAATCGCTTGTACATGTGGCCACGCCCTTTGTATCAATCATATATCCTTCAAACCCATCAAGATGTTCGATAAATTGTATACCCGGTTTACCCATGGCAAATGCTGCCGTTGCAAAACGGTCGGCTTCATAGACGTTCGGGCCTACAACGGTAAGACTGACGATATCGGTGACAGGTGTATTCGTTTTTGGATTATAAACATGATTTCCGCGTTCATAGGTGCCGGACGTTGCCACTCCGAGATTACCGGTAGCGATCACCTTCACAATTTCCTTTGTGTTGAAGGGGTTCCTGATGCCGACCGTCCACGGTTTTCCCCTACCATTAACTCCCGACGTCTGAATATCTCCTCCCGCGTCGACGTAAAAATTATGACAACCTCTCCGTTTGAGAAGGTTTGCGGCATTCCAGATTGCCCAACCCTTCACAAGACCTGACGGATCAAGAATGCCCCTTCTTTCAATTTCGAAATACCCGTTTGTTTGTTTTTTTGTCTGATCAGAAAGCATAAGCACGGTTTTCATATCGGAACTGTAGTCCCTTTTTTTGATTTTTCCTTCATTTATTTTTGTGATCTCACTCGTTTTTTTGAACGTGCTGAACCTGTTGTCGATAACGGAAAAATAATCGTAGACCTCATCGAAGACCGCGGGCGTTACGACATCGACAACTTCCACGGTCACATGCATATCCATGAGAATTTTCGTCTGTTTCATAGATTTAGTGCGCCTGATCGAGAGCCGACTGCAGCGACTGCCGAAACGCGAGACTTGAATCAGTTGCCCCTGATACGATGTCGACCTGTGCACTTTGCGCCTGAATCGCTTCGCTTTTGAGATAGGGCATCGCCTGCGTGTTAATCATGACCGATGTCCCGCGGTCGTGTGGATAATCCAAGAATTGAACGTCGGTGATTTTCCCACCCTGTACGGTGATTTTTACCTGGATGTTTCCATAGTATGCATCTGCTGAATTTCCGGTAAATTGTCCGTCTTTAAAGCCGCTATGAACGGGGACGGGAGTTGGTGTGTTGGTGGGAGCTGCCTGCGGCTGGCTCGTAGCCGGGGTATTATTTGCCGGCGGTGGAGGGCTAGCCGTCGCTGTCGGCGTGCTTATGGAGTTGAATGTCTGCCCCTGGGATGAAGGCAATGGTTGAATGACCGCCGAGGCCCCGTCAGCTCCCGTCAATTTTTGATTGAGCGCATATGCGATGAATGTGAGTACCACAAATGCGGATAATACGAACTTCTTCATACTGTTAAGATTACCTGTTTATTCTGAAATTCAGCTGAAAATTAGCGGTATATTTTAGCCGATCAGAGCGGGTTATTTTTTCCCGCGGTCCCTGCGTCCGGTTTTGGCCGGGGCTCTATTCAATTTAATAAACAAGTACATAGGAACTACGGAACCCACGATGACGACTGCAATATAAACGTACCAGAGACGGATGCGGGTGACCTTGATAACACTCCCGAGGAGCGAATATAAGGCAGATTCAGGTATAGTGCCCAGGAGTGTTGCAGTAAAAAAAGATGCAACATTCATATTAGTAAGTCCGGCAAGAAAACTGACAATGTTAAAGGGTGCGGCCAGTGTCGCCCTTGTAATAAAAATTCCCATGGCCCCGTTTTTATCGACATAGTGCTGGTAAATACGGAATATGTGTGTTGAAAGGAGAGACCTGAACAGCCGGGTACCGATGAATCGTGTTAATCCATAGGCAAAAAGCGACGATATGATCTGGGAAAACCATACAAGAAAAAATCCCGGCCAAAATCCGAAGATGTACCCTGCTGCAATTTCAATAAGCGGGACCGGGAGAGGAAGCGGGGGAATTGCCGTACTTAAAAATATGAGGAATACGACGACAAGCGGGGAGAGCGTACCGTATGAGGAGATGAGTGATGACATCTGCCGTATTCCGCGCCGGGTAAAATAATGCCTTCCCAGGATAATAATGATAACGAGAACGATTATGGCCGCGATAACCGCAAGGATCATGGCCGCGCGGCGGTATTTTTTGGGAATGGGAAATAATTTCATACAGTAGTACTTATCAATAAGTATCTCACATAACGACGGAGGTGAGAACTATCGCCGATAAAATATACCCTATTATTCTGAATCGATGCTGAATACTAATCCGGTCGGAAACAAAAAATACCCCGCCTGAGGCGGGGTATTTTTGATATGAACTATCTTTTTCTTATGGAGTAGGTTGCGGTGTCCCTGACGGGGATCCACTTCCCATGCCAAATGTCGGATTAACCTGAATATTGGTTGCGGTAAAAGTACCGTCTCCGTTATCCGTTCCGAATGCTGCAACCTTGATCCCGGTTGCTAAATCACTTTTCGATCCGGCTGTCGCTTTATTAATTGATGTCGTCGAGGTGACGAGAACAATTTTTGTACTGCCGTCGGCCATTTTCACCGTGACTGATTTATCGTCACTGTTTAAAATGTCGCCCGAAACCGGCCTTCCGCCGGCACGATTCATCCCGGTTCCTCCGGTCCGTTGCCCAAAAGCGCCACCGGCTCCTCTTGCGAAAGATGAGCGCTGGCTTTTTTGGTATTGCATACCTGCAAAAAATCCGCCGGCTGCAACAACGATGACTAAAACGATCATAATGAGTGTATTATTTTTCATAAACAATTCACCTCCTTTCGGCATTCTTACTTATTACTATTTCCTTTCACATAGGTATCAAAAAATGCTATGGACCGAGTCATCGCAAGCGTGAAATTCGGGTCAGCGATATTGTGGTCGCCTCCAGGATAATTGTAATATTCAACCGTTTTCCCGAGGGCTTCGAGTTTATTTTTGAGACTTACAGAAAATGCAACGGGCACTTCTTCATCGCTGCCGCCGGTGTGAAGCTGGAGGGGGATTGTTATATCAGCAAGGTGACTCGTCGGGTCTATAGCTTGCCAGAAAGCCGGATTTGTTTGTGGCGTGCCATATTGGTCGGTTAAGCGTTTTCGGTAATTATTTCTATTGGCTAGTTCAGGAGGTGGCGGTTGATATGTTACCTGCCGCTGCCAGTTATTCATGATGTCATCATACGATCCGACGACACCCCCCCAGATGACCGCTGCTTTCACGTCTTTTGTATCAACGACGATATCGCGAAGCGTGATATTGCCGCCCATCGAGTGACCCCACATTCCGATCCGGTTTGGATCGGCATCTTTGTAGCGCTTGAGTGTCGAGAGGGCATTTAACACATCGATCGCATATGCGGGTGAATAGTACGCTCCTTCCGGTTGACCCTCGGAAGACCCGTTGCCCCGGTAGTCGGATTTAAAGACGATGTAACCGCTTCGTGCAATGGCTGCGACATACGCGACATACCGTTCGGTCGTCCGATAAATTGTCGGCGGAATATAACCGTGGTTAAAGATAATAACGGGCCAGCCGGTTGCCGGTTTCTGGCCCTCGGGGACGGTGAGAAGTCCGTAGATTTTTAGCCCCTGTGAGAGATATGAGGCGATATATTGGTGATAATTTGTTCCGTCCGGCAACGTTTGTTCGATAACGAGATCGCTGCCCGGATATGATTGTTTCCTCATAGTTGTTATGGCAAGCGGATTATCTATTTCCTTTTTCGCGGGCGATGGGGCAGACGATATCACAGGCTTCCCGGTTTTCACCGTCGTCAATTTCCGCTGATATATAAATCCGAAGACTGCGACTATTGCAACTGAAATCGCGACTATAATCCAGGTTTTACTCATATCGGAGCGCCTCAATCGGCTGCAAATCCGATGCCTTCTTCGCCGGGTACCAGCCAAAGAGAATACCAATAGCTGCCGAAACGATGAATGCGAGAAATATTGAAGAGAAGGAAACGATGAACAGTGAGCCCGACACGGTTGCGATTATATACGAAGCCGCAATGCCAAAGATGATGCCGATCGCGCCTCCGGTGAAAGTCAGCATGATGGATTCGGATAAAAACTGTGTGGTGATCGTATTTTTCTTCGCTCCGAGCGCCTTCCTGAGTCCGATTTCGCGCGTCCGTTCCGTTACGGTGACGAGCATAATGTTCATGATGCCGATGCCACCGACGAGAAGCGAAATAGCAGCAATGCCGGATAAAAGCGATGTGAAGGTGCCGGTGGTAGCTGAAGCGGTATTTAAAATATCCTGTTGTGACATGATCGAGAAATCCGCCTGTGTCGGA
Organism: uncultured Gammaproteobacteria bacterium; assembly: GCA_964385705.1. Classification (GTDB taxonomy): domain Bacteria; phylum Patescibacteriota; class Microgenomatia; order UBA10105; family UBA927; genus DATKGN01. The sequence continues at coordinate 7,995 of CAYLQG010000029.1, forward strand.
TCATTGAATTTATGGCGCGCGAGGAGAAAATACCCAACTTCATTCTGGGCCTGCGTCATGACATCGGAACTCTTAGCCTCAAGAGCGATTGAGCTTAAATAATCAACACCGAAAACTTCCTTCATCGCCGTTGTAAGTGGAATCATCACGATATCATCCTGATTCATAAATCCCGTTCCGCCTTTCGATTGAGTAATACCGATAATGGTAAATGACTGGCCGCTAATTCTGATTGTTTGTCCGATGGGGGCCGCCCCGTCGCCGAACAGGTCGCTTACGACCTGGGGGCCGATAACCGCGACTTTTGTATCACCGTCGACATCGCGTTGGGTGATAAAGCTGCCGGTATCGATCGTAACCTTATGAACGTCGGGGTAGACCGGCGTGACGCCGACAACCTGGGTATTGGTGTTGTTACTGCCTGTCGTTACCTGGCTTCTTCGTGATAATTCCGGTGAGACGGTTTTTATTGTCGTGATTGCCGGAGAAGTTTTAATCGCATTGGCATCATCAAGCGTGAGCGTTGTGCCGCCTCCCGCCGCGCCCCGCACCGTGCCGGTGCGCTGAGCTGACGGCTGGACGGTTAGAAGGTTGGCTCCTAACGATTGAATTTGATTTTGTACGGACTGTTGTGTCGCTTGTCCTAATGAAACGAGCGCGATGACACTACCGATGCCAATGACAATGCCGAGGATTGCAAGACCCGTCCTCATCTTATTGACTGTGAGTGTTCCGAAACTTTCCTGTATGAGCTCAATTGGTTCCATAGTTACTGTTTTATTTTGATTTTCTTTTGTTTATGATTTGTACTATCCTCTACGATTTTCCCGTCGCGGACGTGAATGACCCGCTTTGCGTGCTCCGCGATATCCGGTTCATGCGTAATCATGACAATGGTGTGGCCCTCTTCGTTTAATTTCTGAAAAATTGCCATGACTTCTTCGGCTTGTGCTGAAGCGATGTTTCCCGTGGGTTCGTCTGCAAGAATAATTGATGGATTCAGTACAAGCGCCCGTGCGATTGCAACCCGTTGCTGCTGCCCTCCCGATATCTGATTTGACGTATGGTGGATGCGGTCAGCTAAGCCGACCATCGTGAGAAATTTTACGGCGGTTGGTTCACGCTGTTCCTTCGGGACTCCTGCATACATCATGGGAAGCATGACGTTCCGCAGTACCGTCGTCCTCGGTAACAGGTTAAATGCCTGAAAGACAAACCCGATTTTGCGGTTTCTGATGTCCGCGAGTTTATCATCAGAGAGATTCTCAACATTTTCTCCGTCTAAAATATATTCTCCCTTCGTCGGTAAATCGAGTGCTCCGAGTATGTGCATAAGTGTTGATTTGCCCGATCCTGACGGACCCATGATTGCGACAAATTCACTTTTGTTGATATTGAAGGAAACGTCATCAAGAGCGACCGTTTCGACGGAATCCATGCTGTAAATTTTCGACAAATGGTGCGTCTCAATGATAGGATGTACGGCCATGGTGGTGTTATCCTCCTACCCGTCGTACGGCTGCTCCGCCTCCGCCGCCGCCGCCAAATCCTCTATTGCCGCCCAGCGCACTAAACGGGGATGTGCCGGTTGTGGCTGTGGTTGTCGCGCCGCCGATGACGGCTGTGACTACCGTATCGCCTTCGTTTAATCCTGAAGTGATTTCCGTTTGTGTATCATTGGAGTCACCGACTGTCACCGGTACCGAACTCATGACGCCGTTTTTAAGCACCCTCACTGTCGTTTCACCATTAGTAGTGACGACGGCCGCGGACGGCACGAGAAGTACATTATCTTTGACGTTCGTAATAATTTTCGCGTCAATTGCCATGTTTGAATATATACCGTCCGGCGCAGAATCTAGCTTGATGTATGCCGGATATGTCGTCACGCCCGAACTTACGACGCCTGAGGTATCGATGCTCACGATGACACCGGTAAATGTTTTACTGGGGAAAGCGTCCATCGTAAGCGTTGCTTTATTATTGACGGCCACTTTTGGAGCGTCAGTTTCGTTTATATTGACAATAGCAACAGGAGTCGCTGCGGTTTTGATGTTTGCGATCCGCTGACTCGTTGACGTACCTGAAGAATTCGTTTGTGCGGTTAATACGGAACCTACCTGTAGAGAGAGACCGTTTAACACGCCGGAAATCGGTGCGTAGATAGTCGGCGACGATTGTAAATAGCTTGCCCACGCACTGTTCATCGATGTTTGGGCTGCCGTAATGGCGCCTTGTTGATTTTTAAATTTTGCCTCAGCAGAGAGCCAGTCATCGTTCGTACTTGTGAACTGCGGCAATACCCGATTATTTGAATTAGGAGAACCATCGGGATTTTGGTACGTGGAATTTTGGGCGATATTCATATAGATATTCCATTGGGTGAAGAGCGTCGACTGCAGTGCAAATAACGCAGCATTGGCGTTATCAAGGTTATTTTTTGCACTTTGATAGCTTGCCAGCGCCTGGGTGCTCCGTTGCTTTCCGTCCATATCGAGGTCAACATCAGCTATAGCATCGCCCGACTTCACTGTTTGTCCATTTTGCACATAAATTTTTGTGACAACCCCCGACGTCTGCGTCGTCACCTGCGCGCTATTGGCGCTTGAGATATTTCCCGACGCCGCAACTGAGGTCACGAGCGTTCCCTTCGTCGCGGTGTCCGTCTGATAGGTTGGTTGTTTCGTTGTGTTTCCGATTGTTTTTGAATAGATAAACCAGGACAGAGCGGCCAGAAGGAGGATAATAAAAATTTTTACTACTGCAGGACTTTTGATAAACCAGTCTTTTATACCGATAAGTTTTTCCATAAATGAGTTCTTTTGATTCATAGATAGTAAGAATGATATACACCCAATCTGAAAGAGAGCTGAAATATAGTAATGATCTATGCAGTCCTCTTTTGATATACCGGCAAATGAATGATAAATGTGCTTCCGTGACCCGATTTACTTTCGGCCGTTATAGATCCATGATGCGCGTCAACAATCTGTTTTGCAATAGATAACCCCAGCCCGTAGCCCCCCTCCTGCTCTCTGGCGCGCGCCGAATCAGCCCGGTAAAACCTGTTGAAGATATGCGGGATGTCCTTTTGGGCTATGCCTATTCCTTCGTCCCGGACACGTATGACGACATCTCCGTCTGTCCGCTTCGCGCTGATGGAGACTTTCATTTTTTCATCGGAATATTTTATCGCGTTATCGAGAAGTATGACCAATAGATCGACCAGATGTTCTTTGCTTCCCGCTATCTCGATGGGAGGTGATTGATCCTGTATGGTCATATGTTTTGCATTGGCCTGCGGTGTCACGCGCAGTATTGCCTCACCGGTAATTGCAGGGACCGATACTCTTGTAAATGTAATTTTTATATTGGGCTGCTGATACTGGACGAGTTCGAGTAGCGAATCTGATAACGATTGGAGTTTATTTACTTGTCCGATGCTACCGGTAAGGAGAGCTCTCGCGCCTCCCAGTGTTAGTTTTTTATCACGGAGGTTTACTTCTATAGAGCTTTTGAGTGCGGTAAGCGGGGTTCTTAGTTCGTGAGATGCATCGGATATAAACCGGTTTTGTTCATCAACCATATCCTGAATAGGTCCGAGCGTCCTTCCTGCCAAGAGATATCCGAGGCCTCCCGATATGAAAAAAATTGTCCCGTTAACAACGAAGAGAATTAATAATATCCGGTGTTCCGTTTCCTGAACCAGGTCGGGATCCATCGTTATGGGTTGTGGAGGGAGTTGGGCGCTGCCCGGCTGAACAAGCCCTTCATCCAATAAGCGGCGTTCGATTCTGATTCGCTGGGCCTGTGCAAAACGGTCAACTTCGTTTGTGAGCACGTGGTAGATAACGACGCTAAATGCGATACTTATGGTCATGATAATCAGAAGATACCAGGCGGTTAATTTCAGTCGTGCAGATCGAAACATATTAGTATTAGGCTCCTATTTTATATCCGAAACCGCGCAGCGTTTGAAGAAGCGATTTTTTATTTTTAAACGGATGGTCAATTTTTTTCCTCAGATTCCGCATATACACCTCTACGGTATTCGGGAGAATATTTGCGTCATAATCCCACACGTGGGCGATAATTTGCTCTTTTGTGAGTATCTGATTTGCATGCCGCATCAGGTATTCAAGGAGGGCAAATTCTTTACTTGATAGGGAAATCGGCTCAGAACCTCTTTTTATCTCGAATGATTGCGTATTCATCGATAAGTCTGAAACGACAAGTGTTGTACTGAGCGTACTTTTCGGACGCCTGATTAACGCCCGAATCCTTGCAAGCATCTCCTCAAACGAAAATGGTTTCGTGAGATAATCATCGGCTCCGGAGTCAAGACCCGTGACTTTGTCCTGCGTTTGTCCTTTTGCCGTGAGAATAAGAATCGGCGTGTGAATTTGTTTGGTGCGGAGTTCTTTGCAGATGGCGAGCCCATTCATGCCGGGAAGCATAAGGTCGAGGATGATGAGATCGTATTCCTCAGTTGAGGCTAAATCAAACCCTTCCGTACCGGTGTAGGCCACATCGACGGCATATTTTTCCTGTTCGAGGCCTTTCTTTATCGATGCGGCGATGGTGTGTTCATCTTCAATAACGAGAATTCTCATACCCGTATTATACTAAATCAGCTGAAAATGGGCTGAAAAATAGGGAGATCAGGGTTATTTTGCTATACTCAGTCAGAAACTATGGGCATCAGACGCGAATTCACTTCCATAATACGGACGTTTCTTGATACATGGGTGCCATCAGGCATCCGCGATACCTACTGGTTCATGTATCCGATTGCCCGCGCCGCGTTCGGCAGGCAAGCGTCGACATTTCTCAATTTCCGGAAACATGCATTTCGGTTAACTCCGCTTCAATATAAACATATCTATGAAACCGTTAATCCGATATTTTCCCGGGAAACGGATCTGACGGAGTTATGTACCGGAGCAATAGAATCGCATATCGCGGGTCGGCAGGTTCTCGAAGTCGGATGCGGCCGCGGGTACTTAGCCAAACGGCTGTCAAAGAAATTCCGCGTGACCGCCTCCGACATTGTTATCGATGCTAAACTTACAAAAGAAAAACAACTGAAACTTATATCCGCTTCCGTTGAGAAACTTCCGTTTAAAGACAGATCGTTTGACACCGTTATTTCTACGCACACGCTCGAACATGTGTTGGATTTTGATCAGGCGGTGTCCGAGCTTCGGCGGGTGACCAAAAAACGCCTGATCATCGTGGTGCCGATGCAAAAGCCATTTCTCTACACGCTGGACTTGCACGTCCGTTTTTTCCCGTATCCGTTTTCCTTTGTGGCCGCGATGACGCACGGGATAGGAAAAAAATATCGCTGTTTGCCCATGGGAGGCGATTTGTTTTACTATGAAGATCGGTAGCCCGGAGTCGTCAATACCACAAAAATCTACACGAACGAGATTTTTGGGTATAAACTCCATCTAATCCGATTTTCCAAATCAGAGTAAGATGGAGATAATATGATCACCTGTACATTTGAAAAAGGACAAAGAGCGAAATTACGGCATGTCGTTGTACACATGATCGTTGAAAAAGACGGAGCATTGTTGCTCGAGAAGAGAACCGGCGATATGCTTGAAACCGGCAAATGGGGGTTGCCGAGCGGGTTTTTAGAGCGCGATGAAACTGCAGGAGAGGGGGCGCTACGTGAACTTCTTGAAGAGACGGGATGGGAGGGGGAGATTATTTCACTATTCCGGATTAATACAAAACCGGATCGTCCCCATGAAGACCGGCAGAATATTACTATAGAATTCATTATTAAACCGGTAAAACAGTCAGGCGCGCCTGACGCCGAATCGTCGAAGGTTGAATGGATTCCGATTGAAAAATTATTACCCCTTTCCGAATTCGCGTTTGATCACGGAGAAAGCATCGGGATGTACTTGAAGTACAGAAAACAGCCATTTGCATTGCCAGTTTTAGATTAATTTCCTATACTACGTGTATGAAATACATTGACCTTACTCACACATTCACTGACAACATGCCTGTTGTTCCCGGCGATCCCACACCATCACTGAAGCAAATTACGACGATAGAGAAAAATGGGTATACGGATCACGAACTTAAGACGGTCATGCACGTCGGAACTCACATAGATGCTCCACTTCATATGATTCCCGGCGGAAAATATATGGATGAGATGCCAGTTGAGCATTTTGCTGGTACAGGAGTGGTGATCGATGTCCGTGGGAAAAATCCAATTGATGAAACTGTTTTGAAAGGGAAAAACATAGGAAAGAGATGTGTCATTTTTCTATGTACCGGTATGTCAAAGAAATTCAGAACGGAAGAATATAATACTCTCTATCCAGAAATTACGGAGTCATTTGCAAGAGCGATCGTTGATATGGGAGTCAAAATCATAGGCATTGATATGCTTAGTCCCGATGTCGATGCGTCATTTCCGATTCATAAAATTCTCCTTCCGAAGGAAGTGCTGATTATTGAAAACCTTGTAAATCTCGAAGCGTTATTAACGTCATCATCATTTGATGTTTTTGCATTTCCCATGAAACTTCATGCCGAAGCCGCCCCAGTGCGGGTTGTTGCACGAATCCCTTAATTAGACCTGGACCCCTGGTTCGTGATATCCTTCCGTCTGCAATGAGTGACATTGATGAAATCAAATCCAGGATCAATATCGTTGACCTCATCGGCAAGCACGTAAAGCTCAAAAAAGCAGGCCGGAATTTCAAGGGTTTATGTCCGTTTCATGGTGAAAAAACCCCCTCATTTGTCGTATCGCCTGACCGGCAGATTTTTCATTGCTTCGGCTGCGGCAAAGGCGGAACCATCTTTGATTTTTTCATGGAATTTCATCATGTCGATTTTGCGGAAGCGTTAGAAGAACTGGCTACCACTGCCGGCATCAAGCTGACCAGAAGTTCGTTTGCCCCGGGCGAAAGCAGTCTCAAGCAGAAGCTCTATGAGGTCAATCACCTCGCAAGCGAGTATTACCACTATGTCCTTACAAAACATCCGTCAGGACAACATGGACTCACGTATCTTAAAAACCGGAGTATCTCGGATAAATCCATGAAAACGTTTTCTTTGGGATACAGCCCGAACAGCTGGGACGGGTTATATAATTTTTTGCGAAAAAAAGGGTATGACGATGAGATTATGGAGAAAGCGGGCCTCATTATCCGTATGGACAGACAGACCGCAAGTGGACGCGGCTATTACGATCGATTCAGGGGCAGAGTTATGTTCACGCTTAAAGACCACCGCGGCAATGTCGTTGGATTTGCGGGACGGGTTCTTGATCCCAGTGCCAAAGAGGCAAAGTATATCAATACACAGGAAACTCCCATTTATATTAAAAGTAATATCCTTTACGCCCTTGATGTCACAAAAGATGCTATTCAAAAAGCCAATGAAGCAATTGTTATGGAGGGAGAGCTTGATGTTATCTCTTCGTTTCAGGCGGGGATTCCTAATGTCGTCGCCATTAAGGGTTCGGCGTTAACCGAGGGGCACGTCAGGCTCCTCCGTCGGTTTACCGAACGATTAACGTTTGCTCTTGATAGCGATATGGCGGGAGATGCAGCGGCCAGGCGGGGGATTGAGATTGCCGATCACGCAGGGCTTGATATGAAAGTGGTGACGATGCCATCGGGGAAAGATCCCGATGATGCCGCACGGGAGAATCCCGGACTCCTCAAAAAGGCGATTAAAGACGCAGAGCCCATCTATGATTATTTTCTCGCTTCCGTCAAAAAGCGGTTTGATCTTAACTCCACATTCGGGAAACGGAAAGCGAGCGAAGAGCTCATGCCCGTGATCGCAAAAATAGATAACCCGATCGTACAGAATCATTATGTTAAAAAAATTGCAGCACTCCTTGATACCTCGGAGCTTGCAATAGACGATAGTCTTGAGCGGGTTGAGCGCGGGTTACCTCAGGAAAAACGGGCGCAGGCCGAAGGCGCAGCACAAAATACAATTCTCTCACGGCCCGACCGGTTGGAGGCATATCTTTTGGCAATGCTTCTCCAGGGAAAGACGACGGATCTTTTTGAGGATTTGCAGGAGGCAGGACTTCTCCCCGAGTTCAATAATCC
>CAYLQG010000030.1:0-15830 GCA_964385705.1 uncultured Gammaproteobacteria bacterium
TTTATGCAATGGACCAGTTGCGGTTAACCGTTGAATCGTCCACGGGAACATTGGGGCTCGCGGAGGCTCAGCTCGCAACCCTCATAAGGGACGGGACGTTCCCGTTTTCCATAGCGCCGGTCGTTTCCGTCGGTGGAAATGCCCTACAGTCTCTTGCGGCACTTCGAAGCATTCTCTCATACGTCGATCAGTTACTCATTTTATATCCACAGATTACCGGCTTCCGTGGGCCAAAAACGTATCTCGTCCTACTGCAAAACAGTAATGAACTCAGGCCAACGGGAGGGTTTATCGGAAGCGTCGGACTTTTGCATGTTGAAGACGGAGGCGTCACGGATTTTACGATTCAGGATGTTTATGCGGTTGACGGACAGTTGAAAGGACATGTCGATCCACCCGGACCTCTTAAGGATCTTATGGGAGCGGAGCACTGGTATCTTCGGGATAGCAATTGGAATCCTGATTATTTTGAAAGCGCGACACAGTCCGCGTGGTTTTACGAGAAAGAAACGGGCGTTGCCGTTGACGGTGTTATCGCTCTTAATGTTCCGGTTGTCGTTGATTTACTCAAAGCAACGGGTCCTATTTATCTCCCTGATTATAACGATCGGATCTCTGCCGATAATTTTTTCGGCAAATCATTTTATTACACACAGCATGATTCTTTCCCGGGTTCAACGCAAAAGAGCGATTTTTTGGGTACGTTATCTCGCGCGCTTTTAACAACGATCACATCACAGAAGAATATTAACCCGATTCTTATTTTCCGGGCAATTGCTACGGGGTTGGCGAGAAAAGATATTTTGTTTATGTTTACCGACGCGAATGTAGAGCAGCTGGTTGAATATTTCGGGTGGGCGGGGAGGATGTTTCAAACGGAGGGGTGCCGCGGAGTGGATAAAGTCTCATGTTTGTTTGATCCTTTTGCGGCGGTGGAGGCAAATGTCGGGGTCAATAAAGTGAATTATTTTATGAAACGGTCGGCAAACAGGGATATTGTTATTGCTCCTGACGGCACGGTTTCCGAATCGTATTCATTGACTCTTCGGAATACTTCAAACGAATCAGATGTGGGAAAAACAAAAGGTGTCGGCGGACCATATCTCTCATACCTGCGGTTTTATATTGCAGGTGATGCGCTGGTCAACGATGTCACGCTTGACGGACAACCGGTAAAGTCGCGTGACGCGAAGCAAAAGACGGTGCCGACGGTTCCGTATATTGAGACAACACAGGCGCCTGACGGCGCGCGAGGTATTGGGGTTGCATTTTCGGTCGACCCCGGAGTCGAAAGAACGCTCAGGATCTCGTATACACGTTCAGCCCGTCTGTCATTCGGACGCGGCGGAGCCACATTGGACCTTCTTTATTATAAGCATCCTGGGGTGAGCGATCAGACTCTATCAACCACGATTCACTATCCGCTCTATTGGGGGGCGCAAGATGAATCTCCGAGAGAGGAGGGAACGATAGTTAGTGGGTTTGTGTCATCGCTAACAGGCGTCCCCTCGTTGGTTGCAAAAGAGGGGCAACTCGGGTACAATACGACAATCGTTCAGGACCAATCAAATCGGATTCTCTTTTCAAAATGAAAAAATACACACTTACCGGTGAAAAACGCGAACTCGTCGGAAAAAAAGTAAAACACCTTCGCCGTGAAGGTAAATTACCAGCGACAATTTACGGAAAAAAGATAAAAAGTGCTTCAATTTCCGTATCCGCTGATGCGTTTCATAAAGTATACGAAGAAGCGGGAGAGACAGGACTTGTGCAGTTATCCGTAGGTGGAGAAGCCCGACCGGTTCTGATTCACAGCGTCCAGGTTGATCCTGTGTCATATACACCCCTTCATATCGAATTTCACCAGGTAGATCTGAAAGAAAAAGTGCATGCAAAAGTATCTATTGAGCTTACCGGCGATAGTCCCGCGGTAGCACAAAAATTGGGCGTTCTTCTCTCAGTTCTTCGGGATGTTGAAGTCGAAGCATTGCCGATGGATTTGCCGGAAAAAATTTTGGTCGACATTTCTAAACTCGCCGAGGTTAATCAGGAATTGAAGGTTAGTGATCTCCCTGTCGCCTCTGGAGTTACCGTGTTGACTGACGGCACCCTCACTATTGTAAAGGTCGGTCCTCTCGTCACTAAAGAAGCAGAGGCGCTTGCTGCCGCTGAGGCTGCTGCTGCCGCTGAGGCTGCTTCGCTCAAAGCGGAAGCTGCAACGCCGACTGCGGAGGGACAGACGCCGCAAGCAGAAGCTACTGCTTCCAAATCTGAAGGTGCACCAGGGGAAGAGAAGAAAACAACCTCTTAAATCTTCGCAGATTATTTTTCTCTGATTTCGGTAACCAGCGTGTTAATGGCTTGGTTGTTTGGGTCTAATGCTCGTGCTTTTCCAAGATAGTTTAAGGCTTCCGTGGTGTCGCCGAGCTCATATGCAAGCGTTCCCGCCATGATATACGCATCTCTATAATCGGGTCTTTCCTGAACAACGTTTTTCCAATAGGCGTAATTTTCTTTAAGCCGTTGGGGCTCTTGTTGCCATTCCTTGAGAAACGCCGCCGGATCAGTGGTTGCCCCCAAGACGCTACCTGCTGTCGTTTGGTAAAGGTCTTCGGCAAGCGTCATTTCCCGTTTTGCATTTTGGGGTTCACCCTGTTTCCAGAAAAAATTCGCAAGGGCCATATGACTTTGCGTAGAAAACGGCGATAAAAGGGTATTGGTAAACAGCGCTGAGAATGAAATGGGCGTTTGAATGAGGACTCTTGAATTAATCAGAAAAAGAGCCATTAATAAGGCCCAAAGCGTTATTTTCCCCGTCCAATAAAACACGCTTGCGATTGGTGATGCGGAGAATAATCGGGAAATCTGCGGGAATTTTAGCTTCATAGTCGTCTTGTGTGCTATATTGTAGGGAGCCGAAAGGACTTTTGCAATGACCACGCCAACAGATGATCAGAACCGCGTTAATGAATTGTTATCACTTCTCGCTGTATCGTATCCAGGCGCGAACATTGCCCTTCAGTATAAAACATCGTGGGAGCTGTTGGTTTCCGTCATCTTGTCAGCGCAGTGTACAGACGTCATGGTGAATAAAGTTACCACGAAACTTTTCGTAAAATATAAAACCCTCAACGATTACGTAAGCGCTGATAGGGAAGACTTTGAAAAGGATATTAAATCCACAGGATTTTATCACAATAAAGCGAAACATATTTTGACCACTGCAAAGATTATAAAGGAGAAGTTCGATGGAAAGGTCCCGAAAACAATGGATGAGATTTTGACGCTTCCCGGCGTTGCCAGAAAAACCGCGAATGTCGTCCTCGGGGGTGCATACGGGGTCGTTGAAGGAATTGCTGTTGATACGCATGTTCACCGGGTGAGTCAGCGGCTACGATTAATCGATCTAACAAAAATCGGCGGGAAAAAGCTTATGGTGTTTGAGCTAGGCGGCAGGCCGGTTATTGATTATATAAAAGACGCGGACCCGGAGAAAATTGAGAAGGAACTCATGAACGTTGTTCCGCGAGATCAATGGTTTTTGATTACCAATCGTCTGATTCATCACGGACGCGCCGTTTGCAAAGCACAAAATCCTAATTGCGAGAAGTGTGTCCTTAGTAAATTCTGTCCTTCATCACGCGTGTAACCTATGAATCAAACGATAGGAATAAAAGTTATACCATTCTCAGTCATCAACGGAACGTTAAAAACGCTTACCGAAAACGGCCGGATTCCGTCACGTGTTTGGAAGGGAAACGTGGCGCTTGAGGAGGCGACCGCACAAATAATACAAACGGTTGCAGGACTTAATCCTGGTAACGGTTATGCAGAACAACTCTATACCGTTTCCCAACCTGAGGAAAAAGATTTTGACATTGCGATTATCTACTATTTTTTAGTGGCTAACGAACACATTCAGGATGCTGTCGACTGGGTAGCGCGAGTTGAGGTGAGAGATCGTCCGGTTCTCTCATATGCAACTCAAAGACTACGGTGGAAAATTGAATATACCAACATTGTGTATAGCTTGTTGCCGAACGAATTTGTCCTGGGTGAGTTGCAGCGGGTGTACGAGGCAATACTCGGCAGGACGCTTGATAAAAGGAATTTCCGTAAAAAAATTCTCTCCCTCCAAATGCTTGAGGATACGGGTAAGAAGCGTTCTCAGGGTCGCTCAAGGCCTGCTGAAGTATACCGATTTAAATCGCGCAGACCCACGATTGTTGAAGTGCTCTGATAATTTCCCCATTGACCTATGCTCATCCTTCGTGTACTTTTAACACTATATAGTAAGTGTACTATTTACACTTTATGAAATATTGGGATGCCAACACGATCGATCGTATACGAAAAGGTTATTATAGTGCGGCCTATTTTAACAGAACAAAAGAAATTCTTGAGAAGGAAAATGAGGGTACGTCGGTGACCATGCAGATTTTTCAACGGAATGATGACGCGGTTCTTTGCGGAGTTGATGAAGTTATCGCGCTGTTAAAGGCAGGTTCAGGATACTGGAAGGGGGATAAATGGACTACTCGTTGGAAAAAACTTCGTGTTACCTCGCTTTGCGATGGCGACACCATAAAATCAAAAGAGTCGGTTATGCATATAAGCGGTCCCTACGTGTATTTTGCACATTTAGAATCCCTGTATTTGGGAATTTTAGCGAGACGAACAATGGTTGCGACCAATACGCGGCGGGTGGTTGAGGCGGCCTCGGGTAAACCGGTTATTTGTTTTTCCGACCGATTTGACCATTTCCTGAACCAGGAAGGTGATGGATATGCGGCGCATCTTGGTGGAGCGATGGGCGTCTGTACGCCGGCACATGCCTCTCGGTGGAACGGAGCACCTTCAGGAACCATCCCGCATGCGCTTATCGCGGTGAATGGCGGGAACACCGTTGAAGCGGCGCTCCAGTTTGCGAAAAATTTTCCAGATATTCCGCTCATCTCGCTTGTTGACTATGCAAATGATTGTGTGGGTACGGCGCTTTCGGTTGCCAAGGCGTTGAAGCGTAGGCTTTGGGCCGTACGGCTTGATACATCTTCGGATGTTGTCGACGCATCGATAACGAGCAGATCGCCGTCAGTGCGCGGAGTAACTCCTGAATTAGTTCAAAATGTACGGAAAGTCCTAAACGAGAATGGATTTTCACGGGTAAAGATTGTGGTTTCCGGTGGATTTAATCCTGATAAAATCCGACACTTTGAACGCAGTAACGTTCCCACGGATGTTTATGGCGTTGGGTCCGCACTTCTGAAAGGAGGAAATGATTTTACCGCAGACATTGTCATGGTAAATGGTGCTCACGAAGCAAAATTGGGGCGTTCATATAGAACAAATAGTCGTTTCCGTCAAATAACGTAATGGTAAATAGGAGGATATATGGCAAAACAAAACTACGCTGTTATCGTCGTTGATATGCTTGAGGATTTTGTCTACGGGGCCCTTAAGAATGAACGGGCGAAACGCATTATCCCGCATATTAAAGCATTGCTTATGCATGCGAGAAAACATGATTGGGTTGTTGTCTATTCAAACGACGCCCATTTGTCGGGCGATCCTGAGGAAAAGGTGTGGGGTCCGCATGCGCTTGCCGGAAGTACCGGTGCACAGGTTATAAAAGAGCTCGCGCCCCATAAAGGCGATTTTGTGTTAGGTAAACGAACATACAGCGCGTTTTATGAAACCGGATTGGACTTACTCTTGCGTGAAAAGGGTGTCGATACAGTCATCATCGTTGGCCAACATACACATATTTGCGTGCGTCACACGAGTGCGGACGCGTTTGCAAAAAATTATTCGATCATTATCCCTGAGGATGGTGTAGAGTCATTTACCGATGAATACCATAACGGCGGACTTGCGTATCTCACTATGTGTTACGCCGCAAAAATTGTGAAAACGGATTACCTCATCCATTAATATGTATACTATTGATCCGAGTGTTGTTGCTGCCGGGCTCGTTCGGTTTATACGGTTTTCCTTCAAACGCGAAGGCTGTGAGCATGCGCTCATCGGAGTCTCTGGGGGAGTGGATTCGGCGGTGAGTCTTGCGTTGACCGTGCAGGCTCTTGGGGTCAAGCATGTGCATCCTGTTTTGTTGCCGTACGGGTCGTTAAACGACGAAGGGACGAAGGATGCACAAATGATTATCCAATCATTCCACGTACCTATAAATAATATTCACCTTATTGATATCAAACCGATGGTTGATTCGGTTATCGCATATGATAATCAGATGGACTATGGACGACGCGGCAATGTTATGGCCAGGATGCGGATGGTGACCCTTTTTGATCTTTCAAAAAAAATGAATGCCCTTGTCGTAGGGACAGAAAACAAAACGGAACACCTATTAGGGTACTATACCCGGTTTGGCGATGAAGCAAGTGACGTTGAACCGCTTAAGCATCTTTATAAAACGCATGTATATACGCTTGCGCGCTATCTGCAGATTCCTCTAAAAATAAGCACAAAACAGCCCTCTGCGGGTCTGTGGTCGGGCCAGACGGATGAAGGAGAATTTGGTTTTTTGTATAAAGACGTTGATGAAGCGCTCTTTCTCTATGCGGATAAACACTTATCCAAGAGTGAGATCATTAATGAGGGGTATGGCGCGGATGTGATTGAACGGATTTGGCGGTGGATACAAAAGGGTGCCTTTAAGGATAGAATGCCGCTTACACCTTAGAGGAGTTATTGCGTCTTCTATGAACGTGTGGTATTCTTCGCCCATTAGTGTCTGCCACAAGAAAAGGAGCTAGTATGCCAAGAGCTAAAAAAACAAAATCAATCCCGAAAAAACGATCACGAAACGCTATGAACACGCTTCATGAGATGATCGATACAAAAACAGAGGATTTGCTGCCAACTGACCCGACGGCGGCTTCTGATATGCTTCGCGACCCGTCAAAAGCGGCGTCGTTTCGGTGGGGAGTAGTACTTGTTTTGTTGGTTATTATCGTTATTGCGTATTTGGGAAACCGCGGTTATATCGTTGCGGCTCTCGTGAACGGGAAGCCGATTTTCGGTTGGGACGTGAACCAGGCACTCATGTCGCGGTACGGACAGCAAACACTGACCACAATGATCAATGAAGAGCTTATCACCGATGCTGCAAAAAAACAGGGCGTCGTTATCTCACAGAATGATATTAATACAAAAGAAAGTGGCCTTATGAAATCATTGGGTCCGGGCGTCAAGATTGACGATGTTCTCAAATATCAAGGGATGTCACGTGCAGACTTTGATGATCAGGTCCGCCTTCAGCTCATTGTTGAGAAGGTACTCGGGAAAGATGTAACGGTGAGCGATAGTGAGATTTCCGATTACATCTCAAAAAATAAAGATACTCTGACTGCATCCGATGAGGCAGGGATGAACGCAGAAGCCAAGCGGGCAATATTTTCCCAAAAGATCAATGATAAGGTGCAGACATGGTTTGGTGCGCTCAAGGCTCAGGCGAAGATCGTGACGATATTAAAGTAGTTTTGTATGCGAACGGCGATTCTTGTCATTCTTATTATTGTAGTGGCTGGTCTCGGCGCTTGGTTTACCTTATTGCATAGATCAGTACCGGCAAAGCATCAACAATCAACGTCGACCGTTATAAAAATAACTGATATGCCATCATCAACACCAGCAGCAGGCGGTAAGAAAACGTATAATGCTCCCCCTCCTATGACGGTTGACGTAAATAAAACGTATACGGCAACGATCACAACATCAAAGGGTGTTATGAAAGTGACCCTTTTTGCCAAAGACACACCCATCACGGTGAACAATTTTGTTTTTCTCGCGAGAAACAGTTTTTACGATCAAACGACATTCCATCGTGTTATTAAAGGATTTATGATCCAGGGTGGGGATCCAAAAGGGGATGGTACAGGCGGCCCCGGGTATCAGTTTAATGATGAGCCGATTACGCGCGACTATGCGAGGGGAACGATTGCGATGGCCAATGCCGGACCCAATACGAACGGCAGCCAGTTTTTTATCATGCATGAGGACTATCAGCTGCCGAAGAATTACGTCATATTCGGCGCAATTGATCCTACCGATACCGCAAGTTTAGCAACGCTTGACGCAATCGCAAATGTGCCGGTCACGATGAGTGCAAGCGGGGAAGAGTCAAAACCCGTTGACACAGTGACGGTTTCCGGTATTATGGTTGAAGAAAAGTAATAGATAATTTTTTATCCATGCATAGAATTCTTGCCGGAATTATTGGGATTTTTGCTTCACTTATATCGATCGTCAGACCCGCACCCGCGTCACCTCTTAAGCTCTATTGGTTTATCCCTGACGGCGTGAGAGCCGAGCCTACTCTGTTTACCGTATACAAGTGGGCAGAGGAGGGGAAGCTTCCTAATATCAAAAAACTGATCGATAACGGATCGTACGGCTATTCATATCCGAATTTTCCGAGCCACACGCCGACCAATTTTGCAGCACTTCTCACTGGTTCTTATCCCGATGTCAATGGTGTCGATGACGGACCGATGCACGCGATTGGAAAACCGCTTGATAAAGTGGCGATTACCGGATTCAGTTCAACGGCAAAAAAAGTGCCGCCCATCTGGACGACGCTTGAACAGGTCGGCATGAAGGTTGCAATAGTTTCCGTGCCCGGTTCAACGCCGCCTGAAATTCAGAAAGGCGTCGTCATACGCGGGCGGTGGGGAGGATGGGGGGCTGATTTCCCGGCATTGATCTATCAAACAAAAGGCGATCTTTCCCAGCGGATCAGGCAGGGGAGAAGCTCGCGGTTTTTTTATCTCGGTCCGGAGTTGACCCAATATGATGATAGCGTTCAAGCGACCGGATGGGCGACACCGCCACCGTCACTTTCTCCACCGAAAGAAGTGACGCTTGATGCGTGGGGAACGCCTGTGTATCTCTATATTTACGATTCCACGGATGACCATACGGTCAATTACGATAAAATTGCCTTCTCTCTTGATAAAAAAACAATTTTTGCCGATCTTGTCACCGGCGCGTGGGGTAATTGGTCGCCGATAACACTCAAATGGCATGCAGGCACCCAAGTGACGGATGTTGCGACAAATGTGAAACCGGCGGTTATAAAAGTGGATGCTGACGGGTTTTTCCGGGTACGGTTATATTTTGACGCGTTGAATCGTTATATCGCGATGCCCCCAGAAGCCAGCGATATATTGGAGAAAACCGTGGGACCTATGGTTGATTTCCCGGACAATTTCCCGGCCCAGCTTATCTATTATCCCGAGGATAAGAAGATTTTTGAGGATGAAGCAAATATGTCATTTGATTGGCATACGAAAGCCATTTCCCAGGTTATCAAAAATTTTAATCCGAACGTCGTCATCCACGATATTTATACACCGAATCAGATGTTAACCAGTCGCTGGTGGATGGGATATATTGATCCGAAGAGTACGCGGTATAACGACGTTTCCGCAAGCGACCGCGACCAACTGTGGCAGGAAGTTCAGGGGATGTATAAACAGCTCGATACAATGGTCGGCGAGATTATCAAAAATTCCGGACCGAATACCTACATCGTGTTCAGTTCCGATCACGGCAATGTGCCACTCAATACCTATGTCAATCTTAATAATCTTTTTGCGAAAAACGGGTGGCTCAAATTTACCATCAATCCGAAAACGGGAGAGCCCGTTATTGATTGGGCTCATTCGCAGGTTATCTATCTTAAAATGGCGCATGTATATATAAATCCAAACGGACTCGGCGGGAACTATGCGCGCGGGTCAGGGCCCGTGTATGAGAAATTACGAAACGATGTTATCAAGGTGCTTACAGATTTGGCAGATGACAAAGGGGTAAAGCCGATCGTTGATATCGTCAAATGGGAAGATGCGAAACAGTACCTTCAAATGGATCCGGATCGTGCAGGAGACCTCATCATCGCAAATGCCCCCGGATACGGGTTTAATGAAGAGATGTCTAATGATTTAGCCCTATTTTCCATTCCCGATGTAACCGGCTATAAGCAGGCAATCATAGCGCGGGATGATCCTGGTATGTGGACGCCGTTTATTATCGCGGGACCGGGGATTAAAGCGCATCACTATCTGGGCGATACACCATTCTCTCTGGTTGATCAGTATCCGACGATTATGAAAGCCCTTGGCGTTCCGATCCCCGGTTTTGTTCAGGGAAAATCCCTTGATGTGTTCAAGTAAATTCTTCAATCTGCTACAATACGATTAAGAGGTGATATATATGCCGTGGTATTTAGGAGGTTATCATATGTTTGGGTATCGTCCATGGTTATGGAATATCGGAGGGTTTTTTATTTTTCTGGCTCTCTGGTCAGCGGTTTGGACGGGATTAGCTCTCTGGCATGCAGCGCGACGACAGGAAAAGTGGTGGTTTATTTTTTTCATTATCGTTCACACAGCGGGTATCGCCGAAATTTTATACCTCGCCTTTGTAGCGAAAATATTCGCGTCACAGGCGAAACCTGTCGCCAAAGGGCGGAAGAAATCCCGATAAAACGGGTTCCGTGATTTCTGCCCAAAAACTTCTGTATGAAGACGTGGCAAAAACTCAAGAAGAATCCTCAATTGTGGGATAAATATTTTGTTCGGGAGAAAGTCCTGACTGCGATACGGAGATTTTTCCAGGACCGGAAGTTTCACGAGGTGGAAACGCCTACGCTCATCGCCCGCCCGCCGGCGGAAAGTTATCTTGAAGTGTTTGAAACGACGCTTTTGGACCGAGCACGCAATCCCTCAAAAGCCTATTTATCGACCTCTCCGGAAGTACCGCTTAAAAAACTCCTTGTCGCGGGCATCGGGAATTGTTTTGCCCTCACGAAGAGCTTCCGCAACACCGAAACGCAAAGCGATCTCCATAACCCGGAATTTACCATCCTTGAATGGTATAGGGTACATGCAAATTACAAAGATATTATGGAAGATTGCGAAGAATTAGTTCTTTTTATCAATACATATCTGGAACGTATGGGAAGCAATCCTCGTAATCTGCGGCCGACGGAGCTTATGTACCAGCGGAAACACGTTGACCTCTCTGCTCCGTGGGAACGACTGTCCGTCGCTCAGAGTTTTGCAAAATGGGCAGGTATTGATTTTGGGGAATTTCTGGATTTTACGAAAGCTAAAGAAATTGCAATGAATAAAGGATATCGCGTCGAAAAACAAACAACCTGGGAGGAGCTTTATAATCAGATTTTTCTTAATGAAATCGAACCGCATCTCGGTCGCGGGAAGCCGACAATTTTATATGATTTCCCATCCGCTATGGGAGCACTTGCTAAGAAAAAACAGAGCGACCCCCGCTTTGCCGAACGGTTCGAATTTTATATTGAAGGATTGGAGCTCGGAGACTGTTACAGCGAGCTTACCGATGCCAAGGAACAGAAAGAACGGTTTGAAAGGGAGCTTGTTGAAATTAAACGGTTGGGAAAAACATTCTACGCATACGACAATGATTTTATTGATGCTTTAAAGGTCGGGTTGCCCACATGCAGCGGTATCGCCGTCGGTGTGGATCGTTTGGTTATGCTTTTTGCCAATACAAAAAAAATACAGGATATTTTATTTTTTCCGTCTGAGGAATTATTCAACAAAACGTCATGAATATCCGTGTGGCGAATCTGAAAGATAAGGAGAACGTGTTGCTGCTTCTTAATGAGCTCGGAGAAGTGATTAATGATATCGTCCGTTTCGATCCTGATAATGTGCGGGCTCATGAACTAGGTCGGGACAATTATAAAAAAGCGATGGAGCGGCAAGATAGAAGAGTATTTGTGGTTGAGGAAGGCAATGAACTCATCGGTGTTGCAACGTTTTTCATTCTCACGGATTTTATTACGGGTAAATCATTCGCACATATTGATGATTTTGTCGTTAAGAAGAAATACCGCGGTCGCGGTGTCGGCACAAAACTTCTCGCATTCATCAAGGAATATGCAAGGAATAATCACATCCATACAATCAAACTTACCTCAAGTACACAGCTGGCCCGGGCGTACAAATTTTATAAACGGCACGGCGGGATATTTTCTCAGCGCGTGATTAAATTTGAGGTATAAATGACTGATCAGATACAGACTATCGTCGCTTCGGTTCCATCCTCAGTTACTGTTATTGCAGTCACAAAGACGTTTCCATTTGAAATAGTACAAAGGGTATATAAAGTAGGTCTTCGACATTTCGGAGAAAACAGGGTGACCGAAGCGGAGGAGAAAATATTTTTAGCCCGCCAGGATAAGATGCATGATATCGTTTGGCACATGATCGGGCACGTGCAGCGTAATAAGGCAAAAGAAGTGGCGCAACTTTTTGATTGGGTTGATTCAGTTGACGGTATTGATCTTTCCCGTGCGCTTGATAGGGAGGCGGGAACGAGAGGAAAGAAACTTCATGTGCTTCTTGAGGTAAATATATCCGGTGAGTCTACAAAGTCAGGCTTCGATGTAGCTGGATGGGAAAAACAAACGAGTAAACGGGATCAGTTTTTGGCAGTGGTTTCTGTAGTAATGAAACTTCCCAACATTATTCTTGACGGGCTTATGACAATGCCACCGTACGTGATGAACGCAGAAAATAATAGAAGGATTTTTCAGTCCATGAAAAAACTGTCGGCTTTTATCCAAACGCAAGTTTCCAATTTTGGATCAGAACTGAGTATGGGAACCAGTTGCGACTATTCTGTGGCGATTGAAGAAGGCGCAACGCAAGTGAGACTAGGAGAGGCATTGTTTGGGAAAAGACTAGTTGTACGATAAATTACTTTCATGCTCCATTGAAAACAGCCTGATCCGGCGGTATAATATGATTATTCTCCAGCATTAAAGGAGATTTTTATTTATGAGCACTATCACGACTGCGCAATTTTCAAAAGGAAATTTCATTGAATTTAAGGGTGAGCCGCACCAGATTGTGGACCTCACATTCGTGAATCCCGGCAAGGGATCAGCCTTCGTCCGCGTGAAACTCAAATCCATAAAAACCGGAAAAGTCCAGGAATTTACGTACAAATCAGGAGAATCTGCCGAAGAAGTTATCATCAACACCCAGGAGATGCAGTATCTTTACAAAGAAGGGGATAAGTATATTTTCATGGATAATATGTCGTACGAACAGTTTGCTGTTCCTGAAGCAATGCTTGGCAATTACGTCAATTATTTAAAACCCAACGACACCTATCAGGTTCTCGTAAACGGCGAAGAGGCGGTCGGCCTGAGGTTCCCCAAGAAAGTGCATTTGAAGGTTACCGAAGCAGATGATGGAGCTAAAGGCAATACCGTTTCCGGAGCGACGAAGACCGTCGTTGTTGAGACCGGCGCCGTCATTACCGTCCCCTTATTTATTAAACAGGGCGAAGTTATCGCTATTGACCCCGAAACCGGTACCTACCTCGAGCGCGGATAAAAGAATGTTACAATTGCCTCATGGAAGAAAAGCGGCTTGCCCTTGAGGAGGGAAGCATCACGTATCTTATTGACGGCAAAGGGCCGACCGTACTGTTTCTTCACGGCGGATTTGCACCGCCCCGTGCGTACATCCCGTTTATCGAACTTGTCGCACAGCACTATACAGTTATCGCGCCCACCCATCCCGGGCACGGCGATTCATTCCCGCTTCCTGACCCGTGGCGTTTTGAGGATTACGGCTCAGTGTATAAACATTTTTTTCAGGCGCTTCACCTCACATCACTCCCTGTGATCAGTCATTCGTTCGGAGGTGCGATAGCATTTTTTCTTGCAGGAGAGCATCTCGCCGCTTCCCTCGTTGCATTTGATCCAGTCGGACTTCCCGTTACGGTAACTCCGAAACAATATGTTGAAACGCTCTCTCATGAAGCACAGGATATGTTTCCGGAAGTTGTGAGGCGGAAACAACTTTCAAAAATGCTTTCAGCCACAGGTAACATGCTCTACAGTACGATGAAACATCTGGAGAGCATCCCGTGGTTTGAAACAAAGGCAGAACGGCTTGATTTACGTGCACTGCTCCCGACGATCGATATTCCTGTGCATCTGTTTTGGGGAGAAGAAGACCATATCGCTCCTGTTTCGATCGGGGAAGAGATGAAGAAATTATTGCCTCACGCCACACTGACCGTTTTTCCCGGCAAAGGGCACGCATATATCGCCATTGATCCTGAGTTTACCTACAATGAGTTCATGAAAATTCAGGGAGACCACCCAAGGGGCGCTCCGTAATTATGTATTTGCCCGCACCTGTTCTTGTACAGTACACTTAACGTATGCGATTAAAACTGCCTAAATGGAAAAAATTACCTCTCTGGCATTGGATTGTGGCAGGGGTCATCGCCGTCATTGTCGTATTAAGTGTTGCCACATGGGCGGTTGATGCGTGGGACACGATTCAGGAAAAGATACTCGGCACGACATGGGAAAACCAAAAACTTCAAAGTCAGGTTACAACGATTGCCCGACAATTGAGCGATATTCAGCATGAGGACCAGTATGTAAAAAATAAACAATTATCTTCGGATATTGCCGATATTGAATCGACATATCAACAGACCGTAACGACCTATGAAGACTTATTGCGGCTCAAGGATGTGGAGAAAGATACGACGAAATACGATGATTCGTTTGCCGACGTCCTTTCCCTTCTTTCAAAAAGAAATTATGCGTCTGCGTCCTCTGAGCTTACTGCATTACAAAATAATATTGCCGCCGAACAGCAGAAGATTGCAAGTTCATTCACGATCCCCAGTAACGTCCCTGCAAGTAACGCCCCGCCGGGGAGTGGATTCAGCCAGCAATCAGTGACCACGGATATCGGAACGTTTCTGGTTGATATGATTGCCACTGATTTAAGTACAACGCACGTCTATGTAGACACCGCGTCATCGGGCACCTGTGGCAACAATTGTCCTGTATTACCTCTCGGTGATTACGTTTCAAGAACCGGCGCATTCGCCGGGGTGAACGGCGGGTATTTTTGTCCTGCTGATTATCCGAGTTGCGCCGGAAAAACCGGTTCATTTGACACACTTCTCATGAATAAAAATAAAGTTTATTTTAATTCTGACAACAATGTTTATAGCACCGTCCCCGCCGTTATTTTCGGAAACGGATTTATACGGTTTGTCGGGCAGTCGCTGGGATGGGGGAGGGACACAAGTATCGACAGTATGATTGCTAATCAGCCTCTGGTTTTATCGGGCGGCAATATAGCTTTCGGCGGAAACGGCGACCCTAAAATGAGTTCAAAAAGCACCCGGGGATTTGTTGCAAACAAGGGGAACACGGTATACATCGGGATGATGTTTAACGCATCGGTTGCCGATATGGGCCACATTGCAAAGGCTCTTGGGTTTGAGAACACATTAAATCTCGATGATGGCGGCTCAGCCGCGCTCTGGAGCGGGGGGTATAAGGTGGGGCCGGGAAGAAATTTACCGAACGCCATTGTGTTCGTGAAGAAGTAATCTGCGTTGACAAGAAGTGTTGTCAATGGAACAATGAAATTATCTCTATGGCAGACCCTTTAACAACCGATGATTTGTATGGCCCGTCGAATGGTGAAAAAAGTGCGCCGCAGCCAGCTGTTGAACCTGCCAAAACCGTAGCGTCATTACCTATTGAGGAGACGCCTGAAATCCTTCCAATTCCCGAAGAGCAAACGTCTCAGCCAACGCCGCAAATTCCGCCCCACACTGTCCAACCTATCCCTCCAACCCCGAAGCCACAGCCTCCAATGCCACCCAAAAAACAGTCAGGCTCATGTCTCGGAACATTTTTTACCATCGTAGTTTTTATCGCATTATTTATCGGCGGTATTATGCTCAGCAGTTATGTGCGTCAGTTTTTCCCC
>CAYLQG010000031.1:0-15818 GCA_964385705.1 uncultured Gammaproteobacteria bacterium
CACACAAAATCAACGTCTTTCTCAGTCAGGTTAAGGGCCGAGGGGAGGTTAAATCCGTTCTTTTCGACCAGTGCCGCCACGGGATTGGGAAACCGTGCTTTATACATCGGAAACCGGCTCATCCGCGGGAATGCTTCGCGCGCATGAATATTGTATGTTTTCAATTTGGCAACCAGGGCGTTTCTTGAGATGTTTTTCGTGTTGAGGTAGACCGCCGGATAGGCGTAATTACTTCGCATGCCTTCTTTTTCTTTTAATAAGGTAAACTCCGGCATATCTTTGAGCCGTTCCCAATACCAGCTGAAGATCCTCCTTTTCATCGCGACCAATTCTTCAATGCGTTCCACCTGAGCGAGAGCTAATGCCGCCACGACATTCGCCATCTGATATTCAAATCCCAATGAGTCGCACCAAAAATTTGCAAGCCTGTTGGTTCTGCCCATATTGCTCATGAGAATTGCGCGGTCGAGCATGGCTTTATTGTTTGTTAACAACATGCCGCCTTCACCGGATGCCGCGAGTTTGGCTCCCTGAAATGAAATACAGCCGACGTCTCCAATTCCGCCCACTTTTTTACCTTTATACAGCGCCCCGAGTGACGGAGCTGCATCCTCAATAACTTTTAGTTTATATTTTTTGGCGATTTGCATGATTGCATCCATATCGGCGGGCATGCCGAATGTATGCACAAGCATGATTCCTTTGGTCTTTTTGGTTATAGCCCGCTCAATCGCTTTTGGATCGATACACCAGGTGGTGGGATCAATATCAACGAAAACCGGCGTCGCGCCGGTATAGGCGATCACATGTGCCGTTGCTGCCCAGCTGAAATCAGTCACGATGACTTCATCGCCCTTCGTAAATCCAGAGACAATACACGCCAGATGAAGCGAGTGGGTTGCACAAAATCCGGCAAGTGCGTATTTTGTGTGAACATATGAGGACGTTGCAGCCTCAAGTTTTTTGACGTATTTGTCGTAAGATTCGTAAAATCCGTTTTTCACGCCGTCAATAACGTACCTTACTTCTTTTTCCGTCATTGACGGTCCGGCATAACTGATTTTTTTCTTACTTGGTTTCATATGCTCTATCCCACCTCATAAACACATCATACCGTTTAATGGGTCCTTTATGCGATATCTGTGCTGGAGCCCAGACGCCTCCGTCTTTTGTTTTTTCATAAACGAGCGGTACCCGTTTTGTCTCCCTAAATCCGAGCGTCTCATAAAGCGCGAGCGCCCGCATATTATCCGATGTCGTTTGAAGTGAATACCCTTTCAGGTCTAAAGACGACCTCCCCCACTCCATCATGAGTTTGATCGCGTTTTGCATGATGCCAGGATATCCTTTTCTCCCCCGTACGATATTATCGATTTCACACGTTTTATGAACGAAATCAAAGCGGTACAATCCAACGTGACCTATATATGTATCATGAACACGGATCATAAACAATAAGCGGTCCGGCATTTCAATCACTTGTTTGGTTAACCAGATCTTCGTCCGGGCCGAAGTTACCAGAAACTGTGACGGAAACCAACGCTCGTGCATTTTACGCCACCGCGAAAGAAGGTCAATAATGTGATCGTCAGTAATTGAATCACGGGTAAGAAGCGGAAGATCATACTTCGTCCGGCATATTATTCCCATTATCGACACCACACCAAACGATCTATTTTTCAACCGTGCAATGGTGGCGCGTATCTTTTGTCCCGATGGAGAGGAATCTACAGCATCCTTCATTCGTTCATCGCGGTCATTTTCTCAAATTCTTTGCGATCCAAAAACGGAAAAAGATCTTCGTATGGTTTTGAAACAAGCCTGCCGTCCGGCATTTTATCCGATGCGACGCGCGGAACGATGAGCTGCCACTCAGGAGACAGGACATCACAGACAACCGGACCTTTGTACGAGAGGACTTCTTTGATTTTACGATCCAATTCATTTACGTTCTTAATGCGTACGGCTTTTAACCCATATGCTTTGGCGATCTTCATGCTATCAGGACACCATAGTCCGCTTTTGGGACTCTCCCCCAAAAACCTGCCCTCCATATGCACGCGCTGGGTGTGCCGGATCAACAGATATCCGTTATTATTGACGACGAATAATTTTATCGGTAATTTGTTATGTTTCATGGTCGCAAGCTCCTGCAAATTCATCTGAAGACACCCGTCACCCGTAACGATGATCGTATTACCTTTTGGACGGGCCATGCATGCGCCGATACCTGCGGGCCAGTATCCCATCGTCGATATCCCGCCGGTCGTCAAAAACCGCTGTCCTTTTTTAATTTTCCATGCCTGACATACTACATGGAACGGCGAACTCGTATCCACAACGACTGTATCTTTTGGCGATGCGAAATGTGACAACCGGTCAGCCAGATAATACGAATTCACTGATTTCTCTTTTTTATACTCAGGGAGGGACATCGGATATCGTTTTTTCCAAAGGGCACATCGGGAAACCCACGATGAGTATGAATGCAGTTTTTTATTTTTCAATGAAGAGAGCATAAGTTCAAAAAATTGTTTTGCATCGCCGTAAATATGGACTGACGGCTCTAACCCTGGTTTTTCAAGTTCTTTTGGGTCAATATCGACAACAATTTTCATCGCCCGTCTGCCCCAATCTTTCGCGTCATAACCGACAATTCCGGGATCAAGCCGTGCGCCGACGGCGATAATGAGATCGGCAAGCTGTACCGAAAAATTTGCGGGGCGGTCACCGTAAAGACCGGGGCGTCCGACGAATTGACGGCTATCTGACCCGACAAGATCGATGCCCAGCCGGGTGGTGATGACGGGCATATGCGTTTTTTGTAAAAACGTTTGAGCAAGTTCTCTCGCACCCGCAATTGCGACCCCGTGTCCCAAAAGTAGGAGCGGACGTTTGGCATTACTCAGAAGTGTCATTACACGCTCAATATCATCTTTTTGGATAATCGGTGAAACCCGCTCTAATTCCGACGGATCAAAATGAAACGACATCTTTTCCGGCACCGTCATACGCTGCGTATCTAGCGGCGCTTCTATCCACACTGGCCCCGGCCTGCCGTGGGTAGCAAGGTAATAGGCTTTTTCCATGTGATATTGAATTTTCGCCGGATCATCTATCGAGACGAAATATTTCGTAACCGTTTGTACGATTGGCTCGAGGTTAATTCCCTGAAGTCCGTATTGACGGATCCCTGTCTTCTTCATATATGAGACGTTGCCCGTCCCCGACTGACCGGAAATCACCATCATAGGAGCGGAGTCGACAAATGCGCCGACAACTCCGTTTAATGCGTTGATACCGGCCGGACCTGCCGTCACCATCGCAACGCCAATGGACTTACCGATACGACCATACGCCTCGGCTGCCATGGCGGCTGCCTGTTCGTGGTGATGGAAGATCGGGTGAATGTGTTTATTTTTATATATCGCATCATTGAGGAACATCGCCTGCCCGCCGGTGATCATAAACACCGTATCAACCCCTTTTTGAGCAATAAAATCAACGATGTATTCGGCAACATTCATGTTAATGATTCTAATTGAAAGTCTTCGGGTTTTCCTTCTTTTTTCTGTTTTAAATACAGGGCCACTTCGACAATGATATCCTCCTGACCCGCAACAACCTTCCTCTTCCCCAGCTCGACGAGTATATCACGAACGTCAACTCCGAAACGTTCTGACGCGCGTTTTGCAAGAGGTGCAAAACCGGAAAATACACCCGCTAAACCGCTAGTAAGCGTCACGGAATTAATTTCCGGAGATGTATTATTGGTTTTCTCCCGGATAAGTTCCGCATTATCCATAAGTTGATAAAGATTGAGCCCCGTCTGCCTTCCGGTTTTCTGAAGAACGGCAACGATAACTTCAAGCGGACAGTTGCCTGCGCCGGCACCCAAACCGCGGCTTGTGCCGTCGATGATCGTCGCCCCGACTTCAACCGCCGCAAGAGCATTACCGATTGCAAGCCCAAGATTGTTATGCGAATGAAAGCCGACTGCAACAGACAAACCGCTGGCGAGCACACTGACTTTCTCCCTTACCTCTGAAGGCACATAGGCGCCCGCCGAATCCATAAGAATGACACCTTGTGCTCCGTATGATTCCATTTGTTTTGCTTGTTCTAATAATTCATGAGCCCCAATCATATGAGACATCATGAGAACCCCGTATGTCGCAAGATTGTGAGAAATCCCGTACCGGATATGCTGCCTCGTAACGTTTGCTTCTGTACAGTGGCACGCGACAATAAGCGCTTCAATTCCTGCATCAATTGCGGGAGCTATATCATTTTTGATCGTTCCGAACCCCGGAATCAGGAAACCGGCAAGCTTTGTGTGCTTTAATTCTTTTTTCGCAATCGTGAGCATACGAACATCAGAAAGTAATGATTGACCGAGATGAAGAGATGAAGCGCCCAATCCGTTGCCATGTCCGACAACCAGAAGTTCTGTTCCGGCGGCTTCTGCGCCCTTCGCATACGTGCGAACCGTTTCTTCATTTAATTGGTGATGCATTGCATGGGATCCGTCACGGAGTGTTGAATCAGTGATGGTTATTTGTTTGTTCATATGTTACCTTCTGCTTCTACCGGTCATTTTCGCATATTCCTCAGCAACAGCAACAGCTGCACAATTAATTATATCCAAATTCCCGGCATAGACCGGCAAAAAATCTCCGAGTCCGACGACTTCGGTCATAATCATGACGCAGTCATTGGTATTCACCGGTTCAACAATAACACGGAATCCCGGAACGTATTTTTGAAGTCTCTTGGCGGTATCGCGGATTTCTTTGACTATAGCGTTCATGTTCGGCTTGTCAATCTTCGCATAAATCGTATTATGCATAAGAATAGGCGGATCTGCAGGATTGAGAATGATAATCGTCTTAGCCTTTGGAACTCCGGTTATAGCCATAATCGCTTCACTTGTTGTTTGCGTATACTCATCGATATTCTCACGGGTCCCGATCCCTGCCGATCTGGACGAAATACTTGAAACCACTTCGATGTACGGTGTCTCGGGATGAACCAACATGATGGCGGCGATAAGGGGAATATTCGCCTGACCTCCGCAGGAGATCATGTTCACATTATGACTCCTAATACTCTTTTTTAAATTAATAAGCGGAACGCACAACACGCCAATTTTTGAGGGAGTCATATCGATCACAAATTTCCGTAACTTCCGCAGGATCGGTGCATGAATTTTATGGCTAACCGAATTTGTCGCGTCAAATACTATGTCACATATGCCCGGATTATGAACAATAGCGTTAATGGAATCTGAGGAGGTCGACACCCCCATCCGCTTCGCCTGCGCGATCCCGGGCGATGCGGGATTTTGTCCGGTAAAAAGCGTGCAGGTAAGGTAAGGAGAACGCTCTACTTTGACAAGCAGGTCGCTGCCGATATTGCCGGTTCCGATGATTGCCACACGGGCTTTTTGCATATGCGTTCTCATGATGGGTATTGTGATATCGCCGAAGAAGTTATGTTAATTTTTTCAGATTAACTGTCTTTCGTACGATATACTTAGGTCTTCGTTTTACCTCAAGAAAAATCTTCGCAAGATATTCAGCAATAACACTGATGGACAACAGTTGTACACCTCCCAAAAACAATATAAGGATGACGATTGTAGGGACTCCTTTTGTTGTATTACGGAAAAAAGTAAATGTGACTGCATCAAACGTTAATAGCAAAAATGAAAATATTGTCACAACGAATGCCATGGTAGATATCCACTCAAGCGGTTTAAAGGAAAAATTAACGAGAATTGTTTTTGCCCACCAGAATCCTGACATGATGCTTTCCGAAGACCTGCCATGGGCCCGTGCATCGCGAACGTAAGAGATGCCTGTTTGTCTAAATCCGACGTAGGCACGAAGACACCGGAGATAATAGTCATACTCGTCTAGTTTTAATAATTCTTCAATAACACGGCGATCAACGAGGGAAAACTCACCGGCATCAAGCGGGATTTGTATATACGCAAGCTTATTGAGTACGTAATAAAACCCTTTATACATCGCATTCCAGATGATCCCGTATCCTTTACGCGATTTTCGCACACCGTAGACAACATCAAAACCCTCTTCCCATTTTTTGATAAACGCGCCGATAAGTTCCGGCGGATCCTGAATGTCACCGTGCATAAAAACAGCGGCATCACCATGACAGTATTCCATACCGGCGATAAAAGAAGGTTGCGGAGAGCCGAAATTCCGGCTCATGTACACAATTTTGACCCGACGATTACGGGAAGCTATTCTTAAATAAATTTTTTCCGACTTATCTGTTGACACATTATCGACATAAATGAGTTCATATTCATAATGTGATAATTTCTTAAACGAGGCCACGACCCGTCGGTACATTTCCTCGATATTTTCTTCTTCGTTATAACAGGCAACGATAACGGATATTATTTTCTTTTTCATTTTTTATTGTCATTACGACGACTATTCTAACGGCGCGGCAATCGCTCAAATATGTATCTTTAAAGATTGCTTCACTCCGTTCGCAATGACATAGTTAGATATTTTGTTTGTACCAATCATAGGTCTCTTGTAATCCTTTTTCCAATGAGTATTCCGATTTCCATCCGAGTTCTTTTATTTTTTTCCAATTTAAATGCTGACTCGGTATTTCATTTTTCTGATTATTATCAATTTTGTACGGTACGGAGATGTTCAGTATTTTTTCTGCCCGTTTAATAAGATCACGCACGGAAATATTTGTATCACCCGCAATATTAAACACTTCTCCTTTTATCCCATCCGCATGATCATCTAAAAATATATATGCAGAAACTACGTCGCTGACGTAGACATAGTCCCTCATAAATGTGCCGTCGCTCCTTAGGCGCAGCGTTTCACCGGTAAGGGCTGCGTGCATGATTCCCGGGATAATCCGCGATATATTAAGGTCCCCGCCACCGTAAATATTGCCAAACCGTACCGTGACAACGGGTGCTCCGTATGTTTTCACATATGCTTTCGTCACCATGTCACCGGCAGCCTTGCTCGCTTCATAGGGGTGATCGCCCAATAACGGACTTTCTTCTGTGTAGGTCTTACTGCTTTTCCCATACGCTTTATCCGATGAAGAAATAATA
The DNA here is from genome assembly GCA_964385705.1 of uncultured Gammaproteobacteria bacterium. Lineage (GTDB taxonomy): Bacteria > Patescibacteriota > Microgenomatia > UBA10105 > UBA927 > DATKGN01. The sequence goes on from CAYLQG010000031.1 coordinate 7,121, forward strand.
ATACGGCGCACGGTACCACTGTTCCACGCTGCATCAAGAATATTTGCAGTTCCCATAACATTAGTCATGATAGTTTCAAGAGGATTATAGTAAGCGGTATCAACAATCGGCTGGGCGGCGAGATGGAAAATATCTTCAACCTCATATTTGGTAACGATATCCCCTATTCTTCTTCTGTCCGTAACGTCGCCGTTTGCGAGGATTACTTTTTTTTCTAACCCGCGGGTAGCAAAATACGATTGCGGATCAAGACTCCTGTATGGCACGACAACGCGCGCGCCCCGTTTGGCGAGTTCTTCAACTAAATGGCTTCCGACAAATCCAGTGCCGCCGGTAACTAAAATTCTACGTCTATTCATAATAGAGTCTCCCAATTGTTATATAAGCATTTGCAAACCCGAGTCATCATTTAGACTGCTTTTCATACGTCTTCCGATTGGTATAAGAACATGCGCAAACCCGTTGTTCTTGTATAGAATAAAGGGGTTGCCGATTATTTTATGAGCACTTGCAAACCCGAGCCAATTGCCTCGAATTGTTAATCGTAGGGATACATTTGACAAAAAAATATATTTCAACAAAAACTCCGGCAAGTGCGAATTAAATAATCGGAAGACCCCGGATGTTAATCTTTCCATACTTTCCACTGTGGGCCGGTTTTCCAAAACGCATTCAGATTCGTAACATCAGCATACGTATCCATCGCATGCCAAAACCCGTTATGGATGTAAAGCGATAACTCGCGGTCTTTCACTAAGCGATGTAACGCTGCATGATCAAATTCATTGGGCCGCAGATAGTTAAAAAATTTCTTGTTAAAAATCATATAACCGCCGTTCACCCATTCACGAAGCGATGGCTTTTCCACAAACTGTGTGACGCCGTTCTTTTCGTCAATGCGTACCTGTCCGAATCGTGAGCGCGGATGAACCCCGGTAATAGTTCCGACTAATTTATGTTTACGGTGAAATGCCACAAGTTTTTTGATATTAACATCACCCAGACCATCACCGTAAGTGACCATAAAATCCTCATCCTCTTTCGGAATATAATCACGAATGCGGAGTATCCGTTCGCCCGTTAACGTTTCCTGGCCGGTATCAACAAATGTGATGGTAAAATCATCAATCCCCTCTCCCGCTGACGCACGATGGATATGCGTCCGACCACTTTTTGTATGGAGCGTAAAATCATGGAGGAAATATTTCTGATTGAGAAAATAATCCTTGATGTAATCGCCTTTATATCCGAGTGCAATGATAAAGTCATTAAATCCGAAGTGACTGTATATTTTCATGATATGCCAAAGGATGGGTTTATTGCCGATGAGGACCATGGGCTTCGGTTTAAATTCCGTTTCTTCTTTTAACCGGTAACCGATTCCGCCGCAGAGTATGACTGTTTTCATGGTGAGGTCATTATAAAGAACTAAATACCAAAAGCAAGAGTCTAACTGTCGTTTTTTTCTATCAAACCGCGCGCCAGCAAATATTTGATAATCTTTCGTGTACTTGCCGCCGCTGAATCATGTGCCGTATTGATTGTTATCTCGGGATGTTTTGGTTTTTCATACGGATCATCAACGCCTGTGACACCAGTAATCTCGCCTAACTCCTGCCGTTTGTACAACCCTTTTACGTCCCGTTTCCGGCAGACGGATAAAGGGGTCGCCACATAAACCTCCACATATGTTCCATTTGTTGTGATAAGGCGGCGGTTCGCACATCTCGCCCCCTCATAGGGAGCGACTGCTGCACAGATAACAATGCCTCGGTGTTTGGTGATTTCGGACGCCACAAATCCAATACGCTTAATATTTGTGTCTCTGTCTTCTTTGGAAAAACCTAACCCTTTTGAAAGATTCTGTCGAACAACGTCTCCGTCAAGAATGGTAACTCTTTTGTCCTGAATTTCAATGAGCTGACTGTACAACATGCGGGCTACCGTTGATTTTCCGGCGCTGGGAAGCCCGGTTAAAAATATCGTCAGCCCATCTTTTATATCTCTATGAAAGCCCATCCTGATCTCGCGGACCGCTTCAGGGAATGATATCCAATCAGGAACGCGTGACTTTGAACGGATGAGTTTTCTAAGTCCGGTTCCTGTAATTTTTTTCACCTTCGTTCCTTTGGGAATGTATTGAATTTGTTCATATATTTTTTTATCCGCACGGTACACCATCTCTTTAAAAGGAATTATCGTCATATCAAGTTCCCGTGCAAAATGACCCGCTAACTCAATTGCATCATACTGACCGTAATATGGTTTCCCCAATCGGTCCGCCCCCGGTCCTGCGTGATCCCGTCCGACAATGAAATGTGTACACCCGTAATTTTTCCTAATAATCGCATGCCAGAGGGCTTCTTTGGGTCCAGCCATCCTCATGGCAAGAGGAAGCAGACTCAGTGTTGCAAATTGCCGCATATGGTGCGAATAAACCTGAATATAGGAACGGACCCGGGTGACATAATCGATGTCTCCGTCTTTTGTGACACCCACTGACGGATGGAAAAGAATGTGACCGTGATACTCATGGGCCGCCTGTTGCATCATCGCAAAATGAACTTTATGAATAGGATTTCTGGTTTGAAAGCCGATAACAGTTTTCTGATTGTGCTTATCGAAAAATGCACGCAGTTCCCGCGGGGTATGTCGGTATTGGGCAAAATCAAACCGGTCCACCCGTGAGATTTCCGTAAGCGTTCCGCCCAGATAATAGCTGCCTGTTTCATTGAACAAATAGGCAACGCCATAGTGATCAGTATCCGTGGTACCGTAAACCAACTTTGCTTCCTGTTTTTTATCAGGGTGATAGACGGAATTTATGGTAAATTTTGCAACCGGTTTGCCGTATTGGTCACATAAGGCGACGCTCATCCCACTCTTGTACGTGCTAACATCGGGTACATCCAATACGACGGGGATTGGCCAGAGCGCGCCGCTTTTGAGCCGCATATGGTCTATAACCATCCCGTATTCTTCTTCATTGAGAAAACCGGTAAGCGGTAAAAAGGAGCCGTCGAGCAGTAATTCAAGATCGCATAGCTGCCGCGCATTAAGATATATACGCGGAAGAAAAATAGTTTCGCGTATAAGCTCCCCGCGTTCGTTCCCATTCGTAAATAAAGTTTTCACCGTGGGCGAATTATATCAATTTAGGGCAAAGCGTTCGTATGCTTTTCCGGAAATATTTGCCGGAGGATAACGAGAATATATTCCCGTACAGAGTAAAATGAGACGTGATTTTTTTCATATGCTCCTCTTTTGAAAATAATTTCTCCCGAGGATAATAGCCGATTAATTCGTCGTTTCACAATGCCTTCCCGGTTGTAGCGTCGTGTCAACTGCCGTGGGGTTAATCCGCCACTACCGGTTGATGCAATTTCGGCAAGCATCCGAAACGTCAGCGATGCCTCAACTGCGCTAAATACGCCAAAGACGAACAATACTACCATGAGCAGATAAAGCATTATCCAACAGACAAGTTCTGTAAATCCGAAATATCGCGATAAGTACCACCCTTCCCCTATCCCAATGACAAGACACGTACTGACGATCCAATGAAGTGCTTTATCAGGAGCTGTCATATGAAAAAGGACAATGAGCGTCAGAATAAATAAAATAAACGATATGAATGCCATGAGCGCAATTTGATAATCCATAATTATCCGGTTGCCGGCCTACAAAATATCCGTTTATACAAACTAATATAATGAATAATTACTCTCCCTTTTGAGGTCGCAATATATTTCTCCCGATGCGTTTCTATGAGACCGGCCCGCCGAAGATCATCTATCCTCTTCCAGAACAAACCGGATTCCGTGAATAAGCGTATAAGGTCGGGTTCTTTTTGACGTTTTTTCTTAGTAAAAGAGGCAAGAATCATTGAAGCGGGTGTTTCTCCCCCCAAATACGGACCAAGATAAAACACTCCGGCAGTAAGCGACAATAATATATATAAAACTATTGAGGTAATCCGATACGCTGATCCCGTAACGATAACATACCAAGCCACGAGACAAGCACCAGGAAGATACACGGATAAACTGATGAGCGGATCACGACGTATGCCTCGGAACCAACGGTGAATTATGACGTGGACAATAAACGTCAGAATAAAAATTCCGATCGTACTAATAAATGTATTCATACAAGATAGCGTGAGTAAATCACGGGAGAGTCCAATTTGTCAAATCATTTGGACAATAATTCCTATCACATACGTTTTTCTCGTAGGATATAATGGATGCATGTTCTTAACCAAAAAAATCGGACTCATTATTACGATCATCCTTCTCCTTCTCTCTTTCGTCTTTATCATCAAAGAAATCATGCCGTATGCAACAGTCCTGTGGGACGAAGCGGAATTCTTACTCCAGACCTACTGGACAGTACAACCGATTAAGCTGCACGACTGGACGGGTCTATGGACCCAACTTCATAATCAAATTAATTATCCGCCTCTTCAATATGCGATATTAGCGCCGATTCTCGCAGCTATCGGATTTAGTATTGAAAAAGCCCGCATAGTAAACATGATATTTCCGTTTATCACCGGAATACTCATATATTTTCTCGGAATTCAGGTTGGAAAGTCTGTGTTTCCCTCAAAAAAACAACTCCCACAACTCGTTGGGATTCTCGCCGTTATATTCTTTGTGACATCCCCGATTCTTATCTATCTCCATACGGTCATCCTGAAAGAATCGATGGCGACTACATGGACCATATTGGCAATTCTTGTCTACTTTAAAGCCCGCACATCCGGGAAATTACCCTGGTTCTTGTTAACGGGAATTTTAGTCACTGTATTGTTCCTCACGAAATACCCCTATGGCATTATGGGTCTGGCTTTCTTCGGTATAGAGGCGTGTATTAGTTTAGTAACCGCAAAAAACTGGAAAGAGCGCTTGTATCTCATTACCGCACATTTACTCATTCTTCTTCCGGTCGTAATCGGGGCGCTCTCGTGGGTTGCAACCAGTCCCGAACGGTTCAATCAGTTTTTGTACATTATAGAAAATAATGAAATTCCCAACGAAATGGCGGGATGGAGTCTGCCGACATATCTGTTTTATTACCCTAAAGGCATCGTGTACATGTATGGAATTTCAATTCCGGTCGGTATAGTGCTTCTCTCTTCTTTTATATTTTCAGCTCAATATATACAAAAACTAAAACCCCGATTATTATGGCTATCTTTTGTCACATACATTGTTTTTTTAACCCCGCACATGATCAACCTGCAGGATCGCTATATTGCTCCCGTGTCGCCCGGTTTATTCGTTCTGGTATCAATCGTCATAATCGACGTTGTAAGACGATCATTTAAGTCTCTCCTCTGGACACGCATCATAGTTTGCGCTCTCGCTGTCGGATTGGGACTTCATATACTTGTGAGTCTCCCGAATCTACCGACTCGGGTCTATGACATCGGCACGAAAACAATATTCGCAATCGCATTCAACCAACCGGACGTCAATCCCACATGGTTTGACTACAATACCGCCGGATGGGGAAAACTTTCTCCGGCGCGGTCGACAGAAAACCCGAGGGATATCATGACCTGGGTATACACACATATTGATGTAACCAAACCGGTATATGTTAAAGGCCGGTTTACTGAACTTTCTCCACCATTTTTTCTGCTGTCGGTATTGACGCAGAAAGATCATTCAAAACCGAAAAATCTTCCGTACAGTGAATATTACGTTACCCTGACGGTTCTCCCCACCTCGCGGTATTACACCCATGAATACAGACTGATAAATGAATGGGTACAGTGGGAGGTGGCTGCCACGACAACTGATCCCGCGCTCACTCTTATACGTACAAAAGAATTTAAAGAATTAGGAGTCGACGTCTCAGTCTACGGAAAATTATAACGACAGATTAAATTTTTTCTTCCACGATGTATGTGGGACGCGCTTTGGTTTCTTCGACGATAACTTGGACATATTTACCGACAAAGCTCAACGCCAAGAGTTGTACACCACCGAAAAATATTATCGTGCCGACGATAATCACTGTAGGACTGACTGTGTGTGTATGATCGTAAAAAAAGTAATAAATTAAGTATAGTAGGAAAAATGCCGCGGATAGAATCACAAGAATGAGACCGAGATACACGATAAAATCAAGTGGCATATAGGAAAAACCGAAAAAACTGCGCTCCGCATGGTGGAAATATTCCAATAAATTATACGAACTCCTCCCCCGAATGCGACGTTTGCGCTCATAGGTGATATATGCCCGTTTAAATCCGACCCACGCACGCAATCCCCTATGAAACCGATACCGTTCGGGGAGTGACCGGAGTGCTTCAAGCGGGCGTTTTCCGATGAGACTGAAACTCCCGGCATTGACGGGAACGTCGATATTTGATATCGCTTTAAACACGCGGTAGAACGACTTCCTGAACATCGTCATAATAAAATTATCTTCAATTTTTGTACGGACGCCGACGACTACATCAAATCCTTCTTCCCATTTTTTGATAAATTTCGGAATAATATTGACGGGATCCTGCATATCGCACTCGTAATAAATAAATGCATCGCCCTTCGCGAAATCCATAGTGGCTTCACCTGAGGATTCCGGTCCGAAATTTCTCGACAGGAATATTCCGTGAACCCTCTTGTCGCGCTTTACGACACGCCGTATCATCTCGCGGGTTTTATCCTCGCTTCCATTATCGGCGAATATAAATTCAAAGGAATAGTTGGAAAATTGTTTGACTATCGAGGAGAGCGCTTCGTATGCCGGGACAACGTTCAACTCTTCGTTATAACAGGGAATGCCGATTGAAATAAGTTTTTTGGGGCCCATAAATGCGGCCTCATCATAATCGGAAAGTCTATCCTTGTAAAGCACCTTCCCTCTTACTTAAACCTTAACAAGGGATTTATTGAAGAATTCATCCTTTTTGATAGGTGCGATATTAAGACTTCTGAAATGCGTTTTATAGTATGCATACAGTTTGGCTATCCCCTCTTGATATGTATGGAACCGAAATCCCGGAAGTTCCCTCAGCAGTCGTTTATTACTTCCCGTATATTGAAAATTAAAGCCAGGATTTTTTATGGTAATGGAATCCTTCGCTCCTACATTTAAGAGAATAATACGGACAATCTCTGATAACGTTATTGACTTATTTGGGGTGACGTTATAGTCGTTGTACCGCATTCTATGCGTGGCTATGTATTCAACAATTCGAGTAAGATCGTCGATATACAGATAATCAAAGACCACGTCCTGTTTTATGACGATTGGAATTCCGGCGAGCTGTTTTACAATCGCATTGGAAATAAACTTAATGCAATAATCTTCATGAGGACCGTACACCCCAAATGGTCGGAGCGTAATAATATTTTTCCGTGTTTTTGAAAGAAGGCTCATGAGATATTTGGCCAAACCATACTCATCGGTGGGCAGCGACTGCCCGAACGAGCTCTCCTTAACCCGGATTAAATCCTGTCGCTTATTATATTCTGCGCCGGATCCGAAGGTTATAATTTTTGAAAGCCGGCCATTCTGCTCAAGCAGGTTCGTAAACATCCGAACACTCGCTGCAAACCCGCCGAACCGTTCACCGGTTGCACAATGAATGACCGTATCAATGCGGTGCTTGGAAATGTAGTTACTCACCTTTACTCCGTCCAAAAGATCTAACTCTTTATGCGACGGAGCAACGACTGAGTATTTCCTCTTGAGGGTTGTGGCGATATTGTATCCGAAAAAGCCGCTCCCGCCGGTCACCAATATATGTTTCATGTCGAATCATTATATCCCGGCGCCTCAATTTGTCTACCCACTCTATTTCCATCCAGAGACACTTATGGTAAAAGATAAAGGCCGACGCATTTATACACTATGTCGAAAATTCAAAAGGACACTCTGTTCTGGGGCGTTATTTTCATCATTATCCTTGCGGCCGCATTTCTTCTACGGTATTTCTACCTTAAAAATGCCGGCGAGCTCCTGACTCCCCCTGATAGCACCGGTTATTATGAACGGGTCGAAGAATTCACAACATCGCCGCTCACCGCCTTTTTCTCTGAGTACCGGACACCCGGATATCCTCTTTTCATACTTTCAGTCTTCAGACTTACGGGAATCCCAATAGCTCCCATTTGGTCCCCTGCATTTTTCCGTGGACTGGAAGCCGTTGTATTGACGCAAACGTTTATCGGGATGGGAGGACTCATCCTACTTACCTATATGTGTCTTCGCGCTGGCATCGCCAAACCCACAAGTTATCTCTATGCGCTCTTTACCGGAGCGAATATTCTCCTTTTCACCTGGGAGCGGTCAATTCTCGGAGAGAGCCTGTCAACAACATTGGTTATTCTTTATAGTTATCTTTTTCTGCAGCTGCTTCATAAAGAGACGATTGGTAAATACGTATTATTTACGTTTATATCAATTATATTATTTTTAGTTCGGCCGATATTTATCGTCCTCCCGTTTGCGGTGCTGCCCATTCTGGCAATATATTACCGGAACAGGACTACAACGAAGAACGTTATCTTTTTTCTCCTCCTCTATCTTTTGTTTCCGCTTACTTACATGGGTGCCAATACAATCCTTCATAGATACACGGGGGTCAATCATATAAACGATATCAATGTTCTTGGCCGCATCTTAGCCCACGACTTACCGATTAATTCCGCAAAAGACATTCCGTATTTCTACAACA
>CAYLQG010000032.1:0-6768 GCA_964385705.1 uncultured Gammaproteobacteria bacterium
TTGGTAGTTAAGAGAAGTAATACCGCCGGCAAAAGCGGCTTTAGTAGTAACAGTTGCGCCGTTATCTGTTATGGTAGCGTCCCCTAAAGCGGCATACGCGGGGTGGGGGGCGATGTAAAGCAGTATAACCGACAGGAGAACAAGGAAAAATACTTGCTTCAGCATGAATTCAGTATAGAGCACTCTCCACGTTCATCAAAATTTTTCATTAATTATTATAGAAGAGATAGGATAACAAGTTATCCACAATTATTTTACTAAAATTATATAGAGCTATATGACAGTCTATCTACATATAAAAAGACTATAAGTTATCGATATTTCCTAAGTAAAAAACCTATGGGACTTGACAAGGACTTTCTCACGTGTTTCAATGAATAAGTGACACAACTACCGCAAGGTCATTTGGGGTCTCAGGGATTCTTAGGATCACTGAGGCAAGGTTTAGCATCCCTCCTGGGCAGAGGGAAGGTAACGCGTTTGTCACCTCTGACGCAGGAGCGGCAACGCTTCGAACGAGAGGTGCACGAGCAATTCGTGAAATTGAAGGAAAAAGGATTAAGCATACCGGTGTTCACCTTATAACCGGCCAAGGGGTCACTATGTGACCGTAGAACGGATGTGCTAGTGGCGTCCGTTTTTTTGTGGGGAAAACGGTTTCCAACTATTTCTTCGTGGTATTTCTTTTTCATTGAATTCTCAAAAAAGGGGAATAAGGTCTCATATTATCCGTTTTTATACAATCTTATTTGATTTGATTGGTGGGGCTAAACTTGATAAACCATTAAGAAGCAATCCATCCTTCGCTAAAGCTACGGTGGACAAGGAAGCTTTGGGGGATTGGTGGCAGTAATCCCGAGATTTGTTACATATCGACCCGCCTACGCTTCCTTTGAGTCTTTTGGGGTACTATTCGTACACGATTCACGGAGCGAGCGTTAGGAGGATACTTTAGATCCTAAGTACTCCGCCTCATCTTACTTTTCGCCTTATCCGCGACATTCGTCGGGATGCGGCTTAAAGAGCGATTGTCGGCGGACAATAAACACTAAACTCGAAGACTCATTAAGTGTTTATTGCAAAAAAAAGCATCACTACCGCTAGCAATTGGGTTAAGGTTTAGCTACGTGTAGTAATGCCTTTTGTAAGCGGTAACGTTCTGATTGGGCAAAAAGACCGTTACCTATTTGATGAAGATAGCAATCATACTTTTTATTGTCAAATATATTTTCGAAGCTAGATAGTTTGATTTAGATTGTTATAGAAGTATATTTCACACATCAATATTTCACGGTAAATTCCTGTGGTTGTTATTCTGATTTTTGTTTTATTACAATTTTTCCTTTCAAAAATATTTTTTCTATTTGACAACCGAAAAATATCGGTATACAATCCCAACAAATCAACCTTATACATGATTTCCGAGTAGAAAAAGTATACGCATTGTATCCGGTTGAACACAAAAGAGAAGATACTGTGCTGTTAAGTATTTTGTGTGGGGGATAGTTTGTTGGAAGGTCGAAGACCCCGCACAAACAAAAATAGAACGTACTTTTTGTGGGGGATAGTTTGTTGGGCAGGCGAGCTATCTCCCACTAAGGGTACGTTTTTTTGTTTGTGCGGGGCGAGCTATGGTCTTGTCATATGAATGACTACGACCATCTTCGATACTCTCATTATCAGAATAATTTCGAGTATCTTCGATCTCCCACAGAGAATATTTTCAGCACATTTTTGGGGAATTTGTTGCTTGTGCTCTATATTATATATTGATTCATTGAATCAGGATATAATGATACTCGATGAAGTCCGGCCGTTTCCTAGAGAAATTTATTTCCCGTTTCCGACTCTTCTCATGCATTTATTGGGGATGTGTCATTCTTATACTATGTTTCGTCGTCGGATATCAATTAGAGTCCCGTTCCTTGACTCCGAGCGACACCACATATTCCTTCGCGAGCGGGCATACAGGTGACTATTACGGCTACATTCAAATGATCAGACGGGGGACGGAGGGGCATATTCTTTATCACGATTCATTTACTGAAATACCTACAAATGATGGACTCGATCAGCCGTTTTTTCACCTTTTAGGACTTGCAAGCCGGCCGTTTTCTTTGTCGCCGTTTATTACTTTTTTCCTTGCACGGGTAGGGAGCATGATTCTCCTGTTTTATGCCGTTTTTCTGTTAATAAATGACGTCATCCTGGAGGAGCGGACGAAAGTTGCAGCAGGCGTTTTTGCCCTTACGGCCACATCGTTTTGGCAGTTGGTTTATGTCCATGGAGCAGCGACTATTGTGTGGCCGACGACGTGGAGTGATTTTTTTGATCTGTTCGATAAGTATCTCCGTATCCCGCCTCATCATTTTTTAGCATTTGCCTGTTTAATCGGCATCATTATCCTTGTCGGGAAGAAACAGGTCACACAGAGGGCCCTTGTATTCCTCGGAGCGTTGACTATTATTCTTGGATTGTTGCAACCGTATATATCTCTTGTTCTCGTCTGTATTTTGGGTTGGCATATCGTGACACTCCTTATGGAAGAGAAGCACTGGACTCATAAAAGCAGCCTTTCCGCATCGGTCGTTATCCTCTCTGTGATTATGCTGGGAGTCAATTTCTATGTGCTACGATTTGTTTTTCATGCACCGTTCGCGACGGTCGGCATAGTGTCGTTTTCCCCGCGTAACGTGAGCGTGTGGACCTATCTCTTGGCGCTTGGGCCCCTGGCCTTTATCGCGTTGGGGTTTCTCTTCTCGTCATCATACCGGACGAATACGAAGATTCGGTTGATTGCATGGTGGGCGATAATACCGATTATATTTTTTTTGCTGCCGAACGTGACGAACGTCTTTGATACGAACAGAATTCTCCAGACATATCAGCAGATTCCGGTTGCTATCCTTGCCGCTATTGCCCTTAGGATAATCGTGAAGCGCCTGCCCCGCGCGACATATATCATGGGCGCGGTCGTGATCGCCGTTGCGGTATATGGTATATTTCCTGCCTATGTGATGAGACAACAAGCCCTCGCATCGGCCCAAACGAACTATCTCAATATCTATATTCCCTCATATCTCACGCGCGTATTTTCGTATCTTAAAAGGAATACAAAAGAAGACAGTGTTGTATTAGCGAGCCAAACGGTGAGTAATATGATTCCGGCGTTTACCGACAACAAAGTGATCATCGGACACGATTCCAACGAGATAAATTTCACGCAAAAACTCGATGAATCAAACGATTTTTTCTTTGGGCGGATGCCTGAGGCAGCTGTTGCCGATTATCTTCGGCGCATGCGGGCGTCATATATCGTGTTTGGGGTTGAAGTCCCGCCGTTTCACGATATTCCGTATTCGTCGCTGCCTTTTTTAAGGGTTGTTTATACAGACGGATCAATCTCTATCGTTCGGATTGATTTACCGTAAATGCGCCGGCAGGGAACAGCGTGAGAGCGTGGTGAATATTGCGTACCTTCCGTTTTTCGACGTAAAAACCGGCGTATATTTCTTTAGATAATCATTGAGATTGATGACCGGAAGATTCACGTCATTGGTAACATCCTCAACCGTGATATAGGAAATGTTGTACTTGTGAAGCAGCGCGCAAACTTCTGCTGTATTGTCGGTTTCATACATTGTGTCCATGATGGGCATGCGGTTCTCCGGATAGCCGGCGCTCCAGGCGAAATACGGCCAGCCCAAAAAGATTGACCGTCCGGCGAGTGAGGCAGGATGGTAAAGATAGCTGCTATTGAGAAATATTGCATTTTTTGGTGTATTTTTTGCGATCCAGGTCGCAACCTCGTTGGCCGGAATGTCGCTGATACGGCCTTGTGTATCATTTGCGACGACAAAAAAGTCGATGACACCGGATAACGTGAGAGTCAATACCAATAATCCAATAAGCAAATAATCCAATAATCCAATAATCCAATGACGGTTGATATGCTTGATAACGGTAAAAAGACGGACAATGAGATACGCTGAGATCATCTGACCGACGATAAAGACGAAATTAAAAAGTTTATGATTTGCCGACGCTTCAACGGAAAATTTGAATAAATTAGCAACGAGAAAGAGGGGGATAATCGGGAGTATCGCCCGTCGCGCTTTTGAAGGGATGAGGAAAAATCCAGTGACGATGAGAACGCTGTGGAGGCCCATATTCTGCCACCAGAATGTCAGCATATGCCAGAATTCTGCCGGAATATTATTTTGGGCCAAAAGTTCATTATGGATTGTAAAACCCGGATACCAGGTTGCGGCGTGCGCTTCACTCGGGATGGCGAGAACCTGTGGGATGATAAGTAGCGCACTCGTTATTCCCGTTGTGATCATAAATACCCATAGATCAGGGTAGAGGAGGAAGTAACACAGAAGCACGATGGCGATGATGAGGAGCGACGGCTGGTGAAAGTAGGGGAATATTCCGAAAATCACTCCCCAGAGGACGCCCGTCATAAATTGTTTTGCGCTGGGTAGTCGCTTCATAGTCACAACGGACACCATAAAAAGGAGAATAATGGCGAAGGCCGGGGCCAATTGACGCTGGTTGGTGTAGATATTGAGGTTCCAAAATGCAGTGATTTCGCCCGGCCCCCACGGGGCAAAAGCAGGGAAGTCCCTAACGGCTGCAATATCCTGAATGGTGTGAACGGATAGCGGATGGGTCATAAAGAACCTGAGGAACGATAAGGATCCGTTGAAGAGGAAGAAAACTACCGTGAGGACGCCGACGTATTTATTATTAAATAATCTATTTGCAAGAGTATATAACAGCACGAGGAGAAAGAAGAATCCTATGATACTGGGTATATTTAGTGCCCAATCTATTCGCATGCCTGCTTTTTCCAGAAGTCCGACTGCCATATCAAACAGAAAATGATATCGGATCGCCGGCCCGGCAAAAACGGGATATTGGACGGCTGTCCTGTTGAACAAATGGGAGAGATTATCGCCCATGGAGAAAGACCGTATGAGCGGTATGTGGGCCCCGAAGTCGCTCCAGAGTTTAAAAGCAATTACTATTTCGTGGTTTTTTCCGTCATAGGAAAACGTATGGAACATGAGCCAGGAGGAAAAAATAAAAAACAGCAAAAAGAGATAAAGCTGAGGAGCTCGTAATACATTTTTCAGAGACGCTCGCCAATTAGTGGTAGTTTGTCGTGGCATGTTCATTACTCGCTAAATGAAGATTTGCTTCGGAACAACAATACACGTTGTAGTGTCATTATGGTGCAAATCTTCAGTTCTCTTCAAAATGATTACTTACCCTCATCTTAAATTATATAGAGTAATAATTCATTATGTGTTTTGCAGCTTTTTGGCCAAGCTCAACGGCGTAGTTCGTGCCGCGGTCCCACGGGTAGATGCTATCCATATTGGCCAGGTATATTCCCGGAACCGACGTGATCAGTTTCGGAGCTTTCTTTGAATAATGTAGCTGTTGGACGGGCTGGGCAAAGGGACCGAAAAACAATGTAGAATTCAGAATTTTAAATTCTGAATGGGAAATCCGCTGAATAAATGGTAAAAACTTTTTAAGTAACTGATCTTTATGCATGGATAGGTACGGGTGCCCTTCAGGTAGATAGTTTCCTACATAGGTCAAATGATGCCCGCCGTAGTGCTTTTTATCCATAAAGTTCGTGTGAGCGACAACCGCCAAAAACGGGAATGACCGGTCGGTAATACTGAGCCAGTAAATATTATCAAGAATCGGTTCCTTTGTTTCCAACACAAGTACCTGCGCATGAAGATGAGGGATGGAAAGGGGGCCGTCTTCGCGGATTGCCGGGATAAGTTTGTATGCAATTGGAGTCGGGACCGTGAGTAAAATTTTATCAAAAAGTTTTTGTTGTTTTCCCACCGTTATGCTAAATTGAGCAATTTGTTTTCTATCGTCAGATCGGTCAATTGTTGTATTGTTGTATTGTTGTATTGTTGAAATCGTTATTCCTGTACGGATTGTCCCACTATTCTTTATTATGGCTGATGCAAGTGTTTCAACAAACGTCTGGAATCCGCCTTCGATATAGCAAAGTGACGGTGTTCGTTTATTGATGCGCGCCCAGAGCCACGACGCTGCAATCGTGCTGTCTAAATGACCGAATTTACCGGTCATTAAGGGCTCCCAGATGATATCCCACGCTTTGGTGCCTCCCACGGTTTTGAAGAATTTTTTTGCCGTGATGTTTTCAAGAGGCTGCCAGAATGGAAAGATCTTACAGAACGCAGCGAGTGCGCCGGTCCGTAGTTTATCCGTGATGGATAAGCCCGGAAATTGGAATAGGTGAGCGGGCGAGTCTAGCTGGTATATTTGATTACGTTCGTTTGTGCGGCTCGCCAACGGAAAA
This sequence comes from uncultured Gammaproteobacteria bacterium, assembly GCA_964385705.1. GTDB lineage: Bacteria > Patescibacteriota > Microgenomatia > UBA10105 > UBA927 > DATKGN01. Next base: position 6,362 of record CAYLQG010000032.1, read on the forward strand.
TTTAGATCCGTCTTCAGACTCGTTCGCGGTATACGCTCCCTGTGTTCCATAGTGGTTTTCCCGCTCGCAGATGAATCCGGACTAAATTTTGTTGTCTCGCCGCCCGCAGGGTTTATATATTGGCTGGCGACATAGTTTGCCGTAACCGGTCGCTTGATGATGAGCTTATCTCCGATTCCCAGTTCATTTATGAGATTAATAATGGACCGGTCATTGGTAAAAAGATGATGATAGGCCCCCTCAAGATGCCACTGCCAGTTTTTTTCGCGCCACCCCCATGCGAGGCCACCAAGATGGGTGTCCCGCTCGAAAACCGTAACGGAATGTCCTTGTTTCGTTAATTCGTAAGCGGCAGTAAGCCCTGTAACGCCTCCGCCGATAACTGCGATATTCATGAGGAGATTGTA
>CAYLQG010000032.1:6868-11669 GCA_964385705.1 uncultured Gammaproteobacteria bacterium
GGTGGTGGGGGACATTATTTCTGGTCGGAGCGGTCGCGTACCCGATCACCAAAAAGTTATTTTCTTCATGGTGGGACCGCGGCTACCTCTTCAGCAAAGCGGTCGGCATGGCGACGATAACCTATCTTGTCTACTTAGCCGGCATGCTCCACGTGGCGCCATTTACCGTGAGCACCGTTTGGGGAGCGATGACGGCAGTATTTTTCACCGGCTCCGTTTTGTATTTTTATGCCACAAGAAACCAGACAAAGGAACCGGGGAAAAAATATCTTATTTCCCTAACGCGCGAAGGGGTACTCCTTATTATTGAGGAGTTGTTTTTTTTCTGTGCGCTCTTTTTCTGGGCGTGGGTAAAAGGACACGAACCAAGCATCCACGCACTTGAGAAATTTATGGATTTCGGATTCACGAAGTCCATTCTCAACAGCCGCTATTTTCCGCCGCCTGACATGTGGTACGCAGGGTTTCCCATCAATTATTATTATTTCGGACACACCGTGATGGCGGTTTTGACGCGCCTCTCAGGTATCGACCTGTCCTACACATTTAATCTCATGCTCTCGTCGCTTTTTGCATTTACCCTGACCATGGGATTCAGCATTGCATATCAACTATTGGGAACTATTGAACGGATCGGGAAGAAGCTCCGGTTGTTCGGCGCGCTTCTGACGACCTATATCGTTACAATGGGCGGCAACCTACAGACGATTTATGCATTTACCAAGGGATATACGGGAGACAACCCACCGCCGTTTTGGACGTTGCTTTGGCCGATCAATGAATTTTGGCAGCATTTACCCGACGGGTTAAACCGGTATTGGTACGCCAATGCAACGCGCTTTATCCCGTTTACCATTCATGAGTTTCCAAGCTATTCATTCGTAGTTTCCGATGTTCACGGGCATGTGCTGTCTCTGCCGTTTGTACTTCTCGCTATTGCGTTACTTTTTGTCTTATTTACGGGATTTATCACACGTGAGATTCACGACAAAGCATCGACGACTCTACAGAGCTGGTTGCGACTCATATTTTACGGTTTTCTTGTGAGTATTCTTCTCATGACCAACGCACTGGATGGACCGATCTACATGGGGCTTTTTATAATCATCCTTGGGGTCTATGGGTGGAGGATGTCGAAAGATAAGCTTTGGTGGCGGGGGAAAATTATCGCGACATTAGTTGTCCTTATCGTGGCGCTCTTAACGAGCTTGCCGTTTTTGCTGCACTTTTCATCGTTCGTAACCGGCCTTGCAGTAAACTGTCCACCGGCAGCTTTAGCCGATCATAAAGTTGGGATAATCCTTTTTGAAGGAGTAGAAAAATGCCAGCATTCGCCACTCTGGATGATGGCCATTCTGTGGGGATTCTTTGTCTATTGCGGTGTATTTTTTGTACTCCGCGTACTGTATGAAGGCTTAAAAAAGAAACAATTGCATATAAAATGTACTCAAACGGAATTCGTCCTATTTCTATTTTTCATTTTTTCGGTAGGACTCATCATTTTCCCGGAGTTTTTCTATTTCAAAGATATCTATCCGATGCATTTCCGGTCAAACACGATGTTTAAACTGGGGTATCAGGCATTCATCATGTTTTCTCTCGTTTCCGGATATACGATCATCTGGAGTGTGAGCGCCTTAGTGAACCGGGTGAAAACAGGAAAAGTATGGCATAAACTATTTTTACTGTTATGCTTACCTCTTCTTTTCCTTGTCGTTATCTATCCAAACTTCAGCGTCAGGTCCTACTTTGACAGTCTCCGTCATTACGAAGGACTAAACGGTCTTAGCTGGTTTGCGGCGACGTATCCCGATGATTACGCTGCAATTCAATATCTGGATCTTCATGTTTCGGATGGAGTTCCGGGTTCATCGACTCCGGTTCTCGTTGAGGCAGATGGGGACAGCTATACGGATTATGCGAGATTCAGTGCATTCACAGGAATCCCTGCGGTTATCGGATGGCCGGTCCATGAATGGTTGTGGCGCGGATCGTATGATGTCGTGGCACCAAGGCGAAATGACGTTGCCGTCATTTACGGACCCGGTCAGATTGATGAGACGCAAGATATTCTCCAAAAATATCATGTGCGCTACATTATGGTGGGCACTCTTGAATGGCAAAAATATCCGTCGCTGTCACTTTCTAAATTTGAAGAGATGGGGAAGCGTGTTTTTAGTTCCGGTTCCACGAGTATTTATGAAGTGGTAGGAGAGTAGCCAATAATAGCAGTCCTATTGACAAGTCGGCGTGGACATGGTTAAATACGCGTGAACAGAGTTACGTATCCTCGATTAAAAGCGGTATTACGCATGAATTCCCAACAACATACTATGTGTCTGCTTTCTGGATAGTGATCGGAAAACCATGGAGATGTACGCATCGAAGATTTTTACGCAATAACAAACCCTGTATCTATTGATTAATTGAATTTATGGCCTTTCGAGCCACCCACACAACAACTGCAAAAACATCACGCAAAAAAACAGCAACGGCTGACGTGGTTTCAGATGACGAGAAAACAGAGCCGATTGCCCCTCCGATGAGTGTCGAAGAGCTTGTCGGAAGTCCGGTAGTTGCGAAGGAACCTGTAAAGAGTCCGCCCCAAGCTGAAATTCCGAAAAAAACAGAAGAAGTGCCGGTTGTTGAACCGGCAGCTGCGGCCACAGAACCGCAATCTCCCGCGAGTGATGCATCCAGATTTTCAAGATCACCGGCGGCCCGCATGGACCGTCCGCGCGCCGGGTTTGACCGGGGCGGTAGCGGCGGGTATCAACAACGCGGCTATCAGGGTGGTGGTGGCGGCGGCGGATATCGTAGACCGTTTAACTCGTCACGATTCGGCGGAGAAGCTGGGCATAACCCGCGGTTTCAGGGACGGAGTAACTTCGGCGATAATAACAATAACGGCGGATACAGGCGCGATTGGGGAGGAGCCGGAGAAACCAATACATATACACAGGATATCAATGTACCGACGGAAACCGTTCACGGGATCCTCGATATTATGCCCGAGGGACATGGATTTTTACGTCCGAAATTTACCCCGAGCGACCGCGATGTATACATTTCCCAGTCGCAGATCCGGCGCTTTATGCTCCGAAACGGCGACATGGTTGAGGGACAGGCGAGACAACCGAAAGATAATGAGCGCTATTGGGGTTTATTGAAAGTCGAAAAAGTAAATGAGCAGATTGCAGAAACCATGGGCAATCGCCCACATTTTGAAGACCTGACTCCCGTCTACCCGAACACTATTTTACGTCTTGAGACGGGGCTTTCACCGATTTCCACGCGTATGATTGATTTGGTGGCGCCAATCGGATTCGGGCAACGGGGACTTATCGTCTCGCCGCCCAAAGCGGGAAAAACGACAATCCTTAAAGAGATCGCAGCAGGAATAAGTGCGAATTATCCGAATGTCCACCTTATGGCAGCCCTTATCGGAGAACGACCGGAAGAGGTCACCGATTTAACCCGCAGTATTAAAGGCGAAGTATTAGCCAGTAATTTTGATGAATCACCGCCCGAACAAACTCGCGTCGCTGAGGTCGCACTTGACCGCGCAAAACGCCTCGTTGAGATGGGGCAGGATGTCGTCGTTCTTCTTGATTCAATCACGCGACTTGCACGAGCATATAATTTAGTTGTCAATCCGTCGGGTCGGACGCTTTCCGGTGGATTTGATCCGGCAGCGCTATATCCTGCTAAAAAGTTTTTGGGCGCCGCACGGTGTGTTGAACCGGTTCCTCAGGCTGCTGTTGCAGTACCTGCAGCTCAGCCCGTTGAGAAAGACGAAAAGAAAGAAGAAGAATCCGCGAAATCCGAGGGCGCTTCCGAAGAGAATAAAGTTGCCGCCAACCAGAGTAAATCAATTACCGGCGGAGGATCATTAACCGTTATCGGTACAGCGCTGGTTGAGACCGGCAGCCGGATGGATGATCTTATTTACGAAGAATTTAAAGGTACTGGGAATATGGAGCTTCATTTGTCCCGTGCACTTCAGGAGCGGCGGGTATTCCCGGCAATTGATGTCGGAAAATCAGGCACCCGGCATGATGAGCTTCTTATGGGCGAGGATAAGATGAAAAAGGTGACAACGCTCCGGCACATGTTATCGCTTCTGGGCGACGAAGAGCGGACCATGATGTTGGTCGAACGGTTATCAAAAACAAAGAACAACGACGAATTCCTCGAGAGTCTTTCAAAAGGGGATTAATCCCCATAATCTAATCACGAGCAATATCTCCTAATGCGCTCTACGTTATTATATATACGTCGCGCATCTTGGTTAAGTAGCGTCATGTAGATATTTGCATACAGTCGTTTACCGATATATTTCCGTTCGCGTTAAAAGAATTGATGGTAAAACCGTTCCTTTGGAAAGTAAATTTTTCGAATTTAATGTCAACGCTATCAAGTTTGACATAACAATTGATATAGTTTGCACTAGTTATGATAGGTTTATGGTCAAATTCTCGCCCGGTGAAGGAAGAACTGGTATTTGAACTCTTTCACACACTAAAATTGTTTCTGTCACCGTGAGAGTGCTAATTATGGCGACTTCGCGTGTGTTGGCTCAACGGATATAACCCCATTCTACTATAGAGTGATGCCGGTTTATCTTTTCAGGGTGTAGAGAATGCCGCTCACGCTTTTAACAGAATTTCCGTAAAAGTCTGACATTATTGTAGATTGCCGAAAACCCGTCGATGTAGTTTTTTGAAAATCATCGTAAAGCGATGTGCATGAAAAGTAGAATTATATCATTAATTATTGTTACATTTTAAGAATTGTCACC
>CAYLQG010000032.1:11769-15675 GCA_964385705.1 uncultured Gammaproteobacteria bacterium
CGGAAAAGTAATATGAATAAGCATTTGAGGCATTGATATTATCTCTTTGCGACGACCTGAAAGATGGCATTTCGGATATTAATGCATTTGACGAAACACCCAATTATTATACCGAAACAGCATTAAAAATTTCTGGTTTACCGATAGGGTACCCCCAATTGAGGCGTTATACAAGGAGTGCAATCTCACCGGCGTATTTCCTTCTACATTATTATTATATATCGCGAAATTGATTCCGTAGGAATGAAATAGTTATGAAAAGTTGAATTGTAATCTGTGTATTGAACAGCAGGAAAAACATAAACACTTAGGTTCTGTCGACGATGATTAACGCACTAGTTGATGGGCTACGTCTTATAATGGCGTCAGTATGGGACGGAGCTTTGACTTGCTCCAAAACGTAAGTTCTGATATGCTGAAGTTGCGCTTTTGAGAGTAGGCGAGTTTTTCATATTTATGCAAAGAAACTTTCAAAATCTTTTCACAGATATCAGCAATTGGAAAGACGGGTGGTTTCATTATATCGAACGGCACCTCCGACGTTTCGCAGTACGCTTTGAAACGCAGAAAGGCGTTGTCGTTGATATTCTCATGGCGCGGAGGGGAACCTATCAGCGGCCGTTTTTACATCTCTCTCTTGGTATCCTTCTCGTAGTTGGCGTAATCGGGGCGCCCGTTGTTGCAAACGCTTATCCGGGTGGATTACCGAGTCAGTTAAATGATTACACCCCGTCTTCAGCAATTCTCACCTCCATTGATTTAACCGAGTACGGAGTTCAGACACAAATCTCACAGAAACCCCGTGACCAGGTAATTTCGTACACGGTAAAAGAGGGTGATACATTGGCCAAAGTAGCGACAACATTTGGGGTATCTGTTGATACGATTCGATGGGCGAATGATTTAAAAAGCGATAGTCTAAGTATTGGTGATACATTAAAGATCCCTCCGGTCACAGGAATTGTTCATACTGTTGAAGAAGGTGAAACAGTTCAAAGTATAGCAAAGAAATACAAAACAGATCCACAGAAAATTGTTAACTTTCCGTTCAATGATTTTGCTGACCTCGACACATTCACATTGAATGTGGGGCAGACGCTTATTGTCCCCGATGGCGTTCAACCGGAGGCCCCTGCCATTGCAATGCCGATGCCCATGTTCTCCAGCCAACCACTTGGAACCGGACGGTTATTATGGCCTACCAACGGGATAATTACTCAGTGCCCCATTTGGTATCACATGGCATTTGATATCGCAAATAATGCCGAACCTCCCATACTGGCCGCCGATGATGGTGTCGTTGTGTACACCGGATTTCAACGGTTCGGATACGGCAATCATGTCATCATCAGTCATGGAGGAAATTTCTCAACGCTGTACGGACACATGACGGAATATTATGTGAAAGTCGGCGACCGGGTGACAAAAGGCCAGGTTATCGGAAAGATGGGGTCAACCGGTAGGTCAACCGGACCGCATCTGCATTTTGAAACAAGAGTTAATAATACTCCGATTAATCCGGATCAATATTTCCACACTTCCTGCGGTGGATAAATAATTGTCTTTCAAGGAAGTTTGTCATATCAATAGACAGAATTATTTTGTATAATGGGCAGTGCCGGGGCCCGTAGTATACCGGTAGAACGACTCCATGGCATGGAGTAGAAAGGGGTCCAATTCCCCTCGGGTCCACCAAAAAACACGAAGAGAGAAGATGGAAGGTGGAAGGTGGAGAATAGATTAATTTCTACTCTATCTTCTAGCCTCGCTTTTTCTGGGGCCTGTAGCTTAGTTGGTAGAGCGCTGCATTCGCATTGCAGAGATCACCGGTCCGACTCCGGTCAGGTCCACAGTCAATTGATGAACGTGCGTGAGTTTACTGCTCTGGATGCCGAGCATTAGCGAGGCGCCACGATAAGTAACATTGTGATTACACAGTGTCCATATTGTAATTGCTTCCCCATAAGAATAGGATCGGCAACGAATCTGGAGTTTTTTCCACTAAAAAAGCTTAGGCCTCTTTTCTAACATTTCAAAGAAAAGCTTAAGCTTTTTACCGACTTATTTCGGCCCCTGCAACCGTCGGAGCAGATCCATTGAGTTGGCTATTGATATAGCTTCCTACAATTGCCCCTACGCCCAACATGAGGGCGAATGCCACGACGAGCATCCAACCACGAACCATGACGAGATAGTTCTCGGTGGGTTTGGCATGTCGCGCTACATGATGGTGACGGTGCGTGTGCCGCACGACTTTCTTTTTCATACTGTTTCCAGTTTGCCATTGTTTTTTATTGTTTGTCAAGGGCGAGATTGCCTGTTGACATGAGGCTGAATTCCCGTTCATATTATTAATATAGAGATGTATTGTGTGGCAGGTTTTCGCGAGGGCAAAGCGAGATTGGGGACACGGCAATAAATCCAGCCACCGTGCCAGGAATAATAGCCAGGTTTATTAGCGTTTCAGACGGACTACAAAAGTATTCGTTTACTTCTCCTCAAAATTCCCAGAAATGTTCTATTTCTTTACCTATTGATATAGATAGATCGCATCTCTTTTGTCACTACATTGTAATTACCTACTATGAATATTGAGAAAATAGCAAGGAAAATGACGCGGACGAAGCGAAAAGCGCAGTTTCTGCGGCTCCTGCCACTTGTCCTTTTGGTGGTTTTTTCCGCAGCCATATTTCTCGTCGTCTCACAGGTACAAAAACAGCAGGAGGATATCAGAAGCCAGGCGGCGAAGTTTAAAACAAATCAGAAAGATATTGTCAAATTACTCTCACCGAAATATCAAAAAACACAGGATTATAGTAACCCGCCTGCAACAACTACGACGCAATCGGTATCCCCGACGACGGGAAGTTCCGGAACGCAGGCGCCGGCGGCAACTTCAGGAACTTCTCCGACAGCAGTCGCTACCAATAAACCGGTCAAAATCGGTTGTGGGTCGTTATCAGGAAATGCAAAGACGGCCTGTACGGATGCAGGCGGGTATGTGAATCTCTCGGATTTCCCAGCCGGGACGAACGGAGTGACCCAAAAACTACAAACAGATACAAACGGAAACGGCGGTGCCGCTCCGACGGTTGATCCTGTGAAGCTTGCCGTCATTGCGGCGCAGATTGCGGAAAACAAAAAAAACAATGCAGATCCGAATGCTCCTGACCTCAATGCTATTCCGACAACCGGAGCGCAAATGGCAGCAATCGATAAAGAAGTTGCCGATATTAAAGCAAATGATCCCGCGCTTGCCAGTGAACTTGCCAGTTGCACAACAAATCCATCAAGTTGTCCAACGGTGTCGCCTCCGATAACCGCTACGCCTCAAGCTCAGGCGGCCGGACCTACCGCAACGGTCACACTATCTCCGACGATCGCTCCTGTCCCAACCAGCCCTCCGGTCTGGCCGATCGGCGGCAATAAATCATGTGCCAACGGAAGTATGAAGGCGGGAGCAGTTGGTTTGGGTCAGGGGAATCATGCATGGGGATGCGATGGAACAAGCGGTTTACTTGTCGATCTGACGGCAAAATACGGATTTTCTGTCAGCGAGCTTACCATAGTGCCGTCATGGCTTACTTCGGATACGAAAACCTATCAGGCGCTTCTGGAAGCCCCATATCAGCTCGAGTATCAAAAGACAGTAAATGGCGGAAAACAGGTAGGCAGTTGTGGTACGGTAGCAGCCGGTGGTGTCGCGCTCGGCAGTGGTGAAGGTCAGTATTATGTGTGTAACGCAAAATCCGACGGGTCTGTGTATTGGTCCAATTGTACAGGGCAGGTGTGGTGTGTGCCGGATCCTGCAACTAATCCGCTTGCAGCGACGAAACTCGGGCCGGATGGTAAAACGCTTATTTATGCTGATCCTAAACTGCAGGCAAAGTACCAGGCAAAACTTGA
>CAYLQG010000033.1:0-13488 GCA_964385705.1 uncultured Gammaproteobacteria bacterium
ATATTACCCCGTCTTTCGACGAGCTATGTCACAGTAGAGGGTACGTTCCTTGCTTGTACTCACCCGTCCGCCACTGATTTCATGCTTAGCACGAAAATAATTATAACCACCTTGTACTTTAATTCGTTTACGAAACAAAGTACTTAGGTGGGTTTATACCCGATAAGGGTATATATGAATCGTTGCTCAACTTACCACTTGTCATACGCCAAAAAATAACTGACTGTTATGTGCACATAGCGCATGACAAGGGAAGAAGAACAACGTAGACACTAATTATCTTAGTGCTAAGCACAATCTCCGTTCGACTTGCATGCTTAAGGCACGCCGCCAGCGTTCATCCTGAGCCAGGATCAAACTCTCAAAAAGAATCGACGTGAACATAAATGCTCACATCAATTTGGATTCCTATCACCATTCATTTGTCAAAATCTTGACCCTCCGATAGTCGCTCCGTGAGCCGCGCTACGAATAGTAGGTAAGGCTCAACGGCCAAGACCTGGATGGGTCAAAATTCATATTCTGACCATCCGGTTTTAGGGATGAATCAAAATATATTGCTGCTATTCCGGTTGTTAAAGTGCGGGTCTTCGAGTATCCTGAGACTTGATCTCAGGATCCAAAAAGGACAAAAAACCCGACCAATCGGTCGGGATATTGCTATCCATTGACGAATGGTCAGCTCTTAGTCACTCATTGTTGGTCAATTATAGGTGAGATTGCGCACGGCGTCAATAGATAGTCGGACAAAGGCTAGTCTCAGGCAACTTGGGGAAACTGGGCAACGTATCCCGGGAAGACGTCTTTCATGGCAAGTCCCGATGGCGCGCAGTAGGCGCGGCGGATCTTTGTTTCCCAATCGTAGGGCCCCGCATGTGTCATATGATCAAATATAGCGGGATCAACAATCGCCCTTAGATCCTTTTCAAATGTTGTGCCGCACGCTTCCAGAATATCCAGCACTTCCTCAGGCGCTCTCTTCCTCTCCCGTAACAATGCGAAACGCTCATTTAAGGTCATTGGTGCCTGGTCAAACGTCCAATCCGCATAGGTCAAAATGTTATCGACCATATCCGGAAACCGGGTGCCCTGCGTCGATTGCGCCAAATGATCCGCGTGCATCTCTACCCGCATAAGATCCAGGTCGCGCACTGAAGCACCTTGCCGTAGTAATAGATCATAAGCGGTTCTCCCGATATCTTCCGAAGGACCAACGGCATCTTTAAGTTTATTAATATCACGACCATCCCAAATCCGCCTCCCCGCATGAGTAATAAACATAAAATCACGAAGAATAAGAGGCCTGATTGTGATAAGCGACGGAACATTGTACCTGCGCTCGCCAAAGAGCTGAACCCGGTAATTAGGTAATTTGCTTAACCGGTCAGCCAGATAGTACACCTGCCGCGACGTACCAATGCTGTGATTGAATATTCCCCGCCACTCGATGGCATCGTCGGGATTTTTCAGTCCGAACATGCCGGATCCTTCGGTTAAAGAATAAACAAAACGCGTACTGCCGTCGGGAAGTTTTTTCAGAGCCGCGGGCTCGGGATTTACATTCCCCAGAAGAAACCGCAGATTCGGATGTTCATGAAGTGTTTCTATCAGCAGTTGATCCGCGACATCATAGCGCTTGATGAAACTATCGACAAGCGCCTGTATCACTTCCGGTTGCTGTGAATCTTTTTGTTGGGTTTCTATCGCAGACATAGAGCGACAGAATAGCATAGAGACACAAAATATTCCAATTGAACGAGTCATCCGTGGCGGAAATGATAGACGTAAATCGGCCCGGTTAACTCATGTGCATTAGTGTGCAGGCCCGTTCATCATGTAGCTATATATGGACTGTTGGATGGCATATTTGGCAGGATTCGGCTTACCCAATGCATTAAACGGTGTACTATCGCTATTTTCATCCCAAAAACTTATATCGTTAACGCCGGCCGCCAATAACGAATCCATATAATCCCGGTAATAGAATGCCACTTTATATAGCCGTCCCTGGCTTCGCGAAGTGGAAATACGATCCGCGTCCACATCCCACTCGGTGACAATCGGCTCAACACCAAGCGCTTTATAGCTCTCTACTGTGTCGATCACTCCCTGTCGGTCAAACTTCAAAGGAGAGCTTTGGCCTATATGCGACTGCATCCCCACCTTATCAACCAACCCATGGAGCATTCCGAGAACACTCCGCGTGGGCGCAGTCCAATGACCTGACGGCCAATGGTTGTTGTACCAATTCAATATGAGTTTTGCGGACGGATCTGCGTCTCGGGCAGTCTGAAATGTGGAAGCGATATATCCCTGGCCAATAGTTCTCATAAACGGATCTTCCCAATACGGCTCATTGACAACGGAGTATTCCGTAATGAGGCCGCCGTATTTATTTTTTATCGTCGTCATAACCGTCGTAATGTAATTATTTATATAGCCCTGTAGCTCGGACCCGCTTATCGACCCGAGTTTGTCATCCAGCCACTTTGGTAAATTGGAACCGGCGCCCTGACTTGCCCAAACCAAATGCATCATCCGAACGTCGGTAATCTTCGCAAAGTGCGCAAACGATACCTGAGATAAAAAGTCGTTGAAACTAAATGAGTCAGGACCATCGGGCTGAACCAATTGCCAAAGATTCGTTTCTTCTCCTACGGTAAAATTATCGCGCAACTCCTGTGCGGGGCCTGCGGCAAACATCTGCCCGAATTTGACGCCAATGGGTCTGCCGAAGTCTTTAAAACCGTGAACCCACTGCCCGCTCTCGTTCTTTATAAGAAGCGGGACGGGAATGCCGTTCTGGAACGCGGAATCAGGTGTAGTATCGGGCTTCGTATCAACAATCATGCTCACGTGATTACCGGATTGGTCTTTAGCATCAATCTGATCAACACGTTTCAGAATAGCGCTCAGATCAAACGTCGTTGCAGTTGCATAATCCGTCGCTTCATTGGTGAGAAGAGTCTCAAGATCGACCGGGGTTGATGTTTCCGCATTCTTCGGTTGTGAAGTCTGTTGAGGCTGTGCGCTTGGTTCTCCGGTATCTTTTCCACCGGCAGACGGTACGGAACCGGCAGGAGAGCCGAGATTTGCTATAGTATTAAGATTCCGTTGTGCTTGCTCCCACCGATCGATTGCATAAGCACCGCCTAAACCGACGATTAATCCGGGAATAATTTTAGTCACGAAATTTCTTCGGTTAATACCAAAACCTTGTCCGTGATGTTCGTCCTCTTTGCCGCCTCCGCCTACGTGCGGTGGTGTCCCCACATGTTGTGCCATACCCTATAATGATAAGGTAAATTACACACAAATGCAAATTTCAGGAGATCAATGGATGAAAAATGCCAATGGAATAAGCCCCATCCCCGCTCCCAGCAGAAATCCGCCGATGGTGTCGCGAAGCCAATGTTGGATAAGGCAGACTCTGCTATCGCTACAATCAAAATATAAAAGGCTGCGGTCTCACTTACCTACATTGATAGAATGAGGATTTATTTGTATTTTAATTTCGAGACAATGATCGAAAAAGAAAGCAATCCGTAGATAAAGTTAGCAATATAAATAATGGCGTCTTTCTGAAGAATCCCGTACGTAAACCACAATATCGAACCCGTCACCATGAGAGAAAACGCCTGAAGCGAAATATCTTTCGTACTTTTCGTTCTCCAACACTGGATCACCTGGGGAAGCATTGAGCTGATACTGACGCCTGTAGCGGCAAATCCTATGAATGTCGTGACGTTCATAAACGTAGTATATCAGAGGAAACAATAGGGCAATAATCCCATACTGGCCCCGAGTAACCCTCCGCCGATAATGTCACTTAGCCAGTGCTGACCGAGATAGATTTTACCGAGCGCAACAAGTCCTACATATAATCCAAGCCCAACTCCGACTAACAGACGTTTCCTCATTGTTGTATTGTTGAATTGTTGTATTGTTAAATACCATAATATCGTGGTTATAAATACGGCCCGCGCCGTGTGGCCGGATGGGTAAGAATATTGTTCATTGATGTAAAACTGCGGAAACACCGTCGCCGGGTGTTTGATCATAAAGAATGGCGGCGCCGGATGATGGACAACGTTTTTGCCATAGGTCTCCCCCATTACAATAAGTCCGAATAATACGGGGATGAGGATGGCCTGCCAGCGGATCTTTTTCGCGAGGTCGGCTTTTTTTTTCCAATCCACAAATGCGGCAATCGTCAGGAGCCCTACGACAACTATGGACGGCGTCGGTTCCACAAAAAAAGCCAGATTTTCCCAGAGTCCGTCCAGCCGTGCCGGTATATGATCCTGGAGCCTGACGGTCATATCAAAATCCTCCTGCTTCAGGAACCCATGTTTTACTTCACGACTAAAGAGGTAGAACGAAAAAAGCAGTGTAATGCTCAGTAATAAAATAATTAGGCGGCGTTTTTTAATCATTGTATGTATTATCGTGTTAACATGTTAACACGTGAATATGTTTTATCTCACATCATGCAGCTTCATAATTTCGTATAAAATAATTCCGCAACTCACCATTCCCTTCGACTTCGCTCAGGGCAGGCTCTTCTCCATAATCTTATATAAAATAATTCCACAGCTCACCATCACATTGAGGGATTTATTAATTCCCCACATCGGCATCTCGACGATCATGTCGGATATATCAAGAACTTCTTTTGTGACCCCATATGATTCATTCCCGACGACAATGGCCAGTGGAAACTCATAGAAAACAGTATTGAAGGGTTTGCTGCGATGATCCTGTTCTACAGCGATTATTTTGATATTTGGATTTTGGGCTTTGAGTTTTTCGACCGCTTCTCTTGCAGTCGGACAATATTCCCAACTTACCCAAGCCCACGTGTTAATGGACGCTTTTTTAATCCGCGAGTTTGGAGGCGTCAAGGTCTGCCCGCAGAGAATGACTTTTTCGGCGGCAATCGCATCGGCCAAACGAAAAATCGACCCGACATTATACGTATCAAGAACGTTATCAAGAATGATCGTAATCGGGTTTTTCTTAACCGCTTTGGCCGCTTCCTCGTCAACTGGAGTCGTACGCAATTCTTTCGCATTGAGTTTCAGCATGGGGTTCATTATATCAGGATTTTCTCCTCTTGCCTTCGTGCGGCCGCACAACTCCTTCTACTATCAATGCAACCCATCCGATTCCCCACCCCAACAGTGCTCCGGCGATTACGTCACTTGGATAATGCACGCCGAGATATATTCGGGACAATGAAATAAGAATGGCAAGAAGGTAAAACCAAAATGACAGTTTTGGCTCCTCTTTCGATAAAAGGAACGCCATCGCCCATGCGAGTGTCGCATGTGTCGAGGGGAATGAATAGTTTCCGGGATTGGTTAAAATAATTGCACCGATCGTCTCCGTTGGTCGCGGGCGCTCAACAATCCATTTAATAATCACTTCAGATAGTAACCACGCAATCGCACCTGAAAATATAAACGGCGCAAAAAACCAATGATCCCGCTCTTCTTCCCGAATGAATAATATGATGGCAATCACAAACCACACCGCTCCCCACTCACCGATACCGGACAAAAGCTCGGCTATCACACCTAACACCGGCGACCGCCATAGATGATTGATAAATAGAAATATCGATTGATCAAGTGTGAATAAAAAAGACATGGCGTGTTTAGGTTTTTTTCGCGGGTTTAGTACTCGGCGCGAGGGTTGGCGTAGGGGTTAAGGTCGGGACCTGCGAGGGGGATACGAAAATAATCTTTATCGCATCATCATCGGGCACCGGCGAAATGACCGTTTTACCGGAGACCACGACGCCGACGATAATGGCAACCAGGACAAGAACACCGATAATTACAGTTACAGCGGCCAATGTTCTGGTCCGATCATCCATGGCTTCAGTGTACCACCGTGAAATAATCCAATCAAATAAAATAATTCAATATTCCAATAAAATACAATAATCCAAACAAAATTCACTTACTGATTTAGTTATGGATAATTTGTTTATTGGATTATTGGAATATTGGATTATTTATTTAATATCCTCTTTTTTCCACGCGGCGAAGTTGCATTTGGGGTAATTGCTGCAACCGTAGAACGTTTTCCCCTTCCGACTCTTCTTGATGATGATATCGCCTCCGCAGCGCGGACACTTCACATCGATTTTCTCGGCAAACGGTCGCGTATACTTGCAAGCCGGAAACGTGCTGCACGCCACAAACTTCCCGTAGCGTCCGACACGGATCACGAGTGGATGCCCGCAGGTCGGGCAGGGCTCCCCCAACTCCTCAACGGCCACTTTCACTTTTTCCGCCGTGTCATAGGTCGTCGATAAATCCTTCTCAAAAGGCGCGTAAAATTCCGCAATGACCGGTTGCCACTCCTTATCTCCATTGGCGATGGCATCAAGTTCTGCCTCAAGATGCGCGGTAAATGGCAGGTCCATGATTTCCGGAAAGTACTGGACAAGAAAATCAGTCACCGATTCGCCAAGCTCTGTCGGCACCATCTTTTTTTCTTCGCGGATCACGTATTGTCGCTCCTGGATTGTGGAAATTATGGGCGCGTACGTTGACGGCCGCCCGATGTCCTTTTCCTCAAGCGTCTTAACAAGCGACGCCTCGGTATATCGGGGTGGCGGGTTGGTAAAATGCTGGGTCGGCAGGGTGCTTTCGCTCGTGAGCGTGTCTCCCACAGCTACGTTCGGAATGACAACTTCATCGGTATCGCGGCCCATGATGCGTAAAAATCCGTCAAACTTAATAACCGACCCCTGAGACTCAAATACATATCCGTTGCCGCTTGTGACATCAACCGTTGTCGAATCGAAAACCGCCTCGCGGGCCTGGCTTGCCATCGCGCGTTTCCAGATAATCTCATAGAGCCGGTGATGATCACGGTTAATTTCGCCTGTGCCGTCCAGTTGATCACTGGTGAGGGCGACATTTGTCGGACGGATGGCTTCGTGTGCTTCCTGGGCAACTTTCGACTTCGTCTGGAAATGTTTTGAGGCGGTGGGCAGATATTCTTTCCCGTATGTTTTCTCTATATATGCGCGCGCTTCCCCTAAAAACTTCTCCGAAAGGTTGACGCTGTCGGTCCGGTGATAGGTAATATAGCCTTCCTCATAGAGTTTTTGGGCCAGCTGCATGGTTTTTTTGGCGGAATAATAGAGTTTCCGGCCGGCATCCTGCTGAAGCGTACTTGTTGTGTACGGCGGACCGGGAAAACGTCTGATTTCTTTTTTATCAACTGCAGAAACAGTAAACGGGCTGTGAAGATCGGTAATAATCGCACCCGCTGCCGCTTCGCTTCCGATACTTGTCTTCGTTGTCGTATATTTCCCGTCAAAAAGATCAAACGAGAGGGTTTCCTCATATTCAACGCCGTCTTTGGAAACAAGCTGGGCGACGATTAATGTTGTCATTCCCGCCTCCGAGCGGGAATCTGTTTTTCCAATGGGGTCCCCGCCTTCGCGGGGATGACAATTAAACGTTCCTTCGATTGTCCAATATTCCTGTTTTTGGAACTTCCTAATTTCTCGCTCCCGCTCGACGATAAGCCGTACGGCGACAGATTGGACCCGGCCGGCTGATAACCAGCGTTTGGATAATTTTTTCCAGAGAAGCGGCGATAATTTATATCCGACAAGCCGGTCCAGTACGCGCCGCGCTTGCTGGGCATCAACGAGTTTGATGTCAATTTCGCGGGGGTGCGTGAGCGCTTCTTTGATCGCTTCCTGTGTAATCTCATGAAACACGATACGTTTGAATTGAGAGGGGTCGCGGGGCACGCCTTTTTTCTTTTTCGATTCAAGACCGGCAAGGATGGTCGCGATATGCCACGCGATTGCCTCTCCCTCACGGTCAGGATCTGTTGCCAATATGACCGAATCCGCCTTTTTCGCAAGGTCTTTGAGTTCGCCGACCCGTTTGGCTTTATCGCGCGGGATCACATATCGGGGTGTAAAATTTTTCTCCGGGTCCACTCCCAATTCCGCTTTCGGTAAATCACGGATGTGACCGAACGTGGCCTCCACAGCATATTTACCGTTCAGAAACTTCGTCAATGTCCGCGCTTTGGTTGGTGACTCAACAATTATCAAGTCCATAAATAAATTAATAATCCAATAAATTAATAATCCAATAAACGAATGGCTCTTCTTCAATTCGCTTATTGTTTATTCGTTTATTGAAACTCGATTTGTTTATTTAACAAATCCCGTAAACCTTCTCTCCATAATCTTTTATAATTCCCTTCATTTCAAGAATCGTGATGGTAGACCCAACTTGTCTGGCTGTCAAGCCGGATGCCCGCACAATCTCATCAATGTGCATTTGCCGGTCGGACAGTAATACGGCAATACGTTTTTCTTCCGACCCGGTCAATTCCCGTATTCTTTTATCCAGGTCTTTTACATTCTTGGCGAGAGTTGTCGGGATATTCAGTTCCTCCAAAATATCCTCAACCGACTCAACGAGCTTTGCCCCGTTCTTTAATAATTTCGCAGGACCCGCGGAATAAGGACTCGTGATCGGCCCCGGTACCGCAAAGACCTCGCGCCCCTGCTCGCCCGCATATCTTGCTGTAATAAGTGCGCCGCTGTCATCGGCTCCTTCTGTAACGACAACCCCGAGCGATAATCCGCTTATTATCCTGTTCCGCGCGGGAAACAACCCCTTTGTCGGGCGCATGCCCAACGGAACCTCCGATACGATAGCCCCACACCCGTCCGCAATATCGTAATATAGTCTAGCATTACTTGGCGGAGCGATAATGTCAATACCGCAACCCAAGACCGCAATGGTTTTACCTCCCGCATCTATCGCACTCCGGTGGGCCACAGCGTCCACTCCATACGCAAGACCCGAGACAATCGTACACCCATAAGAAACCAGCCCCTCCGTCAAACGCCTTGTCACTTCCTCTCCATACGGCGTAATTTTCCTCGTTCCGACAACGGCAACCGTTCTACTTAAATCGATTTTACCTGTGCCCCCGGGAGCGTTTGCGGAGGGACGGCCTTTTACATACAGGACAAACGGTGCATCGGGAATCCGAGATAACAGCGTCGGATACCTCGGATTTTTCAATGTAAGAACAGACACATGTAACTTGTCCAGATTTGCAATGTATGAGGCAAGGTCAAACGTTTTTCGAAAATGATCAAATTCTTGGGACAACTTTTCGCCCAGTTTTATTTTCTGTAACGTGGCAAGCGGCGCATGCCAAGCTTCTCTGGCGGTACCGAAATAATCAAGGAGAAGTTTGAACCGGATGGGTCCGACCCCCGGAAAAACATTAAAGCCGATGAAACAAACAGTCTCTTCGTCCACGATTTCAAGCGTACCACAAGTTTGCCAAGATTAACAAAACATGGAACAATATACCCATGCGCAAACAATATATACCCCTTATCTTCGGAGGAATTCTCTTTTTATTCCTTTTGAGTTACCGCTATTCGCTTCTCCATGACACGTCGCTCCTGCCTTATCTCAACACACCTGATACTGTTCCTCCATTTACCCGGCTTATCACATACGTATTTATGATGATCGGTATTCCGCCCACCATTCTTATGATTTTATTCACAAGCATCTTTTGCACCACGTCGTACCCGAATTACGTCGTCCTCTATACCTGTTTCGGAAGTCCATTTGTGATGAGTAGCCAGAACGGATTTATCGCATACCTCATCGCGAGTATTCTGTCTGTCGGAATACTTTGGCGCATTTATTCAATTATTAGCAATATTAAATCAACACAGTAAATTACTAATCGGATATTCTCTGTGCAAAAAATAATTTCGCTTTCCGTCATTATCGTGACATGGAATTCCAGTGAAGACATTCAAATCTGCCTTAATTCCGTACTTCAATCAACGTCTCCTATGTCAACGGAGGTTATCATTGTTGATAATGATTCAGAAGATAATACTGTCGCAATAGTTTCTCAATTATTCCCGTCAGTCAAAATATTAAAACAACATAATAATTTGGGATTCGGGCAGGCAAATAACATAGGCTTGGCAGAAGCTCAAGGAACTTATATTCTTCTCTTAAATCCTGACACAAAAATAAATACGAAGGCAATAGATGCCATGACAGATTTTCTGAATTCGCACCCGCAGGTCGGCGCCGTCGGCCCTGAACAATTCAACGGAGAAGGCAACATGATTTTTACGACAAGCCGGTTA
The DNA here is from genome assembly GCA_964385705.1 of uncultured Gammaproteobacteria bacterium. Lineage (GTDB taxonomy): Bacteria > Patescibacteriota > Microgenomatia > UBA10105 > UBA927 > DATKGN01. The sequence goes on from CAYLQG010000033.1 coordinate 10,187, forward strand.
TCTCTACGGGGAATACTTGAATTTGAAATAGAAAAATTGTATGCAGTAGTCATAAAAAAACCGGCGATCCTTTTCCCCTGGCCGTATAGAACGTCGATGCTTAACGCCGGATGCGTTATGCTCCGATCAGATATTCTCCATACAAAACAGTGGTTTGATCCGGATATGTTTATTTACGGTGAAGAAAGGCACCTCTTTCGACAAATCCATAAGAAAGGCTGGGAGGTGTATTTTCTAAGAGATTGCAGCATATACCATTATCGCGAAACCAGTATCGCTAAAACCGGTAAAAAATGGAAATTTGTGAAAGACAGTTTACTCGTCACATTGAAGAATATTATCGGCTGAACCACTCTTCAAATATTTTTTTGGCGATGGGGGCCGCGACATTGCTCCCTTCACCGGCGCCCTCAACAAGAACAGTGACGGAAATCTGCGGCGTCCCGGTTAAGGTCGTCGTATTTGGGCCATCGGGGTTTTGACTCGTATCAACGTATTTTGCGGGGACGGGAGCAAATGCGGTAAACCATGCGTGCGTCCGGTTGTCAGGATCCCCGAACTCAGCAGTACCGGTTTTACATGCGACAGGAATATTAATGAGCGGAATCTGTGATGCAGATGATGAAGCTGTCTGTATGGTCACGGGTGCACCCTTATGGATAGCGAAATTAAACAGCGGCCAGCCCGTCCCGCCGGTCTGACATGCTTTATACATCCCCTGGGTCACGAGATCTATCGTCTCTTTTTTTATACCGACATCATGGCACCGCGCGCCGTTCCCGAACAAGAAAGGACCGGCAATTTTCTGTATTGTCGGCGTACATAATAACCCGTTGTCAGCGATAATGTTTGTCCACGCACTTACCTGGAGCGGCGTCACGAGTAAATATCCCTGCCCGATTGCCACATGATACGTGTCGCCCAAATACCATTCGTCGTTATGTGCCGCAAGATCAGCCGGCGTCGTAAACTGGGCCTTTTTCCACGCGGGATCGGGAACAAGTCCGCTTGCTTCACCGGCTAGTTCTATGCCTAACGGTTTCCCCAACCCCATTTTCCGCGCCCAAAGCGAGAGTTTTGAGATTCCGAGCAGTTCTCCGACTTTATAGAAAAAAATATCGTTACTGCGCTGCAAGGCTTTGACGATGTCAACGATGCCGTCGGTTTTTCCGTATTGGGTAAAGAACCAGTTGGAGAATGTAAACGGTCCGATGGTGATGACGCCGGTATCCTCGACCGTTGTATCTTTGGTGACGGCGCCTTCTTCAAGCGCCGCAACGGAGAGCACCATCTTAAACGTACTCCCGGGAGGATACACGCCACCGATTGCACGATTAAACATCGGCTGATCAGGATTATTCACAAGATCGCTATACTCACTTTGTGACAGCCCGTTGGAGAAGGTATTGAGGTCATACGTCGGACTTGAATACATCGCAAGTATTTCTCCGGTTAATGGATTCGTTACAATGACTGCTCCCTTTTCGCCTTTGGGGAACGCGTCCATCGCGACTTGTTGGAGTTTGGCATCTATAGATAATGTGATATTTTCTCCGGGAATCTCAGGATCGCGCCCCAGACTCCGCACCGCCTTGCCATGAGCATCCACTTCGACAAGCTCTTTCCCATCCCTTCCCCGTAAGAGATCTTCAAATACCTCCTCAGCCCCGGCCCGCCCGATACGATCACCCGCCCGGTAGTCGCGTAATTTATAATATTCATCGGCAAGCTCGCTCGGAGTTAGCTCCCCCGTGTAGCCGATCACGTGGCTCAGGGCCATGGGCATAAGATAATCACGCCGGTAATCTACTTCCAAAAACGTCCCGGCCGGGAGCCCCTGTTTGGCAAGCGCATCTCCCTGCTCTCGGCTAACCGGTGTGACACAGTCGGTATCGGCGACACCGCTACATGGTTTGAGGAGCCGGTAATACGGGATGTTTGCAATAAGCGGTTTTCCGTTCCGGTCAAGAAGAAGTCCGCGGGGCGCATGGCGGACAAGCTCGCGCGTTCTGTTGTCATCGGCAAGAACCCGGAAGTGATGCCCCTCGATAATCGTGAGATCAAACAGCCGCCATAGAAGGCTAAAAAATGCGATGCAAAGGAGCGTGATAAACAGGAGCAAGCGGCCCATACCGAGCCACCATGAGGGCTCATCATCGCTGGTTTTGCGCATGATGAGATTATGTTCCACTTCAACGCTGTCGGAAAAAGCTTTCCCTAGTTTCATACCAGGTAGTGAAATTTCGACCTTTGCCTTTCACGCTTTTCGAAACTTCACAATGTCCTTTCTTAACCAAATACACTCAACATACCAAATAATATCAAATGACGGGCAAAGTAAAAAAGCGTGTCGAAATTCTACTACCTGGCATATAACCAAATGATTACCCAACCATACAATGCGCCAACAATCACTTGTGGTATTGTGTGATTTTTTCTCACTACTCTCGACCAAACAACAAGAGGAACGATAAAAAGCACCGGCCACCATTGCCATCCAAATCGTAAAATTAGTATCCCGGTGGCTAAAGCACTTGCAAATGCATGACCCGAAATTTTCCAAAACTGTGTGATGACTGCAAAACCAATCATCGCGATAAGAATCGGCATCAATGTCCAAAGATGAAACACAACGATGCTTATGGTTTCGACCACAATAAGTGGCCAGAAAAGTTTCGGCCTCTGGCTGCGGTCAGTGATATCCCAATTACTCACAAACTTTGTCTTCCATGCGATAAAAAATAACGCGAGCGGTACAATCACCATGCTGATAAATGCAGGAATAAATACCGCGGTGTGTGAGAGGAGAATAATACATACGACCGCCAGCATAATAAACGGATCAAAAAGACGGGAAATAATAGTAGCAACGCGAAGTTTATAGTTCATGGTTCATAGTAAAGATTTCCGTAAACCGTTAATCATGCGAATTATTCGCACACACTTTTCGGAGGCATCATCATACTGTTTCATCGTTAGATACGAACGGTTTTTAGCTATTGAGAGAATCGCAATACACTCATAACAAGAACCTCTTGCTTGATCAAGAAAATGCCTAAAATCTTTTTTTGTACGACTGCTCCCCTCAGCTATATTTAAAGCAATTGACACGCTTGCTCTCTTAAACTGATCTACCAAACCATACATCTCTTCCCGAGGCCAACTATTCACTATTTTATATATTAAATCAATAAACTGAAGTGATTCCTCGTACACGTGTAATCGCTCAAATGGTAACATACGCATTCATTCCATTTCCATGAACCATGAACCATGAACCATGAACCATGAACCATGAACCA
>CAYLQG010000033.1:13588-15601 GCA_964385705.1 uncultured Gammaproteobacteria bacterium
CATTCCATTTCCATGAACCATGAACCATGAACCATGAACCATGAACCATGAACCAACTACATTTTCCTTGCCGCTACTTTCACTTTCCTGAGAAGCGCCGGATCATCAAGCAGTTTGCCGCACCCCCGAACCACTGCTGTTTGGGGGTCATCGGTGATCCAGACCGGCATTTTTACCTCCTGAGCGACAAGCTTATCCATCCCCCGGAGAAGTGCACCGCCTCCCGCAAGAACGATTCCCTGTTCCATAATCGCGCCAAGGAGTTCCGGAGGCGTCTCCTCGATCGTTTCAGAGATGCCCTCGATGATTTCAGAAAGTACCGGGGAAAGCGCCTCACGGATTTCCGTCTCGTTAATGCGTATAGACTTGGGAAGTCCGGTTTCAATATCCCGCCCGCGGATGACGGTCTGACGATCTGATTTTCCGACCGGATACGCCGACCCTACGGTTATCTTCACATCCTCCGCCGTCTGCTCGCCGATTAATAGAGAATATTTAAGACGTACAAAACTGGTGATCGCCTCATCAAGCTCATCCCCGGCAATCCGGATACTTCGGTTAACGACAATGCCGCCGAGGGATAAGACGGCAATTTCGCTTGTCCCGCCGCCGATATCACATATGAAGCTCCCGCTTGATTCCTCAATCTTAAGTCCCGCGCCGATTGCCGCCGCCATGGGCTCTTCAATAAGATACGCTTCCCGCGCACCCGCCATGATTGCCGCTTCCTGCACGGCGCGGCGCTCCACATCTGTAACCCCTGACGGAATGCCTACCACAACCTTCGGCCTCGGGATTCTCGGAAGGAATGAATTGACCGGTTGCTGGTGAACGAGTTGTATATAATGCTTCAGCATCGCTGCCGCCGCATCAAAGTCCGCGATCACCCCGTCTTTGAGGGGCCGGAATGCTTCGATCGTTGCCGGCGTTTTCCCGAGCATGAGCTTCGCTTCACGACCAATGGCGACAATTTGCTTGGTTTTTTTATGGCGTGCGACAACCGACGGCTCACGGATAATAATGCCCTTCCCGCGCACGTAAACGAGCGTATTGGCAGTCCCCAAATCGATACCTAAATCATGTGAGAGAAGACTAAATAAAAAATCAAACATGTGCGTGTGTTTCTATGAACTATGAACCATAAACTATCAACTAAATCTGTGGGTTCATTCTACCACACTTGTTCCCGATGAAACGAACAATCAATGAACAGAAGGAATGACATCAACAAAGCGCGTGGCATCCGGGTCAAAATCTCCGCAACTCGTGCAGAGAATGTCGCTCTGATAACGAATAAACAGTTGGCCGCGATGTCTCTTTGGCCCAAGTTCATGAGAAACCCGCTTTAATTGTCCGCCGCAATCCCCGTGATTCCCGAGCACTTCTTCTTCAGGCGGCGGGACACGGAGAACAGGTATTTCAGACTTAAATTCAATATCCTTTTCACCAAAATGAGCCTGATGTTCCGACATAAATAAACGCTTTGCCTCTTCAAGTCCTTCGTGTACGCCATTACACATAACTTCGCCTTCGACCAACCAATCACCTACATAATCATGAAGCATGATACATCCGCAGGGTGCGACCATTTGAACGCCATACCCTTCTTTAATCATCGACAAATCGCGGGATGCAAAGTGTGACTGCGCCGCTCGTTCCTCTATGGGAGACGAATCAATATAGGTAAATCCGGCGAGTTGATAAAAATTCAAATTCGCTTCCAAAAAATTATGCGCTAAGTTGCCGATCTTGGGAGAACTCCAAATATTCACCGGTTTATGGTGTGCTTCCTTTCGTTTCTTGGCGTGCCATACTAAGTATTCATCCTGCCGGGAAACTCCCGCGTGAACAAACCCCGCAATTCTCAGAAGCTCATCATGCTTTTGGGTTGGTTTTTGGAGCGTCTTTTCAACGACGAGAAATGTCCCTCCCTCTATGATCGGGTCTTTATAAACGGCAAACATTTGGGCCGTAGTTTGTTCAAGAGATAGCGAAGAAGTTGTGATCGCGACG
>CAYLQG010000034.1:0-15592 GCA_964385705.1 uncultured Gammaproteobacteria bacterium
CGATAAGCGATGGTGTTGCAAAGATAAGCGGACTACCGAATGTCGCCTATCTTGAGCGATTGGAGTTTCCTCATGATATATACGGATTTGCTATTAATTTGGAAGAAGATTCAATCGGCGCCATTATTTTGGGTGATTATCTCAAACTTAAACAGGGTGATGAAGTCAAAGCAACGGGACAATTGTTGTCCGTGCCGGTCGATGAGGCATTTTTAGGCCGCGTTATTAATCCAATCGGAGATCCGATTGACGGCAAAGGGAAAATTACGGCCAAAAAATTCTATCCGCTTGAAAAAATTGCTCCCGGTGTCGTAATCCGTCAGCCGGTCAATACGCCGCTTCAGACCGGAATTAAAGCCATTGATGCCATGATCCCTGTCGGCCGCGGACAACGCGAACTTATTATCGGCGACCGCAACACGGGTAAGACTTCAGTCGTTGTCGATACGATTATTAACCAGAAAGAAGAGGGTGTGATCTGTATTTACGTCGCCGTCGGTCAAAAAACGTCGCGTATCGTACAGGTGGCAACCGAGCTTGCCGACCATAAAGCGATGGCGCACACCATCATCGTTGCAGCGTCAGCGGCTGATTCCGCAGCCTATCAATATATTGCACCCTATGCTGGGTGCGCGATGGCTGAGTATTTCATGGATAAAGGTCGTGACGTTCTTATCATTTATGATGATTTAACCAAGCACGCATGGGCCTACCGTCAGATTTCGCTCATCCTCAAGCGTCCGAGCGGCCGGGAAGCCTATCCGGGAGATGTATTTTATCTTCACAGCCGGCTTCTGGAGCGTGCGTGCCGACTAGATGCAGCTCACGGAGGAGGGTCGATTACCGCGCTTCCGATTATCGAAACGCAGGCCAATGATATCTCAGCCTATATTCCTACCAATGTTATTTCTATTACCGATGGCCAGCTCTTTTTGGAGTCTGATTTATTCAACGCCGGACAGAGGCCCGCAATTAACGTCGGCTTCTCTGTTTCGCGTGTCGGCGGGACGGCGCAGGTCAAAGCGATGAAAAAAGTTGCAGGAAGCCTCAAACTTGACCTTGCCCAATACCGGTCGCTTGCGGCATTTGCGCAGTTTTCGACCGATGTTGATGAAAGTACCAAAAAGCAGATTGCACGCGGAGCCCGGATGATGGAGCTTCTGAAACAAGGCAGAGGCGCGCCGCTTTCGATGGCCGAGCAGGTCACGATCATGTGGGCGGGCACAAACGGGTATCTCGATGATGTGCCGGTTCCGGACATTTCCCGGTTTGAAAAAGAATTCTTAACATATGTTGAACGCTCGCACAAAAAAGTACTTGCTGGTATTACCAAAGAAAAAAATATCACGCCGGAAATCGAAACGGGTTTAAAAAATGCAGTTTCCGAGTTTAAAAAGGCATTTACGGCTTAAAACATGGCAAACATTCGACTGATCAAAGGACGGATTAAATCGGCAAAAAACATCGCCCAGATTACCAAAGCGATGGAGCTTGTGTCTGCAGCAAAAATGAAAAAAGCACAGGCTCAGGCGCTCGCGGGCAAGCTCTACGCACAGAAAATATTTGAGATGGTGGTCGTGTTGGCGTCAAGGACAACTTCCGCCAAACATCCGCTACTTCAAAAGCCGGCACACCTGACGGGGAAGAGGCTCGTCATTTTAATTTCAAGTAACAAAGGCCTTTGCGGCGGCTTAAATACCAATCTTTTCCGCTTTTTTTCACAGCACTATCATGCATCCAAGAATTTTGATGCAGTGACAGCCGGGAAAAAGGGTGCGTCATTTCTTTCCCATTTTGGTGGATCGCTTAAGGCTGATTTTTCCAATACCTCCTCATTTGTTGCTGCGGTTCCTGCAATTACTGAACTTGTTACCCGCGAATATACAGCCGGTCTCTACGATGGTGTTGATCTTGTTTATAATGAATTTATCAATGTCGTCAAACAGGTTCCGAAACGGAAAACGATTTTACCCTTAACCGTCGAATCTCTTGAGACAACGGTTGCCGAGCACGGAGATTTTCTCATTGAGCCCTCTGTCGACGAAGTGTTTGAATCGCTTCTTCCCCACTATCTTGAAAATCAGATCCGTGATGCAGCTCTCCAAGCTGAGGCGAGCGAGCACTCGGCGAGGATGGTTGCGATGAGGAACGCGACAGATAACGCGCTCTCTCTGGTTGACGATCTGACACTCGTTTACAACAAGGCCAGGCAGGAGAAGATTACCTATGAAATTACGGACATGATAACGGCATCAATGACCGTATCGGTATAAATTTATATTGGAGGGAGCATATATGAAAAAAACTGACGCGAAACCACAAAAAATCAAACAATCGACCGGTGTTATCACACAGATTATCGGTGTGGTCGTCGATGTGCAGTTTCCTGAGGGGAAAGTTCCGGCACTTTATGAAGCTCTGGAGGTCGCAAGTCCATTTGTCGGATCAGGAAGACTCGTTCTTGAAGTCGCGTCGCACTTGGGTGACGACCGCGTGAAAGCGGTCGCGTTGGGGCCCACCGACGGTTTAAAACGCGGAGATGTCGTAACGGCAACAGGCGCTCCGATCAGCGTCCCGGTCGGGAAAAAGACATTAGGACGTATATTTAATGTCGTCGGTGAGGTTATCGACGGAAAAGCGAAACTCGGCGAAACGAAACGTTATCCGATTCACCGTCCGGCTCCGCAATTTGTTGAACAAAGCACAAAACCGGAGATTCTTGAAACCGGCATTAAGGTCCTTGATCTTATCGCGCCATTTGTGAAAGGCGGCAAAGTCGCTATTTTCGGAGGCGCCGGCGTCGGCAAAACCGTGACGATCCAAGAGCTTATCCATAACGTGGCAGAAGTTCACGGAGGCGTCTCGGTATTCTCAGGAGTCGGAGAACGGTCCCGTGAAGGTAATGACCTGTGGCGCGAAATGAAAGAATCAGGAGTCATTGAAAAAACCGCGATGGTGTTCGGCCAGATGAACGAACCGCCGGGATCCCGCTTGCGCGTTGCACTCACAGGTCTCACGATGGCTGAGTATTTCCGCGACGAAGAGGGCCAGGATGTTCTCTTGTTTATCGATAATATTTTCCGGTTTGCCCAGGCGGGAAGTGAAGTCTCGGCGCTTTTGGGCCGCATTCCGTCGGCTGTCGGATATCAACCGACCTTAGCCTCAGAAATGGGGGCACTTCAGGAGCGCATCACCTCAACGAAAAAGGGGTCCATCACGTCAGTACAGGCTGTTTACGTGCCGGCTGATGATTATACGGATCCGGCACCTGTTGCCACATTTGCGCATTTGGATAGCTCAATTTCTCTTGAACGGGCGATTGCGGAGCAGGGATTGTTCCCGGCCGTCGATCCCTTATCATCCAATTCACGGATTCTTGAACCCGGTATCGTCGGGGAAGATCACTACAATGTAGCGCGCGGCGTGCAGAGGGTGTTACAACGGTATAAGGATCTTCAGGATATCATCGCGATTTTGGGTATGGAAGAGTTAAGCGACGAAGATAAGCTATCTGTCGCGCGGGCCCGGAAAATCCAACGGTTTCTCACGCAGCCGATGTTCGTCGCCGAGGCATTTACAGCGCGCGAAGGGAAATACGTGCCACTTGCCGAAACCGTACGCGGCTTTAAAGAGATCCTTGAGGGAAAACATGACGAAAAACCGGAGCAGGCATTCTACATGGTCGGAGGAATAGAAGAGGTAAAATAATAAACAAATAATCCAATACATAATATTCCAAGCGAATTTCAATTTTATTGGATTATTGGATTATTGGATTATTGGATTATTATGAAGTTTCTGTTAGAAATTATCACCCCGCAGCGACAGGCATTTGCCGAAGAGGTTGACAGCGTGGTCGTCCCGACAGCAAACGGTTCAATCGGCGTCCTTGCTCATCACGAGCCGCTCTTTTCATCTCTTGCCGAAGGAGAGATTAAAATAACAGTCGGGCCGAAAGAATATCTTCTCGCAATCGGCGGCGGTTTCATGGAAGTATCTCAAAGTAAAGTGTCGATTCTCGTCTCTCGTGCTGTTCATGCGCATGAGCTCAATGAGGCAGAAATTAAAAAAGCCCAGGAAGCCGCGAAAAGTGTCATTGCGGGCCGTGCCACAGGAGATGAACTCGCCACAGCCCAGGCGATGCTCAGGCGGTCACTACTCGAACTTAAGGTGTACAGGCGCCACCGCCAGCGGACGCCGATTTCTTCATCCAGCCACTAATTATTGTCGCAGGGTTGACAGATAGATAACCCATACACTACACTTTGAATCGGTCTTACAGTTATTCCCCGAACTTATTTTGTTGTGAGCCGCATATCAGCGAATCGCTTCTTTAAAGGAAGCAGAAAAGAGGTGTATATGAAAGTTCGTGAGGTCATGAGCGTGCATGTGTACACCGCGGCACCGGATACGACAATCCGTGAGCTCTGGAGATCCCTGTTCAAGAAACACATGAACTCGATCCCCGTTGTTGACTCTAAAAAGAAGCTGGTCGGTATTATCAGTAAGGAAAATTTGCTTGAAGCATTATTCCCTAATTATCAGGAATACTTTGAGGACATCACGAGTTTTGAGGACTTTGAAGAGATGGAGAATAAAGTCCGTGAACTTGGTAATACGAAGGCCCGCGATGTTATGCGGTCGCGTGTCGTATTTACGAGGGCAAATTCGCCGGTTATGAGAGCGCTTTCACGGATGATTGCGAGACGGCTTAATCAAATGCCGGTGCTTTCGGATGAAGATGTAGTCGTTGGCATGGTGACAAAAGGGGATATATTCTATGCACTTTTCCGGAAAAATCTGGGAAATGACCCTTCAACTACGTCATACCACGGCCGGAAACTGGAATAAGTGAATTCGTCCAAAACATTAAAATCTCTGTTATTTTTTACTAAAGTGATACTTTTTTACCATTTCTTTGATCATTTTTGTAATTTTTCTCACAATAATAGCCGTTTTGTATTGACACAATGGGATTTCTGAGATAGACTAGGCGTTAGGAATCGTATGACCCATATTCTTATTACCCAGATGGTACGTTGTCAAAAGGAGAGAGCCTAAGGGCTCTTTTTTTATGCATAAACAGGATTACATCAAAGTATCTTCATACGAAGCTAAAAAAGGGGAAGTCAAAAAAGTAGTTCTTCTCTACTCCGGCGGTTTGGACACATCGGTCATGCTCAAGTGGATTGCAGATGAATATAAGGCTCAGATTGTCGCTCTCACGATCGATATCGGCCAGTTAACTGACGATTTGGAACAGATCCGCAAAAAAGCGCTGAAACTTGGGGCAATCAGTGCGTATGTTATTGATGCAAAAGATGAGTTTGCGGAGGAATATATCGCAAAGGGAATAAAAGCAAACGCCAGCTACCAGGGCCGGTATCATTTGTCTACGCCGATCGGCCGGCCGCTCCTTGCCAAATGGGCGGTAAAAATTGCAGCGCGAGAGGGAGCTGACGCAATCGCCCACGGATGCACCGGTAAAGGAAACGATCAGGTCCGGATCGAGGGCACGGCGCTTGCTATTAACCCCGATATCAAGATCATCGCACCGGTCCGTGAATGGTCAATGGGGCGGGATGAAGAATTGATCTACGCAAAGAAGCATGGTATAGAGGTAAAACAGACGGTGCAAAAACCGTATTCCTATGATGATAATATGTGGGGAGTGACGGGAGAGGGCGGGGAAATTGAGAATCCGGCGCTCATCCCGCCGTTGGAAAAGATTCTCCAGATAACGACACCTCCATGGGAAGCGCCCAATATGCCCGAGATCGTTGAACTTGAGTTTATTAAAGGACTCCCTGTTGCAGTCAACGGCAACCAAATGAAATTAACGGACATCATCCTCGAGTTAAATAAAGTCGGCGCAAAACATGGCGTCGGCATTGTCCATCTCATTGAAGACCGCGTCGTTGGTCTCAAGGTCCGCGGACTGTATGAAGCGCCTGCTGCCGAAATTATCATAACGGCCCATCGGGATCTTGAGAAGTACGTTTCAACGCGTGAAGAAAACGAATTCAAATCAACAATCGATACAAAATGGGCGTATCTTTGCTACGGGGCCAAGTGGTATGAACCGTTATTTGATGACCTTAACGCATTTATCGATAAAATGAATCAGAAAGTGAGCGGTAAAGTTAAGCTTCGGTTGTTTAAGGGTTCTTGCGAAGCCGTCGCTGTCGAGACCCCTAATACAATCTTTCAGGAAAAATTGGCGACTTTCATGACATCCGGCGCATTCAATCAGAATGCATCGGCGGGTTTTATCGAACTCTACACTCTTCAGATGCGGCTTTCCCAGAGGGCTGAGAAAACGGTCCTTCTCTCGATCGGGAAACGGAGCAATAAAATTAAATTATTATCAACCATACGTCGGCTTTCCGAGTTGCGGTATAAATTATATGCGACATATAAGACGCATAAATTTCTGAAGATCCACGGGATTGAAGCCGTTTTGGTCAATAAGATATCCCAGCCTAACCTTAAGCCAAATCTCGCGGATTTGTTGGCCGCCAATCGGTTTGACCTTATCATCAACATCCCATCAGGAACGAAGACGAAGGAAAAGACCGACGGACAGATGATCCGTGAATACGCAATTAAGTTTAACGCAACGCTCATAACAACCAATAACGTAGCGGTCAGCCTTGTTGAAAAGTTGTATTCGGCCCAACTTCATAAAACATGACGGATAATCCTCTCATCGCCGATATCATTACACAAAAAATCCGAAAGAAAGGCGGTTGGGTGAATTGTCATGCACACTTCGACCGTGCATATACAGTGTCTCCGGAAACGCTTACACTTTCTCATCAATTAATGGAAAAAAAATGGACATTGGTTGATGACATGAAGAAACACTCATCAGAAGAAGACTACTATGCCCGCATAGAACGAGCTGTTTGTGTGTTTATAGCTCAGGGTGCTAAGGCAACATGTACATTTATCGACGTTGATCCGATTACGGAGCTGCGGGCTCTGAAAGCCGCCGTTAAGGTTAAAAAGAAATACGCTCACAAAATTGAATGTAAAATAATTAACCAGGTGCTTAAGGGAGTAGTGGATCCAGCTGCGCGGAAGTGGGCAGAGAAATCTCTTGAATTTGTTGACATTATTGGCGGGTTGCCCTCCCGTGACCGCCCCGACGCCGGAAAACATCTTGATACGATTTTTTCATGGGCAAAAGAAACCGGCAAGATGGTGCACGTCCATATTGATCAGGAGAATAATCCCCATGAGCATGATACTGAGCTATTGGCGGACAAAACTATAAAATACGGTTTGGAGGGTAAAGTGATTGCGGTTCACGCAATTTCGATAGCCGCTCATCCGAAAAAAGAGCGCAAAGAAATTTACAAAAAGTTAAAAGCTGCAGGAATCTGTGTGGTGTGCTGTCCTTCAGCCGCGTTAAGCATGAAACAGTTAGATTATTCGACTGCTTTGCATAACAGTATTGCGCCAGTCCCTGAATTACTGGTGGAAGGTATTCCGGTTGCTTTGGGAGTCGACAATATGGCTGATATCTATCAACCGCTCGTAGACGGAGATCTTATTACCGAGCTAAGGATGTTAGCAGAATCCTGCCGGTTTTATGACATCGATAAGCTAGTCGATATTGCAACCATGAACGGGCAAATTGCTCTCGGCATGCGATAATTGTAATGTCATTGACCCCGCGAAAGCGGGATTTTTTTATCGATAATGAAGAAAAACTATTTACTACTCGAAGACGGTGAAATAATTGAAGGAGAAAGTGTCGGATATGATACTGATGCCTGCGGCGAAGTAGTATTTACGACTGGCATGACCGGCTATCCGCAAAGCCTCACTGACCCGTCGTTTGGCGGGCAACTATTAACTTTTACCTATCCGCTCATCGGTAATTACGGAGTGCCCGCGCCCATTCACATGGATGCCCATCTGATGGCGAATTTTGAGTCAGAGCGTATTTGGGTCAAAGGCGTTATCGTATCATCGGACGTCGAAACGCCTTCTCATTACCAAATGTCGCAGTCGCTCTCCTCTTGGCTCGTGGCTTCCCAGATTCCGGCCATTTCCCATATCGATACCCGGGCCCTGACCCAAAAAATCCGTGAGAAAGGCGTCATGCGCGGTATGATTTCGCGTTCAAAAAATTATTCATGGGATGACTCAGTGCTGTTGGATCTTGTGCCCAAAGCAAGCCTACCCGAGACGGTTAAATATGTGCCGCATGAATACTCGGGTAAGCGCATCGTCCTTATCGATTGCGGCGTAAAACACGGAATACTGCGGGAGCTATTGGCCAGCGGTTACGAAGTGATACGGATTCCCTGGAATGAAGATCCTTTGGTTTATGCCGATACGATGGACGGCGTTGTATGTTCAAACGGACCGGGGGATCCGAAAGATTGCGCAGTTACTATAGAACATATAAAAAAAGTCATAGATCATCATATTCCGTTTGTCGGTGTTTGCCTGGGACATCAATTAGCCGCTCTCGCTCTCGGCGCCGACACCTATAAATTATCGTACGGCCATCGGGGGCTGAATCAGCCGTGTCAGGATGTTACGACGGGGAAAGCGTATGTAACGAGTCAGAATCACGGGTATGCAGTCGACCGGAAAACGATCCCGCACGGGATTTCAGAATGGTTTATTAATCTAAATGACGGGACGAATGAGGGGCTAAAAAGTGATGAACAAAAAATTTGGACAACCCAGTTTCATCCGGAAGGTAATCCCGGACCATTCGATACAAAGTGGGTATTTTCACTATTCAAAAAATGAAAGAGATACAAAAAGTACTCATATTAGGGTCAGGGGCGCTTAAAATCGGTGAGGCAGGAGAATTTGATTATTCAGGCACCCAGGCGATCAAAGCACTCAAAGAGGAAGGCAAAACAGTTATTCTCATTAATCCGAATATTGCGACCATCCAAACGTCCGAGGGGCTTGCGGATCGGGTCTACTTTTTGCCGGTTTCCGCTGAATTCGTCGAGCGGGTTATCATAAAAGAGAAACCTGATGGAATTCTCCTCTCGTTTGGGGGGCAGACGGCCCTCAATTGCGGTATAGAACTCCATAAAAAGGGAGTGCTTACAAAATACCACGTTGATATTTTGGGGACTCCTATCTCGGCAGTTATTGATACAGAGGACAGAGAATTATTTGCTAAGCGCTTAGCCGGAATCGGCCTTAAAACCGCCAAGGGGAAAATCGCCAAGAGTATAAAGGAGGGATTGACGATCGCCGACGATTTCGGATATCCTATCATGCTCCGTACAGGATACGCGCTCGGCGGAACCGGGAGTGGCGTTGCCGAAAATAAACAAATTCTCTCAGAGCTTTTAACCAACGCGTTTGCAACGAACGCGCAGGTGATTCTTGAAGAGTGTCTCTATGGATGGAAAGAGGTGGAGTATGAGGTGGTGCGGGACGAAGATGACAATTGCATTACCGTATGCAACATGGAGAATTTTGACCCCGTTGGTATCCACACCGGTGAGTCAATCGTTATTGCGCCCTCGCAGACACTCACTAACGACGAATATTATCTGCTCCGTCAAATTGCAATTGACACCATTCGCGAATTTAAGATTGTCGGAGAATGCAATATCCAGTACGCGCTCAACCCCAAAAACGGTGATTACCGGATTATAGAAGTAAACGCGCGACTTTCCCGGTCAAGCGCTCTTGCATCCAAAGCCACCGGCTATCCATTGGCGTATATTGCGGCGAAACTTGCCTTGGGAAGGAAACTTCCGGAGCTAAAGAATTCGGTGACGAAAAAAACATCTGCATTTTTTGAGCCCGCGCTTGATTATGTTGTCGTGAAGATTCCGCGCTGGGATCTTGAAAAATACACCAATGTCGATTTGCACATCGGAAGCGAGATGAAAAGTGTCGGCGAAGTTATGAGCATTGCACGAACATTTAAGGAAGCCATACAGAAAGCTGTACGTATGATCAATCAGGGCTACGAAGGTGTTATTGATCCGACTTTCATGAGTGTTGATAGAAGTATGCTTAAAAAGAGGTTGAAGAAGCCGGACGCAAAGCGCCTGTTTATTGTTTCGGCAGCGCTCGCACGCGGCATCTCTGTCGAGGAAATTTATGCACTGACCGGTATTGATCCGTGGTTCCTCTATTCCCTCCGGAGAGTCGTTGACACGTACAAACGGCTAATCAGTGAAAAAGAGCTGTCCGGCGATCTATTATCTGATGCAAAACGTCAGGGATTTTCCGATAAGCAGATTGCTCTTTTCAGAAAATCGGAACAGGACGATATCCGGTCGATCAGGATTGGTATGGGTATTGTGCCCTATATCAAGCACATTGATACGATGGCCGGTGAGTTTCCTGCAAAAACGAATTATCTGTATATGACCTATTCCGCCCGATCGTCTGATTATAGACCGACCCTTGAGGATAAAGTTATTGTTCTTGGCGGCGGTCCGTATTCAATCGGCACGTCAGTTGAATTTGACTGGTGTGCGGTCAATACCGTGGCAACACTTAAACAATTCGGTAAAAAGACCGTGATGATCAATTGCAATCCTGAAACCGTATCTACGGACTACGATAATACGGATTATCTCTACTTTGAGGAACTGACGCTTGAGCGGGTGATGGATATTTATGATATAGAGAAATCTCCGTTTATCGTCGCCGTCGGCGGGCAGATTCCCAACAATCTTGCATTAAAGTTGGCAGCTCACAAAATTCCACTCCTTGGATCCGACGCCAAAACGATTATGAAAGCGGAAGACCGCCAAATCTTCAGCAAGCTCCTTGATCATCTCGGTATTGCACAACCTGAGTGGAGTGAGGCTAAATCATCTGACCAGTCACTTAAAATGGCCAATAAAATTGGTTTTCCGGTTCTTATCCGGCCCTCATTTGTACTATCCGGGAAGGCCATGCTTGTTATTGAGACTGAGAAGCAGTTGGAAGAATATCTGGGAGGGTTAGACGCAGATACCAGGAATAGTTCCCTTGTCATGACGAAATTTATAGAGGGAGCCATAGAATGCGATTTTGACGGAGTCGCTGATCACGGGCGTCTTATCGTTTATGCGCTATCGGAACACGTGGAAAACGGTGGCGTTCACTCGGGAGATGCAACGCTTGTGTTGCCGCCTATGACACTTTCTGCCGATATGCAGGCGCTTATTAAGAAAGACGCGGAAGCTATAATCAAAGAACTAAGCGTGAGCGGGCCCTTCAACATCCAATTTTTGGTTGATAATTTACAACCCTATGTCATTGAGTGTAATTTGCGTGCTTCACGAAGTATTCCGTTTGTCAGTAAAGCAACGGGAGTTAATTTCATAACACTTGCGACCAGGGTCGCGTTGGACCAAACAGTTAAACCAATTCTTTCTAAGACATTGCATCATGTAACGGTCAAAGTTCCACAGTTTTCCTTCAAACGTCTTCGGGGGGCAGATCCTGTCCTCCGTGTTGAGATGAGCTCGACCGGGGAGGTTGCGGCGTTCGGAGCCGATATTTATGAGGCGTATCTCAAAGCGCTACTTGCAACCGGAACCCGATATCCGGAACATAAGGCAGTATTTTTAAGTCTGGGTGGAGCGGCACAAAAACAGGATTTCCTCAGCACAGCCATGCTTCTTCGTGAAATGGGCTACACGCTATATGCAACAGCGGGCACTAATGATTTCTTACGCGGGGAGGGAGTCAGTTCAATAAAAGTACATAAACTCCACGAAGGACTTCACCCGCATTACGCCGATCTATTGAAGGGGAAGAAGATCGGCTTTTCGGTCGTATTGCCCGAACGATTTACGGACGCGAGCCGGAGCCGTGTCACCCGCGGGTTTACCGACGGCTATCTCATGCGCCGGATGTCGATTGATCTTGCTATCCCCATATTTACGAACGCACAGTCGGCTAAATTATTTATTGAATCCATGCACAGGTATACCCTAAGTGATCTAAAAGTATTAGCATGGAATGAGTATACATGAGTATGAAACATCCAACCCTCTATCAGACGGATATTTTACGCGCTTCACAGTTTACCAGGGAGGATATTGAAGTGATTATCGGAAAAACCCGGCAGATGCAGGAATTGGTGCAAATGAAGGGGGCATCCGATTTGCTCCGCGGGAAACTTATGACCGCGCTTTTTTATGAACCGAGCAGCCGGACGTTCGGATCATTCATCGCATCGATGCAGCGTCTTGGCGGCGGATTTATACCGCTACAGGGCGTTGTCTATTCATCGGTTGCAAAGGGGGAAACACTCGAAGACACAGTCCGCACGTTTGCAAGCTATTCGGATGTCATTGTTATAAGGCATCCGGAGGTCGGTGCGGCTGATATTGCGGCCTCGGTAACGGACAAGCCGGTGATTAACGCGGGAGACGGTACCGGCGAACATCCGACCCAAGCACTTCTTGATTTTTACACCATGCACAATCATTTCGGTTCTTTAGACGGTCTCACGATCACATTTGTCGGAGACATGCTTAATGGCCGTACGATCCATTCTCTTTCGACACTCTTACGATTATATCGGCCCAAAAAAATTAATTTTGTTTCTCCTCCCGAACTTGCGATTCCAAAAGAATTTATCACTCCTTTAAAAGATCAAAAAATAAACACGTATGAAATAACAGAACTCGATGACGTATTATCTGATACGGATGTTCTTTATGTCACCCGCGTCCAAAAAGAACGGTTTACCGATTTGGAGATATACGAACGCCTGAAGCATCGTTTTATCATAAATAAAGACGTTATGAGAAAATTAAAAAAAACCGCAATCGTCATGCACCCTCTTCCTAGAGTTGGAGAGATTACTCCTGACGTCGACAGTGATAAGCGTGCGTTGTACTTACGGGAACAAATGCGAAACGGCATGTATGTGAGGATGGCATTACTTTCATTGGTATTGAATAAAGGGTAATTAGGAATTCTTGTCATTCCCGCGAAGGCGGGAATCCATGGAGGGATATCACCTTGATCCCCGATCAGGTCGGGGATGACATTGTAAAAACTATGGCACTCCAACGGTTTCCGGGATTTATCGATATGCATGTGCACCTTCGTGAACCCGGTGCGACAAATAAAGAAGATTTTGAAAGCGGCAGCGGGGCGGCTATAAATGGCGGATTTACCTTCGTTTGTGATATGCCCAATAATCCCGGCTGCCCCACAATAAGCCCCGAACGTCTCAATGAAAAAGTTTCTCTTGCCGGTTCAAAAGCTCTGTGTGACATCGGCTTCCACTTCGGTACAGACGGGCACAACCTCGCTTCATTTGGGGCGGTAATACGCGATCCACATGTGTTTGGCCTCAAGATATATTGCGGGAACACGACGGGTGACCTCACTATCACCGACCCAAGTTCTCTTGATGGCATTTTTGCGGCATGGACGTCTGATAAGCCGATACTTGTTCATGCACAAGGCAACATACTCGGCGAGTGCATTGAATTGGCCGCTCACTACCGTCGTCGTATCCACGTGTGTCATGTCGCTACAGAGGATGACGTTAGTCGGGTCAGAGTAGCGAAAGAACATAATCTTGCCATCACCTGCGGTGTCACTCCACATCATTTATTTTTAACAGAGCGGAATGTTGCAAGACTTGGCGCGTATGGAGTCTTTAAACCTCCTATCGGAAATGAACAGGACCGGGCGACTCTCTGGGAGTCATTGCAAAACCGTATAATTGACATTATAGAGAGTGATCACGCCCCGCATACGAAGGAAGAGAAGGCGAGTGGCACTCTTTTCTTTGGAGTGCCAGGTTTGGAAACGACAATTCCATTACTTGTGCATGCAATTGTCGAAAAAAGATTGACCACTGACCGTATGATCGATCTTCTCTACACGAACCCGAAGAAAATATTTACCATTCCGGATCAACCAGACACGTTTATTGAACTTGATCCTCAGAAACCGTATATCGTTGGTGCTGATGGTTATCAGACGAAATGTGGATGGAGTCCGTTTGACGGATGGGAACTTAACGGGAAAATTGAGAGGGTAGTTCTGCGGGGGAAACTACTTGTTGAAGGCGGAAAGATAGTATAGGATGGGCGTATATGAATGATATCTTATCTATTGATTATTGCGGAGTCACATTTCCAAATCCGTTAGTGTTGCCATCAGGAATTGCCCAGGAGATTCCAAGGGATCACGACCGCTTCGCGAAATCCGGAGTCGGTGCCGTGACCACGAAGTCTCTGACTCCTGAGCCACGGGAAGGAAACCCGCTCCCGAGAGTTTTGAAAACCGAAAATGCATTTCTTAACTCCGTGGGCTTGAGAGGTCCCGGACTTGAAAAAGGAATACCGCTCGTTGCCGAGTTTATAAAGACATCACCCGTTCCTGTCATTGTAAGTGTCTTTGCTACCACTGTCCGGGATTTTGAACGGTTTGCGAATGGCTTTTTGCCCGTCATAGGAAACGCGCTTTTTGAACTTAATTTAAGCTGTCCTAACGTCGAGGATGATATGGGGAAGCCTTTGGGGATCGGGGCGGATTCATCGGCAACCGCCGTTCGGGCTGTGAAAAAAATTATGGGCAACGTTCCCGTGCTTGCGAAATTAACGCCGAACGTCCCCAATATTGCCGAGGTTGCTAAAGCATGTGAGGCGGCCGGTGCTGACGGTATAGTGGCCGTTAATACGTTTGGTCCCGGGATGGTTATCGATATCGTGAGAAAGAAGCCGGTACTTGGCGCCAAACGGGGCGGAGTGTCGGGCCCGGGTATTAAAACAATGACCATACGGTGCATCTATGATATCTATGAGGCGGTCAAGATCCCGATCATCGGCATGGGAGGGATTACAACAACGCAAGACACACTTGAAGCGATTATGGCGGGCGCGACACTCGTCGGCATGGGAACCGCGACCTACTTCAAAGGAGTCGGTGTTTTTGAAGAAGTTAAAACCGGTCTTCGGCAATATATGGAAAAAGAGGGAATTAAGAACCTCAAAGAAATTGTCGGAGCTGCGCATTAATGATATGACATTCCAACAGAAGCTTGACGCTATTGTTGCTAAAAATAATTCACTCCTCTGTGTTGGGCTGGACAGTGATATCGATAAAATTCCGGAATCCATACGGAAAGGTGAACATCCCCAATCCACATTTAACAGAGTGATTATTGACGCAACGCATGACCTCGTCTCCGCTTATAAACCCAACAGTGCCTATTATGAAGCAAGGGGAAAAGCCGGCATTGAAGCCTTAAAGATGACGTGCGATTACATCCATGAAACATATCCTGATATTGTTATTATTCTTGATGCGAAGCGTGCGGATATAGGGAGCACTAACGAAGGGTATGTGAAATTTGTTTTTGATTATCTAGGCGCCGACGCAATAACGCTTCATCCATATTTGGGAAAAGAAGCATTGGAACCTTTTTTAAAGCATAAAGATAAGGGGTGTATTATCCTTTGCAGGACATCAAATCCGGGCGCAGGGGAGTTTCAGGATCAAGTGATTAATGGAAAGCCATTATATGAGTTGGTTGCCGAGAAAGTTTCAAAAGAATGGAATGTAAATGGGAACTGTGGATTGGTCGTCGGTGCCACCTACCCCACTGAACTTGGTATCGTGA
>CAYLQG010000035.1:0-15370 GCA_964385705.1 uncultured Gammaproteobacteria bacterium
CGGCTACAAAAGCGTACAAAATGGCGGATTAATTTTATTTTTAACAAATATTCTCCGCTTGGTTTTCGTCGTTGCCGGCATCTACGCCTTCATTAACTTCATCATCGCAGGATTCCAATATATGAGCGCCGCGGGAGACTCAAAAGCTCTTTCTGCTGCGCTAGACCGCATCTGGTATTCGCTGCTCGGGCTCATCATCGTCATGGGTTCTTTTGCGCTCGCATCGCTTATCGGCTTTATCGTATTTCATAACGCAAATTTTATCCTGCAGCCGCAGATTTACGGCCCGGGACAATAATATATAACATGAAACACCTTGCGGCAGGAATGGGGACAATCGGAGGAGAAGGGCTTGGGCCTTTTGGACAACCGTCAGCTGCCGGAAGCGCAGCAAATAATTACGGACTTAATAACATTTTAACCATTGTCAGCTCAGTTATTGGCATGCTGACCATCGTTGCGAGCATCTGGTTTTTATTCATGATCCTTTTTGCCGGTTATGAGTGGACCTCTGCAGGCGGCGATACCAAAAAAATAGCGACCGCGCGTGACCGCATCGTTCACGCGTTCATCGGTCTTGTTATCGTCGTTGGTGCATGGAGTCTAACGGCCGTCGTCGGTCAGTTCTTCGGATTTAATACCCTTGTCGATCCGGGAGCATTTATTAAAAACTTACAAATACAATAATCTATGATTACCCACTTACTTGCCCAGATCGTAAACCCCGTGCTCCCGACGGGTCTCGGCGGAACCAAGGTCGAGGGGAGCCAGAGTCAGGGCGGGGCCGCGCTCGGAGGACTGGTGAGCGGCCTTGTCGGCGCCCTGTTTATCGCCGGATTTCTCCTGTCGTTTGTCTTTTTAATTATGGGCGGATTTACGTGGATCACCTCAAGCGGCGATAAAACGAAGCTCGAGAAAGCGCGGGATGAAATAACCAATGCGATCATCGGGCTCGTGGTTGTCGGTGCAGCTTGGGCGCTCACGGTACTTATTTCCAATTTCTTCGGACTTGATATAACAAAACTTCCGATTCCGACGGCTGTTCCCGGCCAGTAATACGAGCGGCGCGGGAAAATACTGTTGACAAGCGGCAAATGTTTGCGCAACAATAGAGTAAGTACGGTATACTATACGAAGTGATAATTAAGGAGGAATGATATGTTTAAGGTTTTTGCAGCTGATCCAACGATTGATATCCCGACGCCGGGTAATTTCCGGATTACCGACATCGGTCAGCTCATAAGCGCCGTCGTCGGCACGCTCCTTATCATTGCTGCGCTCCTCGCATTTTTCTTCCTCATCATGGGAGGCATCCAGTGGATAACCTCCGGCGGTGATAAAACCGGTATGGAAGCGGCACGCAACAAAATCACTCATGCCATCGTCGGACTTATTATCGTCGGCGCCGCATGGGCCGTGATGCTTTTGGTCCAGAACTTCCTGGGCGTCACGATTATCGGCGGAGCGCTTAACTTCCCGAAGCCATACTAGTTTCACTCGAACCTATCAAGTCTTCTGCAAATTAGGGTAACGCGTGTTCTTTGTGTGGAAAACAGTATTTTTCTGCTACAATATTGGTATGCGGAAGCTAACACACATACTCATGAGCGTATCGGTACTCTTTCGCGCGTCCCCAGTGTATGCGGCCGTACTCCCGAATTTACAGCAGGGTGATGTCGCGACCCTTCAGTCACTTGAGGGTTTGTTCACAAACGTCGTCAATGTCGTTATCGCCCTTGCCGGAGTTGCGCTGTTTATCATGTTTGTTATCGCAGGGTTTTCGTTTTTATTTTCCCAAGGTGATCAGAAGAAACTGGAACAGGCCCGCGGGACCATCACGAACGCAATCATCGGGCTCGTTATCATCGTTGCGGCATATCTTATCATCCGCATTATCAGTGTGTTTACTGGGGTTCCTGATATCCTTAAATTCACAATTCCAACCGGGAATTAGACTGTCTGTATAATGTGCACACAGTCGATTGACTGTTCCCTCAGCATCGTCAATAATAAGGAGTACATGCTAAAACGTCTGCTCATCTTTCTTATCCTTCTCTCATCATTGGCTTTTCTTGCTCCGAAGAACGTGGTTTTTGCAGACTCATCAACAACAAATCCGATTACCGCTATCAGCAATCTCATCAGTTCCTGGAAATTCCCGACAGCACAGGACACGAATGCCGCAGTCTACGGAAACGCAGATATTAATTCCGAATCAACCGTCCATTTCCAAAATACCAATAACGCCTATGACATCTCCGATATGATTGACAAGTCTGTCTGTATATCGGGCGCAAAAACACAAAATGACTTTACCGGCTGTTTAAATCAAAGCACAGCAATGCAACTTGGCGGCGTTATTGCCGACATGTATACAACAAAGCCCGCTGACTCAGGGCTGTTTTTGGCCGACATGGGCCACTCACTCGGATTCATCCCCGATCAGGCGTACGCACAGGGAATTGGATTCAGCGGCCTTGAGCCCCTTCTCCCCATCTGGAAAGCGTTCCGCAACATCGCTTACCTCCTTATGGCGCTTGTGATGATTGTTCTCGGGTTCATGATCATGTTCCGGAAAAAGATCGATCCCAAGACGGTCGTGACCGCACAAAACGCCATCCCCCGCGTCATCATTGCGCTTATCCTCATCACGTTCTCCTACGCGATCGTCGGATTCATGATCGACATTATGTATCTTCTTATTTTCTTCATCATCGCTATTTTTAAATCAACGAATTATCTGCCGGATCCTGGCTGGTGGGTGCAAAATGTTTTTCACATACATACCAACGATGCGCTCTACGGTCAAGGAGGCATCGGAGCGCAATTATTTAACGTTGACGTAAATCCGCTCAAGTTCCTGGGCTGGAATATGAGCGAGGGCACCGCGTTATCTGGTTCTATTGCCGCGATCATCGGCGGACTTGCTCTCACGACTGTTTCGATGCCCGTTGGTGTCGGCATCAGCATTGCGGGGTTCGCGCTGCCGCTTGTCCATTTGGTCCTTGCTATCGTTCTATTATTTCTCTTTCTGAGACTGCTCGCGTTTTTTCTTTCTTCTTATATTCAAATAATTATTTCACTCCTTTTGGCCCCGCTGCAGCTTCTTATGGAAGCACTTCCCGGGTCTAATTCATTTTCTTCATGGATAAAGAATCTTGCGGCAAATCTCGCAGTATTTCCGATTGGCGGAGCCATGTTCATGCTTTCGTCAATTTTTGCCAATTTTTCAAGCAATCCCGGAAAATTGGGATCGACGAACCTTTGGATCCCCCCATATACAAGCGTGGCGAGCAACACAACCGCAATTGGCGCACTCATCTCGCTCGGCATTCTCTTTGCCATCCCTTCTGTTGCGGGATCAGTCAAAGAAGCACTCAAGGCAAAGCCCGCTATGCCTATGTTTGATACGGGCGGAGGAGGAGCCGCAGTTGGTCAATGGCTCTCCTATGCTTATTACATCAAGATGCTCAACCCTGCAAATGTGTGGGATAAGATAACGGGGCAAAAATCAGAGGGTGGACACGGAGGATAATATCATCTAATGCCCGTCGTGGCTTCCGCCGCCACCACCTCCACCGCCTCCACTGCCTTGTGCAAAACCTTTCTGTAAATTTGATCCGACGCCAGCTCCAAGGCCAAGCAGTCCTAAGAGCCCGAGGGCCTCAAGGCGTGGTATCCAAGCGGATTTTAAAACAATTTTTTTATTAAAGTATTCAGCCAGCCCCTTCCATCCTGTCCGTCTATAAATAAATTCACCAAAATTTTTGAGCCCTTTCGGCCATTGTACTTGCCCGATTATCATACGGGATTCTTTTTCAACGACATGGGTTACATTCGGGAAATACTCCTCGAATTTTCCACCTACTCGCGCGTCCGCTCTGTGCATTGATTCCTCAACTTTGTTAGTGTCTCTTGCCATCCCTCCTGTGCCCACGATGCGCTGATGTATTGATAGGGCCACAAGCGGGTGCTCACCTTTCGTACCCATCGCTTCCGCTAATAAATCCTTTTGTGTAATCTGATTAAACGCAGCAGTCATATATAACATCCCCTTAATGTTGGTATCAAGCCCTCCAGTCCATTCGGTCGAATAGAATACTGTATCACGGTTTTGCTCGAATTCTTCTTCTTTTACCCCTATGCGCATCGCTTTGAGATAATATGGTACGATCGTTTTTTGAACATTCATCAAGTCTTTGATATTTCGGACAATTCCCGCCCCTTTACCATACAATTTGTCTTCTTTTTGAATGGTAAGAGAAAATTGATTGCCATCATCATCAAGAGTTAGATTCCGGGCGTCTTGTTCATGAATCGTCAAAAAATATGCAGCATTAACGGGTTCCGATAGGGCATGCAGCTGTTCATGTTCTAATAACCATTTCGTCATTATGTTCCCCGCTTTTAGGTGATTTTTCATATCCTGAAGCGCAACGGTCTCAAGTTGGGCGGGATCGGTAATCTCAGGATGCAACTTCGCAAAAATACCCTTCATCATGGTAAATTCTTCGTCAGAGAAACCGAGCTTAGCATTCGCTAAATCTACTTTGGCATAATTCAATCGGAATCCTCTGTCAGCGGGATTGGGCGCTGTAGGAACTGGATCTGGAAGCTCGGCATATGCGGCGTTAATCAATTCCTCTCTCATAAGAAATTGGTCAGCAAACGCATTCCATTTGCCAGTCACGTCTTCGGGATAAATATTAAAATCCGTAACATGATCTTTAAACATTTTATTTGCTTCCATATATCCCCCGTCTTTCAATGCATCAACCGCATAGATGGGAGAACACTTGTCTAATGTGATTAAAATGCCTTCTTTTTCCGGGTGCGCTTCATCTATCTTTATGAGCTTCTCCATCGCATGGTGCATAGCGCCATGATCCCCCTGCCTGAAATCGAACGCACCCGCAACTTCATCACATGCCCGTTCATGCAAGCCCACCTCGCGATAACGCGCGAACTTAAAGGTTAGGTCATGGCCGGGCAATTGTTCTGTTATAAAGTATCTATTATTATAAATCCCAATTTTTGCTTTTCGTATCCACGACGCTTCCCGTAGCACATATGAACCTAACATCTCCCTATCTGTAAAATTCAAGAGAGTTCTGTGAAACGTCAGCGCACGAACCAGCTGATCCTTCGTAACATCTTCTAATCGTGTTGGTTTTAATACCATTAATTCCCCTGTGTCTAGTTCGCGACGGAAATAAAAATTTAAATTACGCTCCACGACGTTTTTATATCTATCGTGGTTCAAGCTGCCTTCGGGACCATCTTTCTGAGAAATACTAAACGTGTATCTTTTTAACTCCATTATCGCCTCTTGTTTTGCGGCTTTTTCACCCGGTGTTTTAGCTGGCATATTGTATGTTTTTTCAACCATCTTTTTGTAATATTCACCTGATCCTGTTCTAAGCGAATCTATTCTGGTCATCCTTTCAGACATCATTTGGGTGACATCATCATTTGAGTTCCAATGTTCAATGTTCACCTCCAAAGGCATGAGCGCCTGTGCTGCTGCTTCTTCCGGCGCCACCGAGGTAAAAGGCGTACTTAATACACCTTTTTGTTCTGCGCCTAGATGAATCGCGAGACCACGTTGCCCCCACCGAACTCTTCGAAGCTCCATCATGAGAAGAGAAGACATATCCTCAATTGTCCGATCAACCGCTTCTTCATATTTATAGCCCGGACCGAATTTTTTTAATAACTTCTCTTCGTGGATGGCCCTCATTCCCGGAGAAAGAAATTCCTTACGCGCATTATCTTTCACTCTCTTTAGACCCTCGCCGTTCAGGAAATTTACATCGCCGTCTTCATCGATTGCCCCACGGAACACGCCTTTCCGGTCTAGGGCTTTATAAACGTCGTTGTTAAATCCGCCTCTCCCTTTCATAAGAACGAGCGGACCATGTTCACCGATTGCACCCAAAGAGTCTGCCATTTTATCAAAATCGCTTGCCCGGAAACTTACTTCAATCTGCTGGAATACGTCTGCCATAGAGAAATTATCAACGATTTCTTTAAAATATTGTTCCCACTTAACATCATCAGTTATCGTTTTATAAATTGGGTGGTCAGCGAACGGATGAGTAGCGTCGATTTGATATTCATTATATTCATTAATACGGCCCCAATTTTCTGGATTTTCATAATACGCAATCATCTTTGTGCGGAAATCAGGCTGAACAATAAACTCCTGCATACGTCCCTGGCTTCTTTTGATGGATTCCTGAAAGCTATTTGGATACAACCGTGCATATTTGTTATATTGATCATTCAAATTTTGTAACGACAATTCCATATTGGCAAACACGCGCCGCTGGTCTTCCCATTCAAAAAACATGGTACTAAAACGCTCATTATTTGCTTGCATGATTTCCGTTAAACGGCCCAGAAGCCTTTCCCTATAATGGACCAGCCTGCCACCCGTCTTAGATAATACGTCTTCAAAATCAAAATTTATTTTATGAAATAGAGAAAGAAGTTCCCGATCATATAAGTCGGGGTTAGTCATCCCTTGTGTATAATTATTAAATCCTCTTAATTCTTTCATGAGCTCGGCTTCTCTGGGATCGTTCGGATCGAGCGCATCAGTTGGATCAGCGATAGGATCCCATAGAGCTGAAAAGCCCGTCCCCAGCGCAAACGCTTTGGGCTCGCTCATGAGATATAAATGTTCATCCCAGCGGTCGCTGGTAAACATCGGCCTGCCTTCAATCGTCAGTTTTACTTGCTCAACCACGGCGTCGCGAACTGAAGCGCCCTCCTGCATTTGTACGAGAACGTCAGGTGACCCGCCCTGCGACGCATAAAAATCCGCGCTATCAACACGAAGCTGTATTCCTTTGGTAAACAATAGAGAGGGATTAAGCTTTGTCGGATCATCAACGAGATCAGGATTTATCTTATACACATCGGAAATCTCTCCGAGGAACGATAGCGCGTGTGAATCACGGGTAATGTTACCTGCCGCGTCCTGCGCCCACTTAGGTCCTTCGGCAATCTTTTGGCGGGCGGTTTTTTCATCCAGCTTTTCAACCGGCCGCATGGTTTTGACAACCAGATCCACATCTGCCTCGTCACCCCCGGCGTTCAGATGCTTTACCAAATCCTCAGAGACCTGAACTTCTGCTTGAATATCCGCCGTCGTTAAGGGGCGGTGAAGTATGTTTTCTCCGATGTCACGTAAATAATTTTCATCCTCGTAAATTCTCGACGATTTGGCGTCTTTAAACGTCTCGCCCATTTGTACCCGATCCTCTATAGATGCTCCAACCATATATGCTTTATTCCGCATGATATGGCCGTACGCCGTCTGTTTTATCTCACGCGCGATGTCGGCAAGATCTTTATCTGTATACACGTCGGCCGGAATTCCCTTGATGATAGTTTCGATTCTGTTTCGCGAGTCAGGGCTCTGAGGTTGGCTATTTATTTCTTTTTTTAAATCATCGAACTGTTGCTTAAGGGTATCGGTTTTTGCCGCTGGCACTTCGTGCTCAATTATCTGCAGTTTTTTCTCTATGGAGAGGGGCACTCCGCTTCGGACCAATTCCTCCTTATACTTGTCAGCGATTGCTTCCGCTTTCGGCTTTGCGTCCATCTCCGGCTTAGGCCCCTTATTCTCTTGAGTGCTTTTTAGTTCTTTTGCCTTTTGTTCGCGCTGGGCGAACTCGCGGCTTTGGACGCCCTTTGTCGTTAGCGGACCATCAGCGCCACGATCCGGGGGCGGCTGCTTCCCCTCTAACAATTTTTTTAGAAGTAGTATCGGCGTCTTTTCGTTAGTATCTTCAGGCATAGAAATAATATTTATCTCTTTATCTTATTGTATCCCGACGTTTATCTGACGCGCAAGCACGCGATCTTATATATAAAGCTGGTTCTCCTGAATGTATCGTGCAACTTCCTTCGGCACAAACTGGTCAATCGGGAGACCCTTGCCCACCCGCTCCCTGATTTTTGTTGAGGAAATATTATTGTTAATCGATAATTTGTCCACCACTATTCCAGTCTAAAGTGCGTTAGCCCAACCGTCAACGCCTGAACCTAATCGGCTATATTTTGTCAAAACTATCCCAACAGGTCCGTAAGCTTTTTATAGACGTCTTTCCGGTGACGGATGAGAACAATAAATATGTCGTCCCGTGTTTTACGGTATACAATCCGATAATTTCCTACACGAACACGAAATATATGTGGATATCCGGTTAGCCGTTCTTCTCCCTGCGGCGTTGAGAGTCGAAGAGAGCGTATTTTTTGAACAACAGCAATTTGGTCAAATTTATGAAGCTTTTTGAGCTCTTTCTCCGCTCGAGGCGATATCAGGATATTCATAACCCCAACTCTTGAGTCACGTCATCGAAATTCCTGCTTTTAGAAAAATCGGTGTTTTTCACGGCAGCCACATCCTCTTTCTCTTCAAGAAGTGCAATAATTTTTTCAAACAATGTTTTCCCCACAAGATACGCCTGCACTTTATTGCGGTTTTCCACCATCACGGGATAATCTGCTGCCTGAGCGATAACAGATGATGGATTTATTTTTAGTTGTGAAATGGATATCGTAGTCATGAGCATATATTAGTGCTTAACAGGTTTTTTGTCAAGACCTGTTAATTGGTCTTATAAAGACCGCGACTGGAGATATATTCTTCAACTTCCTTTGGCACAAACTGGTCAATCGGGAGGCCTTTGCCGACTCTATCTCTAATCTTTGTCGAGGAAATGTTGCTACCGATTAGCAGTTCATGATTAATAACCTTCATTCCATTGTAGAGCGGCTCGTTGGGGTAGCCGTACCGGGGAAAGACTAGAAATGGCATGCTATGAAGCAGTTTCTCCCAATCAAGCCACAAATGGAGTGTCGCCAGTTGATCGGAACCGACAATGAATGAAAACGTGTGTTCTTTCGGCAATAACGGGAGGATGTGCACAGTTTCGCCATCTAACTTGTTATCAACTTCGATGGTAGAAACTCGTGTTTTAGGCAGAGTTAATAACTTCGTCATCGCAAGCCGCTCTTCGGGCGTTGCCACCGGCTTGGGCGGACTCTGACCAAAATTCGGCAAGAACCACACTTCGTCGGTGTCGGTAAAATCCAACACCTGCTGGGCGATCATGAGGTGTCCGAGATGCGGCGGATTAAAAGCTCCGCCGAGCAAAGAAATGTTCATAGTAATCAAATTTCAATAATCCAATAAACGAATAATCCAATATTCCAAACTTACAATCATTTTCGATTTCGTGTTTTAAAGATAATTGTCGTAATAATTTTAACGATCTCTTCTCCTTCATTCATAATGTCCTTAGGCTCGGAGCGATTAATCGTATTCGTATCCGCCAACAGACGAATCCAATACATCGACTCTTTTGCTTCTTTACGGACGATTACGTAACAATGTATAAAATCGGCCTTCGTTAATGCTCCATCTGCTTCTTAATCATTTGCCCCGATCGAGGTTATCGATCGGAGTAGTTGTTGTAATAATACCTGATTTTCAAATGATTTCGGAACTTTCTTTATATAACGCAATACCGTTAAAACAAATTCATA
Organism: uncultured Gammaproteobacteria bacterium; assembly: GCA_964385705.1. GTDB lineage: Bacteria > Patescibacteriota > Microgenomatia > UBA10105 > UBA927 > DATKGN01. Next base: position 9,562 of record CAYLQG010000035.1, read on the forward strand.
TATACGCTCGTGGATGTCCCGATTTTGCTTCTCCATGTGTTCATTGGATTATTTTAGCATTGGGTTATTGGATTATTTGCTTGTTTTCTTTGTATATCGTTCGCGGCTGCTCCGTATCACTTTTTCCCGATTCTGATTTTTGCTTTTCGGGAGCGGCAGCGTGTGTGCGGAAAACGGGCTACTCGTCTGATTGTCGATCGAGAGTTTACAAATCACTTCATAATTACCAAGGCCCACAAGCTCTTCTTCTTTGTATTTGAGTCCAAATTCCTTCGCGAGGATCCGCGCATCAGTCGCTCCGACGCTGAATGAGACGATAGAGCCCGCATTCCCGAATATCGCTTTTTGCACGTCTTCGTCAATTTGCCCGATGTATTGGTTAGCAAGCGTCAGGTCGAGTCGATACTTGCGGGCCTCGGATAAAATTTTGATAAACGACGTGGTCGCAAAGTTCTGGAACTCATCGACGTAGAGGTAGAAGTCGCGCCGTTCACTTTCGGCAAGATACACCCGGTTCATGGCTGCTAGCTGCATTTTGGTGATAATCATGGCGCCTAAAAGCGCGCTACTATCCTCGCCGAGCTTTCCCTGAGACAAATTAACAATGACGATCTTCCCCTGATTCATCATGTCCTCCAAATCGACGGTCGACGTCGGGTTTCCGACGATGTTCCGTATTGTTTGCGACGAAAGGAACTGGCCTACTTTATTAAGAATCGGCGACACCGCTTCGCTGCGCATCTGCGGGCTCATCTTGGCAAATTCATTGATCCAGAAATTCTTGAGCACCCGATCCTGCATCGACCCCACAATCTTCAACCGGTAATTCTCATTCGTCAGAAGCTCAGGGACCTGAAGAAGCGTGCTGTCGGGAACATTGAGAAGTGTCAGGATTGTATTTCTGAGAATATACTCGAGTCTCGGCCCCCAACTCAGATGATAGAGTTTGTAAAAAATAGAGACGATGCCGGAGGACACGAGCTCACGGTATGCGGTATTTTTTACCTCAAGGGGGTTTAGATGAAACGGATACTCGATGTCGGCGGGATCAAGATATGCAACATCGTTAATCCTGTTGGAGGGCACATAGTCAAGAAGGATGTCGCACAGATCCCCGTGTGGATCAACAACAGCAACGCCTTCGCCATTTTTCATATCGTTTATGGCCATATTGGCAATCATCGTTGATTTTCCGGTCCCAGTTTTCCCGACAACATATACATGTTTCCGCCGGTCTTCTTTTTGTACGCCGAATGTAACGGTGCGGTTCTTATGTTCCGTCCTCGCGAAAAAATTTATGTGCTTCTTCGCCTCTTCATCATCTGTAGCAATCGGAAGGTTTTCCGGCGCTTCTCCAGTAAGCTGTGCGCCCCAGGAGATATTTTTAATCATGGAAAGAGTGAGACCCGGCGGATGCCAAAGAGAGGCAAGCTCGCTGGCGTTTAACACCTGGTGCCGGGGAGCCACGCGCCCACTTCGCTCCACAAATCCCTGTTCCAGCTTCTTTTTTTGCCAAAATGCGGGCTCAGTAAGCGCGAGGGCGTTCCCTTCTCCTAGTGTAAATACCCCGAATGTCCCCGCAACCGAATTAAGAAGTTCTTTTGCGCGGGCCTCCTGTGCGCCGACAGCGACCACGCGGATAGCTGTTGTAAATCCGACTTCCGATATTTTCGTTTCAATGAGACGTGCGTGAGGGTGCGCCTTCATCCGGCCGGTTGTTGATGTAACGTCGGGGACTCCCCGCGCGATGACCCCTGCCGCCGCCTGCTGCCAACCCACCCCCGCCGGTTCCGCGCGAAACTGTATAGCAACCGCTTCGCCGACAGGCAATTTTGCAAGCTGCCCCAAGAGGCTCGCCATAGCATCCAGATCTTTGGCGTCTTTATATGTTTTCAGCGGGTAATAATAGGAGTTTGTGAGAGTGAGCTGCGCGGTAGCATGAGGAAGCGAGAAAAAATGCGTCGCATAATCGGGAGCCGCAGTCAACAATAATTTTGGGTAATGTGCAGTAAGTTGGCTCTCGACATACGTTTGCATATATGTGGGGAGACCGACGAAGAAGTGAATTCTTGAATTAACGGAAACGATCTCAAAACTCAGGTATTTTGATGCATGGCGGGGGCCGAATATCCTCGCAAAAAACCCTCCATGACCGCCCGCCGACCCCAATGCCGCAAAAATTTGCTCCATCGCCGCGGGTGTTTCTTCAGAATCCCTTGAATTCTTTATTTCCAATAACACAAACGGAGAATCCATACCTGTATCTTATCACAGCGCGCGTGAAATATCGGATATATTTTCGTGAAATCCGTGAAATGTAAAAATATCAGTTTTCACGGTCCTGATGCGCTTTGTACTATTGCGCGGTAGTAAAAACGCCCGTACAATAATTATACGATGGAACAGCATCCTGTCCCTCAAAACGTCACCACATTTCAGTTCCGCCTTATCGGCGACATGACGATTAAACAATTCGGCTATCTCGCCGGAGGCGCTATATTGGCATATATATCATATAAGCTGCCACTCCCCTTCTTTTTTACCTGGCCCATGACGATAGTTTTTGCCATCGGAGGCGTCGGATTTGCATTTGTCCCGGTTGAAGAGCGACCCATGGACATCTGGGTATTATCGTTTATCAAAAGCGTTTACAGCCCCACACAATTTGTATGGGCCCGCGGAGCTGCTCCTGCGCCGGCCGTAAATCATAATCAACCACTGACAAAACAGGTCGTAACACCAGCGCAGTCAGCGCCGCTCGTACAACCAGCGCAACCGGTAAAACAACAACCAGTGCCCCAACAACACGCCGCCCCTGTCACTCCCCCGTCTCCCGCCGCTGGACGCCCGATAGCAGATGTATTACAAAGTGTTTTCCCCGGCGCTCGCGCCCAGGCGGTTCAGCGGCCGCTCCAGACTCCCGCAGCACAGACTCAGCAAAAACCTGCGGTTGTGACGGTCCACCCTAAACAATCTGCGTGGGGGTGGCTCGCCAGCATGTTTACATTTTCGACGCCCAAACCGACAATGATGAATGCCAGCGTTGCAACAAACAACTATCCGATCCCGTCAATAACCGGCCGGCATATTGATTTTTCTCCACCTCCCATCGTCCGACCGGCAACACCAAAACCAACGGCTGCGGTTATTGAACAAACGAAACAAAAAGAAGAGGAGCTCGAAAAACAGGTCGTTTTACTCAAAAAGGATCTCGCAAGTTCATCAATGACTGAGGCGCGTGTATTAGAACTTCAGAAACAGCTCACACAGCTACTCGGAGAACGGGAGACCATGGAAAAGGAATTGGTGGCGCTCCGACGCCAGACGGCGACGCCCCCGCCCCCTCCCGCTGTGCTGAAGCCTTCTCCTGCACCGCAAAACCAATCGGGAACCCACGTGGCAACACCGGGTGCGGTCAAACAGCCGACGGTGAAAATCATCACTCCAGAAAGCGCCGTGAAAGCAGGCCTTCCGAGACTCACGTCGTTCCCAAATATCGTTACCGGAATTATAAAAGACAGCGACAACACATTTCTACCGGGGGTCCTGGTTACCGTAAAAGACAAGGAGGGGGTCCCTCTGCGGGCTTTAAAAACAAACAGGCTTGGCCAATTTGCCGCGTCAACTCCGCTTGCCAACGGCGTGTATTTTGTTGAAATCGAGGACCCGAGGATCCGATATGTTTTTGACCGCGTCCAAATCACGCTCAATGGTTCCATCGTTCCGGCTCTTGAGATTATTGCAAAAAGTCAAAAACAGGTGAACCGCGAGAAGCTTGAAAAAGAGATTTTTGGAAAGCCGACGCCATGAACCCACCCATCGTCCCTATCAAATCGTCATCACAACTATTTACTGAAATAGAGTCCGTCGACCACGATGTCATCATGTTCGCTGATGGATCGTGTGCCATGGTCGTCACAACGACCGCGGTTAACTTCGGTCTCCTGTCAGAGAGGGAACAGGACGCCATGATTTCTGCATACGCTGGGCTCCTGAACTCTCTATCCTTCCCCATCCAGCTTATGATCAGGACGCAACACAAAGATGTCACTGCCTATCTCCGGCTCCTTGAAGACCAGGAGCGGAAAGAAAAAAATCCAAAGCTCACAAAAAGCATTCATGATTACCGCTTGTTTGTCGCGGCAACGGTGAAAGAAAAAGACGTGCTGGACAAGAATTTCTTCATTATCCTCCCGTTCTCAAGCCTTGAACTGGGAAGCTCGCCGAGCGTGCTATTCGGAAGCAAAAAAAAGGGCTTGCCGTACCCAAGGTCTTATATCTATGAAAAGGCGCTTATCGTTCTTAATCCGAAGCGCGATCAGATCATACGGTTGTTAAGCCGCGTGGGACTCAAAGCCCACCAGCTGGACAACGAACAGCTTATCCGGCTGTTTTTTACGGCATATAATCCCGGGGTTCCGCCTCCTGACGCAGAGACGATACAAAAGGCGGTCCTGGAACAATAAATCATATGGATATCCCGCCCATTCTGAAAAAAATTCTTGATCCGATGCCGAACGACAATCTGAAGCCCGGCGACTCGTCGGCCCCGCTCACGGTAAAAGACATCATTGCCCCACCGGCTATCGAGGTTGACTTTGATTTTCTGAAGATCGGGACATATTTTTACCGTACGATGTTTGTGGCAGGATACCCGCGGTTCGTAAGCGCCAACTGGCTCGAGCCCCTGATCTCATTTAATCACACACTTGAGATCTCCATGTATGTATATCCTACAAGGAGCGAAGAGGTCTTAGAGAACCTGAAGCGCAAGGTCGGCGAGATGGAGGCCACCATTCAATCGGATATGAAGCGCGGGCGCGTGATCGAACCGTCCGTTCAGGTCGCGCTTGAAGACGCTCTTTCGCTTCAACAGGAGCTTGCTAAGGGCGCACAGCGGTTTTTCCAATTTGGGCTTTACGTCACTATCCCGGCACGATCTCTTGAGGATCTCAACAAAACATCAAAACAGGTAGAGGCCACGCTCGCATCACTTCTCATTGTCACGAAGCGCGCAACGCTTCAAATGGAAGAGGGCCTGAAGACCACGCTTCCCATGGGTCAGGACCGCCTCGTTATCACAAGGAACATGGACACGACCTCTCTTGCGACGACGTTTCCGTTTACAACCTCCGAGCTTACCGCCAACGAAGGGATTCTCTACGGCATCAATGAACACAACGATAGCTTAATCATCTTTGACCGGTTTACCCTTGAAAACGCAAATACTGTCGTATTTGGAAAATCAGGGTCGGGAAAAAGTTATATGGTAAAGCTTGAAATATTACGGAGCCTGATGTTTGACACCGAGGTCATCGTCATCGATCCTGAAAATGAATACGAGACCTTAACTCACGCTCTTGGCGGTGAATATATCCGCTTCCATTTCGGAGCCGCAACAAAAGTTAATCCGTTTGACCTTGCCCTCCTCCATCAAAAAGGAGTAGTCCAGGAAGACAGCGAACTTAACCAGAAGATTCTTTCACTCCATGGGTTCTTCCGTGTCGTTATGGGAAAGCTCACGCCGTCAGAGGACGCACTCCTCGACCGCGCACTTATCCTTGCGTATAAACAAAAGGGCATCACGCCCGACCCTGAGACACAGACCAAGGAGCCACCGCTTATGGAAGACCTTTATAAAACGCTCGTCGGCATGGAAGATGTCACGGCAAGGGGGCTAGCAGACCGGATTGAAAAATTTGTCAAAGGAAGTCTTGTCGGAATATTCGATCAACAAACCAACGTCGAGATACGGAACCAGTTGACCGTGTTTTCCATCCGCGACCTCGAAGACGAACTCCGTCCTATC
>CAYLQG010000036.1:0-15013 GCA_964385705.1 uncultured Gammaproteobacteria bacterium
GTTCAGCGAAAACATCTATATCTGGTCCATCTTTTAATAAAATATATCCAAATCTATTAGCTTTTTCATCGATAACCAATAAATCGATTGTGGAGACTTCATTGGCTTCACTAAGCTGGCTTTGTAACTCCGAGATGGATATATTGGATAACTCTTCTCGTGTTCCTTCAGCCAAAAGTCGTGGCTTTGTAGCGCCTTCTTCTGGTTCGCCGTAATCGTATGGTTTTGGATGAGTATATATTTTCATATATATCATAGTATATCACTATATTTATTAGAAGACGAGTCAGTTACCATTACTTACGAAGCTCGTTGCGCTCTTACGCGGTCGATTTTGGCGAGGTGTTTTTTGCGGAGACGCAGGTTTTTTGGCGTCACTTCCAATAGCTCATCGTCTTCGATAAAGTCGAGACATTGTTCGAGTGAGAGAACGGTCGGCGGATCAAGCTGGATGGCGATATCGGCATTGGCAGAGTGGATGTTCGTTAACTTCTTGGTTTTACACACATTGATATCGATATCATTTTGCTTCGGATTGATGCCGATGATCATCCCCTCATAGACGGGTACTCCGGGTCCGATAAACGCCTTACCGCGGTCCTGGACGGTCGTGAGGGCATATGCAGAGGAGACGCCGGTTTCCCACGAGATAAGGACGCCGTTTCTGAGTTTCGGTATGTGGGGAGTCAACGGGAAGTATCCAATGAACCGAGTGGCAAAAATGCCTTTCCCGCGGGTTTTGGTCATGATATCACTCCTGAACCCCAGCAAATTCCGGCTCGAGACCTTATAGACCATGCGGGTGATGTTCCGTTCGTCGGTGTGGGTATCTAAAAGCTCCGCGCGGCGTTTCCCCAACTCCTCAGTGATTACACCGACCATATTCGTATCGATTTCGATCGTGATTTCCTCAAAGGGCTCGCTTTTGACGCCGTCAATATCCTTCAGGATCACTTCCGGCTTACTGACCTGGAGTTCATATCCTTCACGGCGAAGGTTCTCAATTAATACCGCAAGGTGAAGCTCGCCCCGGCCGCAGACGATAAATCCCTGTCCTGACGGATTTTCATCGATTTTGAGGCCGATATTGGTTTGTTTTTCCTTAAGTAGCCGCTGATGGATCTGGCGCGCATTGCAGAATTTGCCGTCGCGGCCCGCAAGTGGGGAAGTGTTGGCAGCCACTAAAATTTTAAGCGTCGGCTCTTCGAGTTTTATCATCGGGTATCCTGTTGGATCAGATGGATCAGCAATCGTGTGTCCGATGCCGACATCAGGGATTCCGGTGAGGGCGATGATATCGCCGGGTTCACTTTTTGCAACTTCGACGCGGTTGAGGCCGACACTGGTAAAAACCTGTTCGACTTTACATTGGCCGAGTTTTTCGTTTTCCAGAAGGTGGACGATGGATTGACCGGGAGAAATAGTCCCCTGGGTGACTTTGCCGATTGCAAAAGTCCCCTTGTAATTATCGAAATCGAGGGTAGAAACAAGCATCTTAAATGGTTTATCAGCATCCATTTTCGGTTGGGGAATCTGTTCAATAATCGTCTTAAAAAGCGGTGTGAGGTCACCCGGTAGGTTCATATTCCCAGGATATGATTCCCAAGCTTTGCCTTCGCGGCCGATTGCGTAGAGAACCGGAAAGTTCAAATGATGTTCATGCTTCGCAAGCCGGAGAAATAATTCTTCGGTTTCCCGTAACACTTCGGTGGCTCTGGCGTCTTTGCGGTCAATTTTGTTAATTACAACAATCACTTTGAGATTGTTTTCAAGTGCTTTCTGAAGGACAAACTGGGTCTGGGGAAGCGGGCCCTCAGCCGCGTCCACTATGAGAAGTGCGCCGTCAGCCATATTGATCGTCCGTTCAACTTCGCCGCTGAAATCGGAGTGACCGGGGGTGTCGATAATATTGATTTTTGTATTGTTATAGCGGACCGCGGTATTTTTCGCGAGGATCGTGATCCCTTTTTCCCGCTCAAGATCGTTGCTATCGAGAATCGTCGTTTGAGTCATTTCAGCCTCGTTTTCGCGGAATGTATGGGTCTGTTTTAGCATCCCGTCAACGAGAGTTGTTTTACCATGATCCACATGAGCGATGATTGCAATATTCCGTATGTCCATATTAAAAAAATAAATCCCTCCGTCCGCGTTCAATCCTGCCGCGATGAGTGGAGGGTGTCAAGTGATACTTCTTAGGTAAAATTATATCAAATAAGGTTGCGGCTGTCGAATTTTGGGCCTATACTATCTCTATGTCTAGGAAACGACGTTCTTTTTTGGGTGGGGGAAAACGGAAGTACCACAAACGAAATCCGTTTCAAATTAAGCTTAAACAACAAACGGTTCTTACGGTCGGAGCGATTTGGCTTTGGCTGTTCGCCGGCATCATCACACTCTCGTTTTTTGCCAATGGCGAACTTCTGACCCGGCTCCGTGAAGAACTCATGCTCCACGTCGGCTGGATTATGTACGGACTACCACCTTTCCTCGTGACCTTAAGCTTTCTTTTTTTTAAGATAAAATCCGATATCGGAAAACCCAATGTTCCGATGGGGATCGGTGTTATTCTTTTATCCCTCATGGCCCTTACGCAGGCGGGGATTGCGGGTGACGCAATTTGGAATGTGCTCATGATCCATCTTTCGACGGAAGGCGCTCTTTTAACCTATCTCGCTTTATTTATTATCGGGATTATCCTTCTTTTTAATTCGTCGCTTGATGCGGTCATGAATTTCGTCATCACAGGAGCGGAGACGGCAGTCGGCGGGATCGGAAATTTTTTTGGTTCACTGTTCACGAAAAAAGACGATCTGTCATTTGCTCCCGGTAAAACGCAGATGAAAATTAAAGGCATGGATGATAGTAAGCCCGTGATGATCAAAGCGCCGATGGTACCGCCGCCGGTTCCGGGCAAAGCACCGGTTCACACGGCGGGTACCGGAGTCAAGGCGGAGGTAAAGATAAAAGATACGACACTTGCAACACCCCCCGATATGAAAATGTGGGAATATCCGCCGGTTTCACTCCTTTCCGACGGTCCGGGACAGAAGGCAGACCGCGGAGATGTGCGGCGAAATGCATCAACCATCGAAAAAACACTTGAAAGTTTCGGGATTCAGGCAAAAGTTGCGGAGGTTAACTCAGGGCCTGCCGTCACGCAGTACGCGATTGAGATTGCCCTTGGCACTAAAGTATCGAAAATTACGTCATTATCAAGCGACTTGGCTCTCTCGCTTTCCGCGCCGACCGGCGCCGTGCGTATAGAAGCTCCGATTCCCGGGCGTAATCTCGTCGGTATAGAGATTCCGAATAGGGGCCTTGAATTCGTTACCCTTAAAAAAATGCTTCAATCGGATGTGATGCGGAAAGCCAAAAGTAAACTGGCTGTTGCACTCGGACTTGATGTCTCCGGAAATCCGGTTATAGCGGATATCGGGAAAATGCCGCACGCGCTGGTGGCGGGCACTACCGGTTCCGGAAAATCAGTGCTTATCAATTCATGGATAACATCACTTCTTTTCCAAACGAACCCTTCAGAGGTGAAGCTTATTATGGTTGATCCGAAACGCGTTGAACTCACGGGATATAACGGAATTCCTCATTTGCTGACACCCGTTATCGTTGAACCGGATAAAATTCTCTCGGCACTCCGGTGGGCGACGAGCGAAATGGAGCACCGGTATAAACAATTTGCCGAAGTCGGTGTTCGTAATATTGACGGATTCAACGAACTGTCGGGTTTTCAGGCAATGCCGTATATTGTCATTTTCATTGATGAGTTGGCTGATCTTATGGCTTATGCTCCAGTCGAAGTTGAAGATACGATCTGTCGCCTCGCTCAAATGGCACGGGCAACCGGTATTCATCTGGTGCTCGCGACCCAACGGCCGAGCGTCGATGTCATCACTGGTCTTATTAAGGCGAACGTTCCGACCCGTATCGCGTTTAACGTATCATCCATGATTGATTCCCGAGTTGTTTTGGATATGCCCGGTGCTGAAAAATTACTTGGCCGGGGAGATATGCTCTACATTCCCGCCGACCAGTCAAAACCGAGCCGCATCCAGGGCACGTACGTATCAGAGCATGAAGTTGCAAAAGTGGTTGAATTCCTGAAAAGTAAAAATTCGCCGGTTCAATACACCGAAGAAGTGACGAGTCATCCTGTGGCAATCGGCGGAAAGAAGGGGATGATGGGCGGTGGAAGCGCTGACGGTAAAGATCAGATGTTCGAACAGGCGCTCAGGCTCATTTGTCAACATGACAAGGCTTCGGCATCGCTTCTCCAGCGGAGGCTCTCTGTCGGTTACGCACGTGCGGCGCGCATTCTTGATCAACTTGAAGAAGCGGGAATTATCGGACCTGCCGAAGGGTCAAAACCACGCGATGTTCTGGTGAAAAACCCCGATGAATATCTTGCCCAACAACAAGAACAGCAAGCGGAATAACTTCATATGAAAACTGTCGGAGAAATGCTTCAGGAAGCCCGTCAGAGCAAGCATCTAACGCTTGAGGATATTGAACAGGGCACGAAAATCCGCTTAAAATTTTTACGGGCAATCGAATCAAATGATTTTGGCACCATGCCGTCATTATCCTACGCCAAAGGATTTGTAAAGAATTATGGTGAGTACTTAGGAATGGACAGCCGCGTTGTGTTGGCTTTTTTCAGAAGGCAGATTGCTGATGCACCCAAATCGAGTTTGCTCCCGAAAGGGATGGAACAGCCGCTCAACAGATCGCTTATCCAATTGACGCCGGGCCGGTTTATCGGACTTATTGTGGTCGTTTGCGTAGTGCTCTTTTTAGCGTATTTTGTGCTTCAATACCGGACGCTGAACCAACCGCCGCCACTTATTGTTGACCAGCCGACAAACCAACGGGTGGTGACTGACAGTCGAGTGGACATCTTCGGAAGAACGGACCCTGATGCCACCGTGACCATTAATGGGATAAGCGTATTGGTCCGCGGAGACGGTAAATTTTTCGATCAGGTCGGCCTGGATTCAGGTGTAAATAACATCGTCATAACCGCGACAAGCCGGTTCGGTAAATCGTCGACCGTTACGCGCGAAGTCGGATACACGACAGGAGAAAACCATTGACATACGCGTGATTTTGCGTAATACTTAACGCACATTTGAGTCAGCATTTTTTTCTGCCCATGGATCCTATCGCGCTCACTATTATCGGCGTCAGTATAACCCTCACGATTGTCCTCGTTGTTATCGGCATCCAGATCGCCCTCATTCTCAAAGAATTCCGGGCTACCGTACAGAAAAGCAACAAAATGCTTGATGACGCCGGGAAAGTTACGGGAACGGTGAGCGAAGGCGTGACGAGCGCCGCCGGTTTCGTCAACGGCATCCGCGCCGGACTTTCTATGATCACTTCCATTCAGAAAAAAGGAGATCACCGTGAATAATGATCGCCGCGGGATGGACATGCAGTTTCTCTTCGGACTATTTATCGGGGGATTAGTCGGCGCCCTCATTATATTTTTCCTCGGCACAAAAGAAGGTAAAAAAGTTGAAAAAGTTATCGAAGATAAGGGGAGGGGTCTTGCTGATGATCTCGGCGACCAGTTAAAACAATTAGAAAAAAAAGGGCAGGAGCTGGTAAAGCAGGGCGAGGAAATAAAAGAACAGGTCATGGAGACACTTGAAGATAAGAAAGAAGATATGACGGAATCAACCACGCAAAAATTAGATACAGCACTTGCTCACATAGAAGAGTTGCAATCGCAAAGTCTTGATACGACCGCCGCACTCAGAAGACGCATCTTCAAAAACGTCCCGAAGAAACGATAATTGGGTTTCGCCTAAGTCCTTTTTAATTTGAGAATCTTCATGTTACGTAGCTTTCGATAGCTAATTATTGATTATCAGACTATTTTAAACCAAATTGTAGTTCGAAGATGGGTAAAATTATTGACACAGCAACATAATATGATATTATTCGTCCGTTAATGAAATAAAGGAGTATTTATGACAGAAAAAAACTTAGGTGTTGCCGGAGACGCGATGGTCCGTGATTTAGGCATTTTTTTAGAAACTCAAAATAAGTATTTGATTCCTGAACTAAATAAAAGATATGGTGTAATGGGGGTATCAATGGGATTTGCTTGTATTGTCGCTGATATTAAGGATAAAACAATGGAGGCTCTTAGAGTTAATCGTATGACCCCGGACCCAATATTAGAATCGATGGTTGTAGGCCGCATGAAACGGAATTTACCGCTCATGTTTGAACTTGTGGATGGAGCTGGGACAGATTCACATCCATGGCTGGCAAATGTTATATGTAAATCATCTGATGAAGATGTCCGTGCCCTTGCAGCATATACATTTTCATTTGAAAAATTTAATACTCCGGCTTTTAATACGCTAATTATTGATAGATACAAAAAAACTGAGGGTACTAGCGCGCAAATAGCGATTGCTTATGCACTGTATCAGGCAGGAGAAAAATCATATTTAAAGAAGCATATTGATAACAATCAATTTTTGACAAGTAAAACCTCATATGAGCAGCTTGTGCAAAGGATGTTTGGGTCAAACCAACAAGAGAAAGAGGATGCAGTAGTAACTTTTTTAGCATTTCCGCAGGTTATGGGTATAACTGACAGACCTGGTTTGATCGAAATGATAGCGATCGATATTGCAAGTGATGGCGAAGCATATAAAAATGACACACGTATGTATTGGAATCGTAAAAAATATTCTGAATAGCTGATAAATTTAGTTAGTACTCTAATTAGACAATTTCAAATACGGTTAATATAAGTAAATTTCCTTAGTGCTCCTAACACATGATTCAAATGGTATAATGCACTATATGAAATCAGAGGATGTTCGATCAAAATATCTTTCGTTTTTCAAGAAACGCGGGCACAAGGAAATTCCCTCTGCTAATTTAGTGCCGGAAAATGATCCGACCACGCTCTTCACCTCATCCGGCATGCAGCCACTCATTCCTTACTTATTAGGTCAGCCCCACCCATTGGGCAAGCGTCTCGTGGACAGCCAAAAGTCATTTCGCTCGCAGGATATTGATGAAGTCGGAGACAACCGTCACACAACATTTTTTGAAATGCTCGGCAACTGGTCACTCGGGGATTATTTCAAAAAAGAACAGCTGCCATGGATTTTTGAATTCTTAACGCACGATTTAGGACTTGACCCTCAGAGACTCTATGTATCGGTTTTTGAAGGAAATGAGTCCGTGCCGAAAGATACGGTTTCCATTGATATCTGGAAAGAAATTTTTGCGGGGGTTGGGATTAAGGCCGAGGTTGCCGACCACGCCTCACCGGCGGGTGCTCGCATATTCACATATAGTGCTCGCAAGAACTGGTGGAGCAGAAGCGGCGAACCGCAGAATATGCCGCCGGGCGAGCCGGGAGGGCCGGACAGCGAGGTATTTTTTGATTTTGGAGAAGAGCTTGAATTTCATGAAAAGTCACAGTATAAAAATGAGAAATGCCACCCGAACTGCGACTGCGGGCGGTTTATGGAGATAGCCAATTCCGTTTTCATGCAGTATCAGAAACAGAAAGACGGATCGCTTATTGAGCTCGCGCAACAAAATGTTGATTTCGGCGGTGGACTTGAACGGCAGGTTGCGGCAACCAATGATAATCCCGACGTTTTCCGCACTGATTTTTTCCTTCCCGTTATTGAGATTCTGTCCTCGGTATCGGGGAAAACCTACGGTGAAAAATCCGATGAAACCCGGGCTATGCGGATTATCGCCGACCATATGCGCGCAAGCGTGATGATGATGGCGGACGGCGTCTTACCCTCTAACAAAACTCAGGGATATATTCTTCGCAGACTGGTGCGCCGTTCACTTTTGTACGGAAGAAAACTCGGGTTATCCAAAGACCTTACCTATATCGGAAGACTCGTCGAACCGATTGCAGTCGTATATGAACATGCATATCCGTCCGTAAGCGAAAAAGCGGAAGAAATCCGGTTAATTTTACAGGAAGAAGCGCTTCGGTTCGGAAAAACATTGGAGCGGGGGATTGCAGAAATCGATAAGGTGGGTAAGCTCGACGGCAAGATTGCATTTAATCTCTATGAAACCTACGGATTCCCCTGGGAAATGACGGTTGAGGTTGCGACGGAAAAGGGTCAGACGGTCAACAGGCTTCAGTTTGAGGAAGAATTTCGGAAGCACCAAGAGCTCTCCCGAACTGCTGCGAAGGGTATGTTTAAAGGCGGGCTTGCCGACCACAGCGAACAGACGACCAGGCTTCACACCGCGCATCATCTGCTCCTTGCGGCGCTTCAAAAGATTGTTGATCCGTCGATTAAACAGCGGGGAAGTAACATCACCGCCGAACGGCTCCGTATCGACGTCAATTTTGCGCGTAAACTGACACCGGAAGAACTATCGCAAATTGAAGTGCTTGTGAACAAAAAAATCAGCGAGGATCTTCCTGTAACCCGCGTGGTCATGGATAAGGAAAAGGCAGAAAAGCTAGGTGCTCAGATGGAGTTTGGACAGAAGTATCCGGAAAAAGTCAGCGTGTATTTCGTCGGCGATCCGAAAACCTATTATTCCGCGGAATTTTGCGGTGGACCGCATGTTGCACACACCGGTGAGCTAGGGAAATTTAAAATTCTCAAAGAAGAATCCTCAGGAGCAGGTATCCGGCGTATTTACGGCGCTGTCGCAAAATCATAATAGTGGTATCTTTGAACTTATTTCTTCTACATTAGGTATAATGCTTGTTCTATACACACGTCATGAATAATAAACTATTCATAATCGCCGGAATTGTTATGCTAGTAGCAACTGGTATAGTTTTCGTTGGCAAACAAAAGACGCCTCAGCCCTATTCAACTCAGCCCTCAGCGGTCGGGAGCGGGAAAATAGTATCAGGTTCATTTGACCCCACAAAATTCAAATCAGATAGTGAGTGGCATAAGATTCTTACCTCAGCCCAGTACAATATTCTGCGACAGCAGGGGACGGAGATTCCGTTTACCGGAGCGTTAGAGAATGAGAATAGAAAAGGGACGTACTACAGCGTCGGGTGCAACGAACCGGTATTCCGTTCGGAGACCAAATACGATTCAGGGACCGGTTGGCCGAGTTTTTGGGCTCCGATAAGCCCTGATGCTCTCGTACTTCGCGAGGACGACAGCGTCACCGGAGAGCCCCGGATCGAGGTTCTCGACAAATGCGGCAGCCATTTGGGCCATGTGTTTGATGACGGCCCCGAGCCCACGGGTAAACGGTATTGTATGAATTCAGCGGCATTATATTTCGTCCCCGACAAAAAACAGTAAAATACCTATTTGTATTGCTTCTTTAGGCTTCGATTGTTAGTATGGAAGTACGGATGTTCCACCCGAATATACTATATGAATATCGTTAATTCACTGACATCGCTGTTTCATTCCAAAAAAGACGGTACGAGCGCATACGTCTCGCTGTATCTCGATTCGCATGTTGTCGGCGCCTCGTTCTGGTCATTTGACGCAAACGGTGAAGTCCACATATTAGCATCAGAGAACGAGGAACTCAGCGAAGATTCGTGGAAAGTGCGGGCTGACGCTATCGATCGTCTGCTGGGGACGCTTGAGGAACGCACAAAATTAACGGATGTGACGAAGGTCATATTGGGACTTCCCAATATCTATCTTACGGACACCGGTGAAATTCAAAAAGAGATCAGACTCGAGATCAAACAGCTCATGGAGCTTCTCGATCTGCAGGCAATGGGATTCGTGCCCATCCATCAGGCGCTTATTTACCGGATGAAAAAAGAAGAGGGAGTGCCGCCGAGCGTCATATTATTAGGTGTACAGAGTGATTCCATCGCCATATTAATATATAAAATCGGTGTGCAGGCCGGTCTTCGCGAAGTGAAGAAGCAACAGGACATAGCGCTCTGTGTTGAGGACGGGCTTGCAAGTTTTACCGATGTCGAAGTGCTGCCGGCGCGTATCGTGCTTCACGGTTCAGAGCCGAGTGAACTTGAGGAGATAAAGAGTCAGCTTCTCCGTCACACGTGGACCCCGAAAGTAAATTTTTTACATTTTCCAAAAATAGAGATCGCTTCATCACAACTCATCGTTGATGCCGTGTCGCTTGCCGGCGCGAGTGAACTCGGTAACGTTGTCGCGATTGAGGATAAAGAGAGTGCAGTCGATGAGTCTGCTCCGAAAAACCCCGACGAAGTAAAGGCTGCCGTTCCTGTTGAAGCTGCCCAGTATGCCGTGAATCCCGGGGATGAGGAAGAGACGGGAGAACCGGGAGAAACTCAGGTAGCAGTTGCCGACGGGTCGGTTGATGCGGATGCCGACGTTGATACGATCGATGAAGAAGTGGCTGTTGCACAAAAAGACGTGGCGGAAGATTTTGCTGTTGATGAGACTGCAACCGCTGATGCGAACGTCGTGATGGTTGATGCAGAATCGTTAGGATTTAAACCCGACGTTGACGTCCTTGAGGAGAAAGTACAATTGCGGAGGGATTCAGCTATTCCTGCCGTGGTTGACGAGGAGGAAAAGGAGGAGGGCGCGTCTTCGGTTTTACCAAAACTGCCTCATGCGGATTTTTCCGGGATATTCGCTGGGTTTGGCGGCTTATTCGGATCGGGCGGGCAGAAAACAAAACTACTCGGGATTGCAGGCGGCATTATTGTTCTTCTCATCGCATTGTTACTCTATTGGAGCCTTCCGCACGCAACTATCACTATCCGTGAAATACAGAAGTCCGTTGATGCCGCGGATGCCATCACCATCGACCCGAATGCGACAACGGTGGATGCCCAGAACAAAGTTATTCCCGGTAAAAAAGAGGAACAGTCGGTAAATGGTGAGAAAACCATTCCCGTGAACGGGAAAAAGGACGTAGGTGATCCGGCGAAAGGGGTTGTCACAATTTACAACAAGTCGCTTGATGAGATGACGTTCAAAAAAGGGACAAAACTTACAACCGGCGGATTACAATTTACTTTGGACACCGACGTTGATATTGCCTCAGCAAGCGAAAATATCGGATCATTAACGTTTGGTAAAACTACGGCGAATGTTACGGCAGTCGCAATCGGGACGCAAAGCAATCTTCCCGCCGGAAATGACTTTACCATCGCGGACAACTCAACAAGTGTTGCACAAGCCCACAATGATCAGCCTTTCACCGGAGGAACGAGCAAGCAGATTACGGTTGTTGCAAAATCTGATTATGATGCATTGGTGAAAGCGGAGTCAACGGATCTTGTGGGTCAGGCCCAACAGCAATTGTCAGCCGCCATCGGCGGAAATGAAAAACTTATAGACGGTACAGTCACCACCAACGTCACACAAAAAACGTTCAACCAACAGATAGATCAGCAGGCATCTCAGCTCACCGGAAAACTGACGATCACCGTCAGCGGTATCGCCTATAATGAGGCAGATGTCCGGGCATATCTCACGTCGACACTCGGAGATAAGATACCGGCAGGTTATACGATCGACGAAGCAAGAACCGTGATATCCGTAAGCGGCGTAACCGTGAAAAAAAACGGAACCATCACGGCGAATGTGGCGATGCATGCTTTTGCATTGCCGACTATAGATACCACGGCGGTGAAAAATGCGGTCGCGGGCAAGGGAATTTCCTTTGTACAAACGTATGCCAAAACGCTCATCGGAGTTGCGGGGCTTGAGGTGTCATTCCGCTTGAGTCCGACCAAACAGTGGCTTCCACTAAACAAAAATAATATTACCGTTTCTCTCGCAATTCAATAAGCTATGGCTCTATATCGCTATGTTAAGGCTCCGCCTGTTAGACGGCGCGTTCACAAAAAACCCATGTGGTTATCGTTTGTCTTCATGGGACTTGGGGGAGCAATACTCATCTGGGTTCTCTGGCCGATCGTTTCTTTTTCATTGGTAGGGGATCAGTTATTTGCAAAAACGATTACTCCGATGAATGAAGCCTCTGACATGGCCAAGACGACCTCATTATCGACGGTGGCGTATGCAGCCGGGACCGACGGGTTTAACTCAGGAACTGATATATCAGTAAACGCAAACACGTGGTATCCGATGGTGCCTCAGCAACATGTGAATACCGAGGTGAATACCTATACGCTTTCTATTCCGAAATTGAGGATAAATAATGCACTCGTCACAATTGGCGGGGACAATCTGGATGAGAGTTTAGTGCATTACGGCGGCACAGGAGTGCCCGGGCAATACGGAACGGCCGTTGTTTTCGGTCACTCGAATCTTCCGCAGTTTTACCAACCTACGGATTATAAAACGATATTTTCCCTCCTGCCCACACTCAAAATTGGCGACCCGATCATTGTGACGTATGACGGAGTGACGTACAAATATGTCGTCTATGATATGGTGGTTGTAGATCCCACGGATTTATCGACACTTGAGCAACAGTTTGATGATTCATATTTAACGCTCGTCACTTGTGTCCCTCCCGGGACGCTCTGGAAACGGCTCGATGTTAAGGCAAAATTATCAACAATCTAAATGAATGACGATGAAAAACAGGTCGCGATTGACGCGATAAAAAAGAAATTAACCGGCAAGACACTTTCGTACGGTGAAATTTTTGCGATCATGGACGAAATCGCAAAACAGCGTCTGGGGCCGGTCCTCACGACATATTTTGCCGCAGCCGGATTCACCCAGGGGTTTAATGACGAAGAACTCTATCATTTAACAAAAGCGATGGTAGCAACCGGTCCGATACTGCATTTTAAGGGGATCGTTGCGGATAAGCATTCAACCGGCGGTGTGGCAGGAACCCGGACGACGATGATCATCGTCCCCATCATCGCGGCCGCGGGTTTTCAGATACCGAAAACGTCTTCGCGCGCTATCACCTCACCTTCAGGAACTGCAGACACAATGGAAGTATTGGCGCCGGTCACATTTCCACCGGAACAGATTGAAAAATTGGTCGGGAAATCCGGCGGGTGTATTGTCTGGGGCGGACATCTGGGTCTTGCTCCTGCAGATGACATCCTTATCCGGGTTGAACAGCCGCTCGCATTTGAATCGTTTGATAAAATCATCGTTTCCATCATGGCCAAAAAAATAGCATCGGGGGCCACGCATCTCGTTCTTGATATTCCCGTCGGTCCTACGATGAAAATACAGCACCTGCGGGATGCAGAGCTCATTTCCAGAAAATTTACGTATCTCGCGAAGCGGTTCGGCGTACATGTAACGGTAGATATTAATGAAATCCGCGAGAATGCGGGTCGGGGGATCGGACCGGTTTTAGAGACGCGCGACGTCCTTCAGGTGTTAGAACAGCATAAAGATAGACCACTGGCACTTGAGGCAAAGGCGCTGCGGCTTGCAGCAAAACTTCTCGATATCTGTTTTGCCGATTCACCGGATCAAAAAAAGCTAAGCGGGGAGACTGTGGCGCGCGAAATGCTCATGTCAGGAAAAGCGCTCGCGAAAATGAAAGAGATCGTCAAAAACCAGGGCGGTAATCCTGACATCGCAAGCGACAAACTTATCTGGGCCACGAACAAGCACGAGGTCCGGGCCTCAAAACATGGGCGCGTGCACAGCATTAACAATCAGGAGATTACCGTGATCTGCCGGATATTGGGGTCGCCCGACGATAAGACAGCGGGCATGTATTTGAATACAAAACTTGATGAGCGGGTGGACAAAAATGATATACTATGTACGCTCTATAGTTCTGACAAATGGCGGCTTAAGGAAGCAGTCGAAACGCTGAAGAACGTGACGATTTATAAAATAGAATAAAAGTATGCCAGGTAGTAGAATTTCGATACACTTTTCACTTTGCCCGTTATCGATAAGCTACATGGCTAAAAAGAGAAATATATAATGGAAGGATATTGAGATTTCGAAAAGTGTAAAAGGCAACGATCGAAATTTCACTACCTGGTATGTTTAAAAACGTTATCGCACCGATGCAGGCATGGCTCCTTTCTCAGGGCAAATGTGTCGGATGCGGAAAACCGTTACCGAAACCGAATGCAGGCGGGTCATCCGCCCAGGTGACGTGTGCGTGCGGCCGCATGTATATGTATGATCCGCAGTCCGGTAAATACAGAAGGGCAACACTCAATGAGATCAAGTAAATCTTATTCATTCATATCAAGGTTGGTCATCATTTTCTTCGCGATCGTTCTCTGCGCTTGGCTGGGATGGCTTTGGTGGAATAACAGTATCTCACCCGTAGATTCAGCCAATACGACGCCGGTTGTTTTCCAGGTCCATAGCGGCGACGGCGTCAAAATCATTGCCTCCAATCTTGCGGCACAAAACATCATTAGGAGTCCGACCGGATTTTATATTCTCGTAAAGATATTAGGGATAGAGCGGCAGATCCAGGCTGGGGAATTCCGCCTTTCTCCCTCTATGAACGCAAAAGATGTGGCTGTGGAACTCACGCACGGGATGCTTGACCAATGGGTGACGACCCTTGAGGGTTGGCGCGATGAGGAGATGGCAACGACTCTGGCCAAAGACCTCGATATTCCGGAGGAAGAAATCCTTAAGTACTCAAAAGAAGGGTACATGTTTCCTGATACGTATCTCATCCCTAAAGATGCGACGGCCGCCGCCATTGCTCAGATATTCTTAAATAATTTCGATAAGAAAATAACGCCGCAGATGCGCTCCGATGCAAAAAAGACCGGTCTCACATTTGATCAGACCCTCGTCCTTGCGTCCATCGTTGAGCGCGAAGGGCGGACAGCCGAAGACCGGCCGGTGATCGCAGGAATCATCCTCAAACGCCTCAAAGCGAACTGGCCGTTGGAAGTCGATGCAACGCTTCAGTATGCCCTTGGTTATCAGGCGGCGGATAAATCGTGGTGGAAAAAGGCGCTCACTGATGATGATAAAAAAATAAATTCTCCGTTTAATACATACCTAAACACCGGCCTCCCTCCGACGCCGATTTGTAATCCGGGCCTTGAATCCATCAATGCCGCGATTTATCCCAAGGATTCGGACTATTGGTACTACATCCATGACACCTCAGGCGATGT
>CAYLQG010000037.1:0-14795 GCA_964385705.1 uncultured Gammaproteobacteria bacterium
ACCGGGAATTTCACAACCCCCCCAACATGCCTGCCGACGCGATAAACCTCCGGTAATTTCTCTACCCCTTACTCCAGGGAAACGACTC
Organism: uncultured Gammaproteobacteria bacterium; assembly: GCA_964385705.1. Lineage (GTDB taxonomy): Bacteria > Patescibacteriota > Microgenomatia > UBA10105 > UBA927 > DATKGN01. The sequence continues at coordinate 89 of CAYLQG010000037.1, forward strand.
GGTGGCCATGAAGGTTGATCTCGAGCTCGGTGGTACTGATCAGACATTCAACATGCTTGCGGGCCGGACACTCGTCAAAGCGATGCTTGGAAAGGAAAAATTTGTGATGACCGTTCCGCTTCTTGCCGATTCCAAAGGAGTAAAGATCGGGAAGACCGAGGGAAATGTCATCGGGTTGACGGACCCACCCAATGATTTTTACGCAAAAATAATGTCCTTAAGCGACGATGCGATCGTCCCGTGCTTTAAATTATTAACGGATCTGCCAATGGAAGAAATAGAATCGATGAAACAGACAATTGAAAAGGGCGCCAATCCAATGGATTTCAAAAAGAAGTTAGCGTTTCAGCTAACCGAATATTTGCATACGGAAAGCGAGGCGCATCAAGCAGAAGTGAATTTTGAACTTATTCATCAAAGAGGCCAGTCGTCCCAATTATCGTCGGCCGACATTCCTATGCTTGCCATCAAGCAAGATACTTGGGATAGAGTCGAATTTTTATCACAAAATAATCTGGCAAGTAGTAAATCGGAAGCGAAAAGATTACTGGAACAAAACGCTGTCGAACAGAATGACATCGTGATTCACGCATCAAAGGAGAAGCTCACCATTCAAAATGGTGATATAATAAAGGTAGGAAAGAAACGATTATTTAGAATCAAACTAACCTAAAAGATTGCTTCGCCACAGAGTGGCTCGCAATGACAAAAAATATGAACTTTTTTAGGAAGCACGAGAAATTTTGGAAAATAATTGTCGTTATCGCATCGGTTGCGCTTATCGCAAGTTCATTTCTACCTCTTCTTTCCTTGAGATAACCCAGGCAGCGGCCTCTCGATAATTTCCATCGTACGTGTATAATCGGGTCATGGAACTGTCCCTCGAAACCCCAATCCGATATCTCCCACACGTCGGGCCGGTGATGGCCTCGCGTCTCACAAAATTAGGCATAGAAACGGTGGATGAGCTTCTTTTCCACATCCCATTTAGATACGACGATTTCTCGCTCGTCTCAACCATTGGTGAAGTCCAGCCGGGAGAGACGGTGACGGTAAAGGGGACGGTCGAAAAATTCAGTGCGTTTTTTACCAAAACCGGCAAGAAAATACAGGAGGCACGGGTGGTCGATGATACGGGAAAACTATCCGTCGTTTGGTTTAACCAACCGTATCTCCGAAGCGTCATACGGGAAGGATTAACCGTGAGACTATCCGGAAATATCAACTGGTTCGGTCACAAGCTGGTCATGAATTCCCCTCAATATGAAGTTGTTGCGGATGTAACTGCATCGTCCCTTCATACCGGCCGACTTGTCCCTGTATATCCTGAAACGGAAGGTGTTTCATCCAAGTGGTTACGGGGTCGGATTGCATTCGTTCTGGAAAATATGGCCCAGAATATTGTCGATTATATGCCGGAGGAAATCCTTCAAAGCGAGCATTTTATGCCCCTTAAAAGTGCGATTGAGACTATCCATTTCCCGCAGTCACTTGAAAAAGCAGGGGAGGCACGCGCCCGGCTTGCATTCGATGAGATATTGACACTTCAAGTCGGCGCCTACGAGCAGAAGTATGAACGGTTAAAGCACGAGCGTGCACATATGTTTTCAATCCCGGAGCGTGAAATTTCCTCACTCATTTCATCCCTCCCATTCCGCCTGACCGATGACCAGAAGACGGCGCTCGCGGACATTTTTTCCGATTTAAAGCACCCATACCCTATGAACAGATTGCTTGAGGGGGATGTCGGATCTGGAAAAACCGTAGTAGCTGCCATTGCCATGTATGTCGCATACAAAAACGGGTTTCAGTCAATCCTCATGGCGCCGACCCAAATTTTAGCCCAGCAGCATTTTAAAACTATCTCAGCGCTTCTTAATCCGCTTTCGATCCGCGTCGATTTCGTGAGTGGAGATGTTAAAACGTTGCCAACGGTTCATCCAAAAAACCAAACGACGATTGTTGAACGGAGTCAAGCCGCCCCGTCGGTCATCATCGGAACACACGCGCTTCTTACGAATTCGCTTGCGATTGATGACCTCGGGCTCGTTGTCATAGACGAGCAGCACCGTTTCGGCGTTACGCAGCGTGCGACGCTCATGAAAAAAAGCGAAACTGGCAAAATTCCGCACCTTCTCACGATGACAGCAACCCCGATCCCGAGGACGATCGCCAAAACGATTCTCGGACATTTGGACCTCTCCGCGCTTAATACCATGCCCCAGGGGCGTCAAAAGATAAAAACGTGGGTCGTCCCGAACGAAAAAAGAGAATCGGCGTATGTGTGGATTACCAAGCAAATAAAAGAAACGGGCGGGCAGGTATTTGTCATTTGTCCACTTATTGAAGAATCGGAGAGTCTGACGACCGTAAAGGCGGTTACGAAGGAATTTGAACAACTCAAAAAGGTTTTCCCGAAACTATCCCTCGGATTACTTCACGGCCGAATGAAAGCGGATCAAAAAACAAAAGTGCTTGAGGATTTCACAAAAAGAAAACATCAGATACTTGTTGCAACTCCCGTCGTCGAGGTCGGTATCGATATTGCCAATGCATCAATTATGCTCATTGAAGCTGCCGACCGATTCGGCTTGGGGCAGCTACATCAGATGCGGGGAAGGGTCGGACGAGGGACTCTCGCGTCCTATTGTCTATTGTTTACCGAATCGGAAGATGAGAAGACCCTCAAGCGCTTGAAAGCCCTTGAAACGGTTCATAGCGGCCCTGAACTCGCGGAAATCGATCTAAGTCTTCGGGGCGCGGGTGAACTCCTAGGGACGAGACAACATGGCATTCCGAGCCTCAAAATTGCTTCGTTCAGCGACACAAAGACGATAGCCAAAACGCAGGCTGCGCTTAAAACGCTAACATCCATCGATCCGAGTCTAAAGGCGTTTGGCCCCTTGAGACAACACGCCAAACAGGGTATAATAAAGCCTATTACGCAGGATTAATCGTAATTTTATATGGCTCCACTACCAAAACGAAGACATAGCACGAGACGGGGCGGCAAACGAAAAGCCGCGATTTCATTAACCCTCCTCGGACTTACCAAATGCTCAAATTGCGGGGTCCTTCGGCCGGCTCACCAAGTTTGTCCGTCTTGCGGATTTTACAACGGGAAAGAAGTCGTAAAGCAAAAAATAAAAAAAGAAAAGAAGTCACAGAGTTAAGAATTAGGAATTAAGGCGGGGAAAGTACTGGTGCCTTAATTAATAATTCGTAATTCTCCATCCATGAAGACCGCAAACGATCCCCGACATCAAAAAAGAATTGACCGCATGCAGAAACTTTTCGCCTATAGCTTTAGAGAAAACGTGGTCGACCCCGATATTAAAGATATTATTAAGGTATTACCGGCAGTTGACGAAAAAATCCAAAAAGCTGCGCCCGAATGGCCGCTTCCAAAAATTGCCCACATCGATCTTGCCGTCCTACGGCTTGCCGTGTATGAGCTCACGACAACCAAAAGTGAACCGCCGAAAGTAATCATTGATGAGGCTGTGGAGCTTGCAAAATCGTATGGCAACGAAAACAGTGCCAAATTCGTGAATGGTGTATTGGGAACAATTCTCAAGGAGGCGGCGTGACACTTACGGATCTCGAAACCAAAATTAACATCCATTTCCATAATGATGCGCTTCTTAAACGGGCGTTTATTCACCGTTCATATCTCAATGAAGCAAAACATCAGGAGTCATCCAATGAACGTCTGGAATTTTTAGGGGACTCCGTATTATCATTTTTGACATCCCATTTTCTCTATGAGAAGTATTCGGATTTCCCTGAGGGGACGCTTACAAATATCAGATCCAGTCTCGTTAAAACGCAAAGTTTGGCTGAAGTCGCCAAAAAACTGGATTTGGGAACACTTCTACAGTTAAGCCACGGCGAGGAAGCATCAGGCGGCAGGCAGAATTCGTCGCTTCTTGCTGACGCATTTGAGGCGCTTCTTGGGGCAATTTTCCTTGACCAGGGAGTCGAGGTGGCAAGGACATTCCTCGCCGCAAACCTTTTCCCCAACGCACAGGACATCGTTGACACCAAATCCTATATCGACTATAAAAGTCTGCTTCAGGAAATTGTGCAGAAAGAATCGCGCGTTTCTCCGACGTATCAGGTCGTGAAAAGCGAAGGACCGGACCATGCAAAGACATTTTGGGTTGAAGCGACCACGGGGGGCGTCGTTCTTGGAAGCGGGTCCGGTAAATCAAAACAGGAAGCAGAACAGATGGCAGCAGCTTCAGCGCTTGAGAAGATCGGTAAAACATGATATTATATAGCCTCAATGCTTAAAATCAGACTTGCACAAACAGGCACAACAAACCGCAAAACCTACAGGATCGTCGCGATCGAAGAGGGGAAGCGGCGTGATGGAAAACAGGTCGAGATACTCGGATTTTATAATCCTCTCGTCAAACCCCCGCAGATTCAGATAAATAAGGACCGCGTCGCCTATTGGAAGAAAAACGGTGCGCAGATTACTGAAGCTGTTCAGAAACTCTTGTCATAATTCATGAAAGATACATTACTTTTTCTCCTGCAGAAAATCGTTGATCATCCTGATGATATTGTCGTTGATGATACACAGGAAGATACGAGGATGCTTTTCACCATCCACGCAAATCAGGAAGATATAGGCAAAATTATCGGAAAAAATGGGCGGATTATAAAAGCGCTCCGTGACCTTCTTAAACTCATGGCGACGAAAGAAAATGTCTATGTTGACCTGGTTCTCGCTGAAGAAGTTACAGAAGAAGTAGCAGGCGAACAGGTCTAATCGTCTCCCGATATGCTCCATATCAGTATACTGACACTTTTCCCCCATATGTTTGCCGGTCCGTTTGATGAGTCGATCATTCACCGTGCCGTCAAAAATAATCTGGTTTCAATCGACTACATTGATCTTCGGAAGTATGCGGAAGATACGTACAAAAGTGTCGATGACCGCCCGTATGGCGGCGGACACGGGATGATTTTACGCGTAGATATTATTGACCGTGCGTTAAACGATATAAAACACAAATACAGCGGAACATCTCACGTGATTCTTCTTGACCCGCAGGGCAAAACGTACTCCCAAACAAAAGCAAAAGAGCTGAGCCGGAAAAACCATATAATCCTTATCTGCGGCCATTATGAAACGTTTGATGAACGCGTCCGCGGGCTTGTCGATGAAGAGCTCTCGATCGGAGATTATATCGTAACAGGCGGGGAACTCCCGGCAATGATAGTTGTTGACAGTGTTACACGTCTCCTCCCGAATGCCCTCTTAAAATCACAAGCCACACGCGACGAATCCTTTTCAAAACCTATCCTCGAATATCCGCAATACACACGGCCCGAAGTATATAAAACCTACAAAGTCCCGGCCATATTATTATCAGGGGATCATAAAAAAATCGACCTGTGGAGACAATCGCAAGCACTCAAACGTACAAAAAAACGACGACCCGACCTACTGAAACCCTAAAAAAGATATCTACTGCGGGGAGAACGGATCAGTCCGGGAGGTATTAAGAACAGGAGGCATCGACGAGTCCGACTGAGTTGCAATACCAAGAACGGGCATTTTTTCAACCGTTGCGATAATCTGGTTTTCTTTTGCCGTAAGCGGCTCAATAGGAGAATCAACGGGTCCGATCGTCAATGAAATCGGTGAATAAAATGCATCCATTCCCAAATGAACGGTTATATTTGACGGATCAAGAAATGAAATATCAAAATCCCGCACGCGGAAAAACCGGCGCACGGAGACTACTTGGGCCAGAAAATTATGTATTTGATCATAATTTCCCGCAATCGTCACACTGAAAGGCAGCAGACTACTCCCGATCTGGCGCTCTTCATTCGTTTGTTTTTGTGCCGATTGGGTAGCGATAGATCCGGGTTTCGTCAGCGAAACTTCCACAACGGTTACTCCGCTTTGTGCGCCAAGCGCATCAATCGTTGTAAAAAGCGTTGTTAATGATTTATCCGACGGAACCGCCAAAATAAGTTGTCGAAGTTGATCTTTATATGTTTGCTCATCTTCATTGTTGAGTACGGTCATCTTTGACTGCAACTCCAATACACTCGATGAGAGTGCAACGGAATCAGTACGGATCTGAATAATCTTACCGACAATCGGAACTATGCCGAAAACCGTACCCAAGACGGCGATGAGTATCATTAAAACCGGTATGATAATTCCCTGATATGTCCGTAAGAGTTTGGGTAGTGGTGTCATATATTAAAAAACTGCAAAAAACGAAATAGACGCAAGTATGCCGCCCCCATTCTGGAGTTGAAGAGACACAAGCTGTGGACTGACAAGATGATTTGTATTCGCGCTTTGTATGATGGCATTCACGATTTGAAGGAGCGTGTTGAATGAAGCAACTTTATATGTCAGGATAATTTTATTTTCATCATCCACCAGAATACCGGCTAACGAACCCTCTGGAGAAAAAGCGTTTACTCTGTCAAGCAGGTCCGCCCATGGATGCAGATTATCAAGAGCTTTACCGACAATGAGTGTCCTATTTTTGATGGAGAGATAGAGGGCCTCTTTTTGTGCATTTCCGGTAACTTCATTAATCAGACTCTGTTTTGAGGACTGCAGATCCTGCTTATTTTGGTTAAAAAGAACGTAAATTACTGTACAAATTATACTGACACATAAGAATGCTATGATGCTCACGTACCCCGTTCTTCTCAGGCTTGTTTCTATCGCTTCAAGTTGCGGAGACGCGCCGGTCCTTGTTCGTATAAGATTTATACTGCTTTGAAGTGGGGCCATATGCGCAAATATTATTGACGTAGCGCCAATCCTACGGCGATACAAAAATTAGGTCCTTCTGTACTCAGGACATTAAACCGCTTATCTCTGACAATACCAATCCATGGATTTGCCATCTGGACTTCGACATTGATACTTTCGGCAATGTATACAACCATACCCGGTAAACGCGACGTGCCACCGCTTAACATGATCGTTTCAACATGCTGGTCCTTGTATTTTTCCTCATAGAACGCTACTGCTCGTTTCATTTCGTTCACTATTGTATCCATGATCGGTTTTGTCGCATTCACAATTTTTCCTTCAAGTTTATCTTTCTGTAATCCATAAGTCCGCTTATATTCTTCTCCCTGAGCAATGGTAAAATCCAAATTTTGTGAGATTGCCCGTGTGATTGCCTCTCCTCCGGCACTGACCGACCTCGTAAACACAAGTATGCCGCTTCGCAATATTGCGATATCCGTCGTCTGCGCCCCAAGAGAAACGACCATAACCGTTCTCACGTTCGGGATGGACCGGGCAATAGCTCGTGATGTTGCAATAATTTCCGTTTCAGCTGCCACAGCCGTAAGGCCCGCCATTTCAAGAATGGTTAGATACTTATCCATGAGAGCTTTAGGAGCAGCCACCAGAAGCACTTCCATTTTATTCGTACCGGTGTCTTTGCTTTCCCGAAGGACCGTAAAATCCACATTTACCTGATCGAGAGGCAGCGGAATATATTGTTCCGCTTCCCACTTAATAGCGGAGGTCAGTTCACGGGCAGACAGCTGAGGAACTTCGATAACACGGGTGAACACTTTCGATTCCGGTAGTGCTATATTCACTTCGCGGGATTTGGTACCTGTATCTTTGACTAGCTGTTTCAGCGATACCGAAACGGCTTCCATATCGGCCTGGATTGACGAGGTAAGCGCCTTGGGAGGTGTAGGAACGCTCCCGGCAGACATGAGCGCAATCTGATTTCCTTCTTTCGCAAATTCAATGAGCTTAATGCTATGCGAACCAATATCTATCCCAACGGTCGTATTCATAAGGGCAGCAAATACACAAGGCTTCTATATATAGTATATCATTACTCTCTATTGCGTCAGCGTGCCTTCGCTATAGAGAGCTGCATCAAAAATAGTCGATGGTGACCTATATTGCTGATAAACCACGATTTTCCTGTTCATACCGGTCGTCGTTGTACCCGTCGATTCAATTTTATTACCCTGGAGAGGCAGTTCCGTTCCGCCGGCGTCAATTGCAATTGTTGCATCATTGTAGACCGGCCGTATGCGAAGCTCCATAAGCGTGTCTACGAGGGGATTAATGCCTAACGTGTTAAACGTCAGTGTTATCCGGTAATCCGTTCCGGTGTTTGTCCCGCACCCGCCGGCGGTGTACGCTGAGGTAAACTTATCCGATTGAGCACGGGTACTATCCGGATCAAATGCCGCTTTGGCCACTCGATATGTGCCGTCACTCTTTTTGTATAATAACGTGACCGCAAGCGCCGGAATTGTCGTTGCATCCGTATTCCAACAAATATCAATCGATGAATTCTTATATCGATTCGGGTTACTCGGGTCTTCGATGGCCATATTAGTTGCATCATGGCTAACAAGCCAGAGCGTTGCGGTTGACCCTCTGAGCACTTTTGTGGGAAATTCATAAATTCCCGCCGCACTGTTAATGGGCATGACCGTCACATTATATGACACACCCGGAGTCAGAACACTCGTGTTGCTGACACCGCTCTTCAGTGCTTCTTCGATTCCCGCTTCCGCCGCGCTGAACGCCCGAGATGACTCTTGAACCTGACTCGTTATCGTTGTATCCGTCGTTGTACGGGCGATGAGAGAGAGCGCCACAGTCGTTGCGATGGTTAAAACGAGAAGCGTTATTAATACCACCTGACCATTTGACTTCATTGTCTGTTTCATACTGTTATCATTGTAGAATTTGATGCAGACTTTGACAAGCCTAGTTTCTCGGAGACACTACCGTTTCAAAGCTCGTACTCGCCTTTTCAAATTGATCTACCGGCACACCCGTCTGACTTAATTGAAACTGGATCGATATTTTTGAAGGTTCACCGGCAAATGACGTGCAGGTAAACTGCAGGCTGCTGCTTGGACAGTCTGTTCCTCCGAGGGTCACGTTTGAGCTTGTTAAATAATCCTAGCTGGTGGAAGAGGCGCTCGTCGATGCTATTCTTGTTACACTGCCGTCCGCGACACACCCGAATGTGGTATCGATACCGTCCGGATTCCTAATTTGAATGTAATTAAGTGCGGTTCCTTCTGCCGTGCAGTCTGAATCCACGCCAAAAGAATTCCGGATCATCCGCGTCATACTCTCAACGGCGAAATCACCGTTTTGTTTTACATCCTTTAACAGCTCTGATTTCGTATTCGTCCTTGTCGTGGTAAAAAATACCTGTGTGATGAGAATACCGACTGATGCGATGATCGTCATTGCGACTAAAATTTCCAATAATGTGTACCCGAGGTGATTATGATTCATAGTTGCGAGCTCTTTCATTACTTCCACTGTGTAAAATACGTTGTCAGAACAGCCGGGTTCTTCAAACTCCCATCGATAGTGTCAACGGTTACCGTAACTACGGTAACGTTCGGATCAGTCACTGAATTCGAGAATAGGACGCTTCGTGAGTAGGTTCCGTCGGTTAGCACGATATTTCCAATACAATTAGTATTTATCTGGGGGATTAATGCATTGCCACTGCCCATACAATACTCTCCGCTATTCGTATCGCGGTATGTGGCGAAGGTATTCCAGCTATCATCCCGTATCGATCGAATTGTCTCCAACGATTCCTGGGCAAATTTAACAGCCTGGGTCCTCTCCCGGTCAACCCGAGCGGCCTTAAGCGATGCTGTGGTCCCTGAAATGAGCCCCGTTGACAACAGGACTACGATGCCGATCACGACAATCGCCTCGACAAGTGTTTGTCCGAAAGATTCGCGTGGCCAATATTTTTTCATACGTTTAACGCACTATTGTAGGCCTAAATCGCTGACATCCCCGCTCGGATTTACCACCAGATCATATTGTTTCCCAAATCCGGCAAGCGTAATCGTCACAGGAGCGTCAAGTGTCGTCCCTCGGGATAGCACGTTAAACGTTATCGCTCCGGGCTGTGGTGACAAGATCACACCTCCCGGCAATGTCACTTTTTGGGAAGCTCCTGCCAATCCTTCAGGGGCGCATAAGGCCTGTATCGAATAATCCGATGCGTCCGTGAATGTTACTGAATAACCGGATAGCTGTGTACATTGGGACGGCTTGTCGCCGGACATAGCTTTTGATTGGGCAAACCGGAAGTTGTTTTTGAGCGTAAGGGCTGCCTGCTTCAGAACCTGAATGTCGTTATATGAATTATAGTTTGCAATAATGAGGCCGGTTAAAAAAAGGCCTATCGCAATTGAGACAACTAATTCTATAAGGGTGAATCCCTTCATGGATTTTTGAGGTAATAATTGCACAATGAATTTACATCACCAGGATCACAGGAATTCGAGACAAGGTTAGTACTGTTTGTCCCATCACAGGAGGCTGTTGATTCGAGACAGGCGCAGACGCAATAGCCGTAATATGCGGATCCTGATTGTGCTTTCGCTCTATAGTAATAGAGCTGGGACGATCCGAGAGGATCAACCGGAATCGCAGGCAGGTAGCTGTTTACCAAACCGGTCGTGTTATTGCCGGTATCAAGTCCGTTTGCACTATTCCAACTTCCGCTACCGACCGACGGATATGACGCATAATCGGACCTAAACATTTCAAGGGCGGAGCGTATCTGTTCCAAATCACTTTTCCTTTTGACATCACGGGACCGCTTATTGACCGCACTATACGAGACGACGCCGATCACAGTCAAAACGGCAATGATGGTTGCCGTCACTAAAAGTTCGAGAAGAGTAAATCCGTTCTGACGATTACGCTTGTTCATATAATGACTTCGCTCACTGCAAATTACTCACACAAAAATATGAATCGCCTGGCTTCCCGGTCTCATATTTCGTACAGCTCGTATTGAATGAATTTCCTGCCGTATTTCCTACCGGCTCGAGCTCTGCGCAGAAACAATAGCTTGCGGCTGATGAGCACGAAAATGTATAGTCAAGCGTCGGATGTTTAGGATCCTGCGGTAAGCCGCCGGGCAGATACTTTGTCGTTGCCGTTAACGGGTCACAAACACCACCCGCGGGATACTGCCCGTTGTTATCGGCATAAAACTGCTCTATAGCGCTTTGTGCAGCCTTCATGTCTGCCTGACGGCGGGCATTCCTTGACTTTATCTGCGCCTGTGCATAAGAGGCGACCCCGATGGATACGAGAATACCGATTATAGCGATGACTATGAGAAGTTCGATAAGTGTAAATGCCTTGTTTTTCATATGTTATAAGTATAAACTCCACAAATGCAACAACTGCGCGTGGAATAAAAATACGGCACCTGTTGCTCCGATAAGAAACGGGCCAAATGCAATCTTACTTTTGAGTGTTTTTCGGCCTCTCAAAATCAGTATGACACCGACCATAGCACCAGTCAAGAATGCGATGTAGAGCGCTATAATAGCCTCGGGAAACCCCAGGAGCAGTCCGAGAACGAATGATAATTTTACGTCCCCGAAGCCGATTCCGCGGCCGTGAGTAAATAGCCACAATAAATAAAAAAAGAGCATAATCCCAACTGCTATCCCGAGATGAACGAGCGTATTCATTCCTAAAGGTTGAGCGGCGAGGAGTAATGCGACCCCGATAATCGCCATAACGATCATACTGTCAGGGATAATTTGGAACTTGAAGTCAGCAACCATCATGACCACAAATGATGAGTAAATAATACAACCCGCGGTAAGCGCTAAAACGGATGATTGATTCGCAGCAATGCTTCCGAATCCTATCGCGGTGGCGAGTTCAATAAGCGGGTACTGCCAGGATAATTTTTTGTGGCACCGTCTGCACTTGGCGCCCTGGAGTATAAACGAAACGACGGGTATAAGCTCATACCAGCGCAGTGTTTTTTTACAGTAATCGCAGTGCGATCTTCCCCAAAGCACATTTTGTCCTTTCGGCAACCGGTCAGCAAGAACATTCAGGAATGATCCGATAAAAAGTCCTAATATTATCGAATACCAAACGACCATATACTATCAGTGTCGACGGTCTCATAGCTCCTGTCAAGCGCGGGAATGGCATGATGTATCCCTTGCGCCAATACTATAAACCGGCTACACTTTTGTCATGAAATTCCGTACATCGGATGCTTTTGTTTTGCTTCTCATACTTATCATTATCGGTATATTTTTTGTCCCGTTGTTTTACCCAATTCAAAAACTTATCGTCACCCCTGATTTCGGTGAAAGTGACGCGCTTCTCAATTTTTCGGTCAAACACATAGTATGGGAGAGCTTACAGCACGATCATATCCCTCTCTGGACAGAAGCTATGGGCGGTGGATTCCCAATATTTGCCACCGGCGCGACCGGCGTATTTTTTCTTCCTAATTTAATACTCTATAAACTGTTTGACGCCGTTACTGCCTATAATCTATCCATCGTTTTCTCACTTGTAATCCTGGGGTGGGGCACCTATATATGGCTCAAACTGTTAGCACACAGTACATTCGCATCTTTTTTCGGCGCAATGACGATTGCACTATCAGGATATATGATCGTGCAAGTACCTCATAATGCAATTATTCAATCGCTCAGCATTTTTCCGTGGATATGTTATTTTGTTCTTCTTCAGGTTAAAAAAAACTCCTGGTTCATCACCGGCTTACTTGCAATCGCGATCAGTGAACAATTACTTGTCGGGTTTCCTCAAACGGTATTTATCACGTTCCTGTTCGCTCTCGCATATGTCATCTGGCTTATACAGGCCGTAGACCATAGAGCCAGTCTTATTTGTAAATTTTGTGTTTCTGGATTTCTGGGGCTTGGCATGTCAGCAATTCAACTATTGCCTGCACGGGAATTTCTCGGGGCGATTATGAACGGAAACGGATTTTCCCTAAGTGACGCGACGTACTTCTCATACCCGCTTACACACTTAAAAACGCTGCTTGATCCCTTTCTCCTCGGAAACCCCAAATACGGCACATATCCGTGGTTCAACAAATTCCAAGGCAGCATTTTTTGGGAAAACACCGCATATATCGGCCTTATACCGTTGTTACTGATTGGCATTGCACTACTCATTACGAAAAAAACACGCGGCTCTAAAAAAACAATCCGTTTTCTTTCACCGGATGTGCTTTTTTATCTTGGGGTTACTTCTGTTGCATTTCTTCTCATGACCGGCAGTCATTCACCGCTCTATTTCCTTTTTTCATTTTGGCCCTTCAATATCTTCCGTGTCCCTTCTAGATTCATATGGTTATTTATCGTAGGACTCATTCTTCTCTCCGTTAACGCATTCGATTATATAAAAACAACACTGAAAGCGAAGGCTCTTGTGACTCCGTTATGCGTCTGTATAATCGCATTTAACACAATTCAGATATTCGGCACGTGGAGAAATTATCATGCGATCGAACCAGCCCGCATATGGCTTGCGAAACCAACGCTGGCCCAGCACGTCCCGGCTCACCAAATTGTCTACTCAGTTGGTGCTGGCAAAGTGCATAATGACATATTTTTATCCAAGGGTTGGCAAAGCATGAAACCCTATCTTGCCCTTAATAATACGCTTACTCCTGACAGAAGCGTTCTTTGGGGAGTCGCAAACGAAGATCAGTACCTGGGACGCGTTCTGAACCGGTCATATATTGAGAATGTCTATTTATCACATGCAATCACCGCGTCGACAGAGGATGCGACGGTGAGCGCGAACGGAAATCCGTTTCTCAACATATTTGCTATTTCAAAGATAGTCAGCAGCTTGCCGCTTAATACACCTGATTTTCCCAAAATAGCGACTACGTCATTCGCAAACGGCAGTATTTCTCTTTACACAAATCCGCATGCCGCCCCCAGGCTTTATCTGGCGACAATGCCCTTTCTCGCAACAACTGCGGAAGATGCCGCCACGGCCATTATAAACGCGTCATTTATCCCGGGTTCATCCGTTATTGTTGAAAAGCCCGTAAGACTCTCCGGAACCGGCAAAATCGGAACACTCACAATGAACAAATGGACCGATGATGAAGTTGCCGTAACGGTTAAAGAAAATAAGCGCGAAGCAATTCTTGTTTACGCCGATACGTATTTCCCCGGATGGAAGGGGACTGTTGACGGGAAAAGTACCCCTGTATTTCCTGTCAATATAAATCAAAAGGGGATTACCGTGCCGGCAGGAGATCATACAGTCCGTTTCTATTACGCGCCCGACAGTCTGAGAATCGGCATGATTATATCGGTGCTATCGCTCTTTGCTACCATTACTGTAATGGTGTTTGCTCATTTTTTACTGCTTTAGTATATTCATTTAATAACATGTTGGCATTTGCTTCATCCTTCAAACAATCACGATATGTCGCGGCCTCGAGAAACGTAATATCTTTATCAGGTGAGGGTGATGCTTTTTGTGCATCTTCAAATGACTGAAGAGCGCTTCGACAACCCTTGAGTTCTAATTCACTTATCCCTTTATCCTTAAGGGCCAATGCAGTATCCGTGTCTCCTCCGTATGCGAGAGCGGCGACAAACTGATCCCGTGCCGCCGTAAAATCCCCGCCCCGCATAAGTGTTTCACCATAGGTAATCCGAGCGTTTTCATATACATTACGCACATCCGAGAGCATGAGATGATTGTATCTTGCAAGAATTCCTTCTCCCGGATTATGAGCTGTCTTCCAGAATCCGTCATTTGTCTCTTTCGTTTGGGTAATAGTCGGTAACCGACCTTTGGAGACAAGTTCGTACACAAGCCCATACGGAACCCAATACCATGATGCATCCACGGCGT
>CAYLQG010000038.1:0-10267 GCA_964385705.1 uncultured Gammaproteobacteria bacterium
TGGACGCCGCGGTACATTGATCCCAAAGAACTCGCCATCACCTCCGAGATCGTGATCTACAACGACGTGACGGTCCAATACCACTACTTACACGACGATATTTTCTGTGTGGAGATCGTGAACCCCGACTTTGCCGCCATGCAGAAGCAGATGTTTGATTTTATATGGCGTGCAGCCAAGCCGATGGTAAAAGTGGGAGAGTTTGGGGAAGCGAAGGTGTCAATATAGCAACGCAAGTTACTTAGTTACTTAGTTACTTGGTTACTTGGAGCACATATGAAATTTAAGTTTGAAGAACTGCGTATTTATCAAGAAGCGATTTATTTTGTTTCTTATATATTTGCCCTAACTAAAAAGTGGCTATCTCCATATAGATTTAGTCTCGGTGATCAGTTACAGCGTGCTGCTCTATCCATTCCGTTGAATATCGCTGAAGGCTCCGGAAGAACAAGCAAAGATTTTCAACACTTCCTTTCCATTAGTAGAGGCTCTTGTTATGAGTGTATTGCCATACTCACGATAGCACGTAAAGAAGGGCTAATTAGTGAGATTGAATATAATCGAGTGTACGACCGAATATATATTATCTCGAAGACCATTAGCTCATTGAAATCAAGTATTTCTAAAGCTAAGTAGCTAATTAAGTATTTAAGTTACTAAGTAACCAACTAACTATTTACACCGTCCCTTTTTGCTGTAGACCCAGGAGCCACATGACGGCCTCTTTTTTGTAGCGGCGATCGCCCCGCGAGTTAATGCGGATAGCAGGGAGCTTGCCGCGCTTACCCCATCGTTTGATCGTGAGCGGCGAAACTCTCAATATTTTTGCGACTTCGCGGACTGTTAATAAGTCCGGCCATTCATCTCCTAATGACATATATCCTCCTAAAATTTGGGGCAGCCTGCCCTCCGAAGCTTTATGCGAAGGAGGGGGTAAACTATAAATGATTGTTAATCATTCACAACAATACACGTCACATCAAACGTTGTCAAGTGGTATCAAATGAGTGCAACGAGTAAGTTATAGATTGATATTGATTGTCATCCTTATGTCATTCCTGCCTCGCATCAGTGCGGGGTAAACTCCGGCGAGAATCGGTTCGGCTTCAATGTAAAGCAGATCCTCGGGCTTGACCCGAGGATGACAAAAATCGGGAACAACAAGACAGTTTGTTGATAACTTGTGGTAATAATTATCTATTTTGCGACGTCATTGTATTGACCTCCATAGTTTTGTTGCCATCGCGAGTCGATCCATCTGCTGACGGAGCGGCGATCTCAAGTTAAGATTCTTCGACAAGCCAGGATGACCGAAGAGAGTCAGATTGCTTCGCCGTCTGAACGGACTCGCAATGACAGTAAAGTAATGTCCTATAAATATTGTGTTCAGTAAAAGAGCAGTTGTTAACAAAAAGTGTGCAAAAATTTGAATTGGAGAAAAATAGGATACGAATTGTGTTCAATATATGTGATGATGTCATAGTGACAGGTTATAGGCATTTGTCTTCCATTATTTCCGAATTTCCGCAAGAAGTGGGCGAGTCACAACCATATCAAACTATGTTATCCTGTAGTAAAGACGCTTTTTCCGGTTGTTGGCAAAGCGGTTAGTAGAGTGCTTCAGGCTATTTTTAGCGTTCGGGATAGCTTCGGGGAAAGAGGCTTAGCTTCGTGTGGCACTTATCCGAAGTGACTGCTTACGCCATTTTCACGAGCCACTATAGTGACCGTAGAAGACGTTTTTACTAACTTAAGGTAAACATGCCCATTTATATTTATCTTGTGGTTGTTCAGATTGTTTGATATCATACCAATCTCTATGGGATTACGAGAATTTGCGCAGAGTTTCATTCCCTCCGCGTCTGACAGAAGTTCTCAGGATACCGAGAATCTTTTTTGGCAATCCTGGAACCGAATTCAATCTGCGGATTATACGGTCGACGATTGCGTCACGGTGTTTGTTCATTCGTCTATAACAACGTTTTACACTGAGCCCGAGAATATTGAACGAAGAGCTTTATGGGCAAGAAAATTTGATGAAAAGGCGAGTAATTTAGAAGACAACCAGAGGATTGAATTAGTTAAAAAAATTAGCAATACACTTGCTCCGGATCGTCAAGTTAGTATGGTATGTGAATTGAGTGAATTTTTACACAAACCAGCATGGCTTAAGAAGGTATTTGGAGATTTAGCAACATATCATCGATCTCAATTATCTAAACCCGAGTTATACGATTCTTTCAGATTAGCGGTTGCGTTATCGCCAATTCCCGCTCAATGGCAGGTTGATCATATGTCCTTAGAAGCGGAGCGAAGAGACACAACTCACGCTCCGTTGTGGTTGAATGATTTGAAATGATTGAACGTTTAAGATACAAAAAATCCCCCTTTCGGGGGATTTTTTAATGTCATTCCCGACTCGATCGGGAATCGGTTTTATACCTAGATCCTCGCCTCACGCGAGGATGACAAGAAAGTCATTACTTAAGCTCTTATCCCGATTCGTATAACTCATCGGGATCTCAATCCGGCTTCGCCGGATTTCATTGTATTCTTATTTGAGCTCTTATCCAGCAGAGCTGGATGCACATATCTCTAATGCTCGTAGACTCGCAAAGAGCTACGGCACTTTCGCTTCAGTTTACTTCAACTCCACTTTAGCGCCTGCGGCCTCCAATTTCTTTTTGGCCTCTTCTGCTGCTGCTTTGTTGACGCCTGTCAGGACTTCTTTGGGAGCGCTCTCAACGAGCGTCTTGGCTTCCTGAAGACCGAGCGTCGGAACGAGTTCACGGACCGCTTTAATAGCACCGATTTTGTTGGCGCCTGCGGCTGCGAGAACGACGTTAAATACTGTTTGTTCCTCTTTGGGTTCTCCACCATCTGCTGCGGCTGCTGGTGCGGCACCGGCAACGGCGACAGGAGCTGCGGTGACACCAAATTTTTCCTCGAGCGCTTTCACGAGATCTGCCAGTTCGAGTACGGTCATTTCACCTACTGCCGCTAGTATTTCATCTTTGGATAATTTTGCCATAATTTTGTGTCACCTCCGTTCGATAGAATGTTCATCGTTATCAGTTCATCGTTCATAGTATTTGCTATGAACTGTGAACCATGAACTATGAACTCCTTTTTGCTTTTACTGCGTTTAATGCCCATGCGAATTTATTCAGGTTCCATTGTAATCCGTAATGCAGGCTTTGGATTGGCGCATTGAGCTGCCGGACCAGGCCGCCAAGGAGAAGTTCTCGGGTCGGGAGTGTTGAAAGCCGGGTTACATCCGTTTCAGTCAATACGGTTGCTCCCAATAGTCCGCCTTTGGCTTTGCCGAATCCCACGGTCTTAAAAAACTTCATGAGATCCTTAAGCGGGGCCACTTCATCACCGTAGGTGAAAAGGGTAGCGGTCGGCTGTTCGAGAAGTGATTCAATCGATTTCGATTTATCACCGAGAGCACGTTTGAAAAGGCGGTTTTTCGTCACAACAAATTCAGCGTTCGTCTTCCTGAGGGTTTTCCTTAGCTCCTCAAATTGCTTGTGTTTGACACCCTGATACTCGACCACGATCATGGATTTGGCCTTTGCCACTTTTTCGGTTAATTCCGTAACTGTATTTATTTTTTTCGGTGTACCTTTTGATGTGTGTTTGTTGTCCATAATGCTCCTTAAATAAAATCCCACTTCGCGAAACGCTTCGGGGATTGATGGTTTCTAAATTCGTCTCGCTGACTCGACTTATTAAGCAACCATCAAAAATCCCTCATGAATGAGGGAAACGGGTTCATAGTTATTGGTTCATGGTTCATTGATGTTACTTTGAACTATGAACTTTCGTTACTATGAACTAATTATTTCCCTCGGTGTGTCTTATATCCTTTGTCGGACTGCACGCTGTCTTTAGGATGAGTGTATTATATGCGTTTTACTCGGATTGTTCAAGTGCGAAGAGTATTCCGCGTTTGACGGCAGTATCACTTGGATATTCGGTCAGAAAAGTTTTGATCCACTGCGGTGAAAGGCTCACGCTGGCAGATGTCACGGCCATACGTATTGTTGGATTAGGATCGACAAATAGTTCACGGAGAAGCGCCAGGGGTCCATATGACCAATCACGATCTTTCCCTTTCTGCATGTATATATCTTTTATAGCCATTGCCGCGCTGGCTCGCTCCTGAGCAGAGGATCTCGGGTTATGAAGAATCATCTCCTGGGCAAAAGCAAAGTTTTTAATCCAAATGGGTTTGACGATGGTCGGGAATGGTCTAATAGCTTTCTCACCCATAAGATGGCGAAAGTTCAGCTGTGTGCATTCCGGAGTAACGAAAACCGGCACAGGTATGAATGATTTATTGGACGGTGCGATGTCGCGGGCTATAATGTCTAGATCGTGTTCACGGAAGTTATGGCCGTTTAATTCAACAACGGTTGAAAAGCGCATTTTATTTTGGATAAGACGATTGTCCTCTTCCGAGCCATGGCCGTGGAGCACTGCCAGTTCTGCCATAAATAATCTGCGTTCATCGTATTCCCAGTGGCCTCTTTCATACGATATATCGCTATGGTCCAGCGGACCGGACGGGAGTAACCCATACCCGATGATATTTGTTACATCCGTGTTGCCCATTAAGAAGGCACTCATGCACGCTTCAAATGTTTCTTGGTCAAGCGGCGCACTTTTGGTCATGAGAGCGGACACTAATTCTTGGAGATTGGATGTATGATGCGAGTTATACACTGTTTTTTCCTTATTCTCGTTATTCACTATCCGGTTTGCGACAAATTCAAGTTCTTGTGTCAAAACATGAAGCGCGGAAGGATGTTCATTGTACGCGAGCGCAGATATTATGGATGAACGGATATTACGATACGAATGCATGTCATTATCCTCGTCAGAGCCACGGGAGGATTTCTTTTCAATCGTTGTCATTTTTTCATTTGTTATCCGAAGTCCGTTCTGAAGCATGGCGACGGCCCCTTCGTTGGGAATATACTCTAAGCTTTCAAACGCAGTTTTAATATTCGAGAAATGACGCGACCATTGGTCGGTGTCATTGAGGAGTATTTGAATTCTTGAAAGTGCAGCTTGTTTGTCTTTTAACTGAACGAGGATGGGAAGCGCCCGGTCATACTCATTGAATTCACGATAACTTTTTGCCCTATCTAAACCGTTTAATACACGTTCTGAATTGACGAACGGAGCCAGGAATCTAAGCATCCGGACGTAGTGTCTCTTTTCAGAATTGTTCGAGGTATCGGGAACTCTGTTTACAAAATCGGTGAGCTGGCCCGTAATTTCTTCAGAGGGCGGAACGCGCGTCAGGAGATTTGAAAGGATCTCCATTGAGGTATCGAGATTTGTGGGATTTGAAAATTGTCTCAGGCCTTCCAATTGATCGATGAGAACATGTGTGGCGCCAACGAGTGATTCCTGATCAAATACCGGGGCTTCATGAGAGGAGCCACCGTGGTTTAATTCAACTTGTTCTTGTAAAGCCATATTGAATGCGGGTAGTTAGAGGCTTTATACCACGGGGAAAATGAAAATGCAAGAAAATGAAGACTACCGTTTAAAAATCATACGCATGATATCTTCCGTGGCTCTCATTAAAGCTGCCCCTACTTTTTGGGCGCCCTCCAAAGCCCGTCGTAATACCTCCGTCTTATTTCGGGAGTCTTCAAATTTATCGTACGAATTATTTAATTCCTGGGTTTCCTCTGCCATAGTAAACTTGCGACTGTGACTGCGTATAGAATAGCATAAACTGGTAGAGGAGTCGATAAAAATGCTTAAAGTAGAGGGTTAGGTAAAAGGTAAGTTCGTTCTCTGATATCGATTCGGGTGCATCAAAGTAGGCCTGCATGAAATCTTCGATCGACCGTTTCTGAACGTAGGCATGCTGTGATTCAAGATGTTTCTGACTCCAATGCTCCTGATGGTGCTCGAGTGTGGCTAAATAGGCGGGTGTGTTGCTGGCGAAATCCTTCTCACAGGCGATATTAGCGCTATAGAGGATCATGCGCGTCGTCACGGCGCTGTCGTGGCCGAATTCGGTCATCTGCCGTATTTTTTCCAAAAATTCCTTCGTCGGGTGGTCGGGAAGGTCAACGTGGAGCTCAGCGCAGAGGTAGACCTTACTTAATTCCTCCATCCAGTTCTTTTCGCTCCGTGTGAGGCCGCACTTTTGAGGGTTATTGACGCACTCAGTCACAAATACGCTTGCGCTGTCTTTCAGCGACTGGACGATACGCGTATCAATCATAAGACCACCTGATATTACTGTAGAACGTTATACGCAGCTTGTAAAGGAAGCGTCTGCCTATGGTTTCGTATCAGTTATGATTTTTATCGTATTCATCAAGATATTGGCGACCTGATTTTCTGGCTGATTCTAAAAGTTTTTTGTCCTCCTGAGCTGAGCTTGAGGACAACCGGGAGATATGTTTAATAGCAGTATCAATCTCATCGCGCAGAATCTCTGTGTCCGGACGGCGCCCTGCAATAGCATCTAAGAGCGTACTTCTGATTTGTTCCTCCTGTTGGGGCGTCGGGGGTTTCCTTCCGGTTATGTCATTGGTGATGGCATGTTGCAAGGAAAATGATATCAGCGCCGGGTCAATAAAATTCAGACCGTATTCAAGTATTTCTACGCTGAGTTGTCCGAGCGTCGTGATGCTGCCCGGCTTTCCCTCTTTTGTGTCGCGGTAGGAAAAGAGGGAAGAATCCGCGCTCTTCCAAAATTCCTGAGGCTGTGTTCCCATATATATGTATAGGCTAGCTGAGACAATTTCTATTGTCAATTACTATCCGGTTTCTTTCGAGCGTGTTCCTTTTGGCCTGCCGCCTTCTTCCGCGGCGATCATACGGTCGAGAAATTCACCATGTATCCGATATTGAAGGGCGATATCCGGCCGGGTAAAAGCTAACCCGCAGACTCGCTCTTTCCGATCCGACAGGAGACCGAATGTAAATTGTGCTTCTCCCTCAGGAGGAGTGTCATCATATAACTCACTCCGGAGCCTCGCATAAAGATGTTTAAGGTTTGTTACCGTAAAGTGGGGCCACGTGACAAGATGAGCTTTCCCTGTTTGATTTTTGACATATATGCCTTCGATTGTCGTTGGAATCGTTGCTTTCACATCAGGGAGCGACTCAATGGTTGCGATGAGTTTGTCTTCAACGTCTTTCCGTTTAGATGGTCCGTTTTTATGCGTATTACCCATAGATGAGACCGTACTATACGGGGTTTAGGCTGTTATAGCAAGTTGAGTCTCACCCAAGCGCGACTTTGACGCCTGGTCCCATGGTGGCGGTGAGGGTGGCGCGTGCGATCTTATTGGCGCCGACTGCTTTGACAACGGCTTCGATATTTTCAGTAAGCTTCTTGTCATCAAATGAGACTTTGCCGACTGATAAGTGAATAAGCGGCTGATCCGGTTCTGTTTTAAAGTTAACCTGCCCGTGGGAAAGTTCTTTAGCACGTTTCTCAGGATCAGGGGAAACAGTACCGTTTTTCGGATTCGGCATGAGCCCTTTCGGTCCTAAAACACGGGCGACTTTAGCCAGTTTCGGCATCATACTTGGGTGGGCCACAAGGATGTCAAAGTCTATTTTTCCGTCGGTGACTGCGGCGATAACCGCATCGTCAGCGATCACGACCCGGACTTCTTTGCCTGTTCCATGCGGTAGAGAAACTGATCCCCTAAAATCCTTTTTTTCTCCCAACATCTGGACATTTAAGTTTATGTGCATCTCTACAGTACCATCGAATTTCGTGAGACTTGTTCGCTTGACAAGAGACACTGCGTCACCGAGGATATAGAGTTTATTTTTTTCAATAAGGGAGGCTTTTTCGATATACTGCTTTGAACGGACCTTGGCTTTATGTTCTTTTTTTGCTTTCTTGCCGTCTTTCGGAGTTTCGGCGCCTTCGACCTCTTCAATAAGCTTTTTAAACTCCGGGCGTATGTCCGTTCCTTCGACAACGGAGACCCGTTCGCCGCCATGGAGCCCGACGCCCTCGACTTTGGATTTTTTGGAATCCTTCGTTTGCCGGCGTGCGTCAGCTCTGCGTTTTTGCTCTTTTTCCTGTGATTCATCGCCTAATTTGGCGACTCTGATTTTACCCATAATTAAAAAAACGTTACTTGGTTACTTTGTTACATGGTTACTTAGCTTTTTTTGCTAAGTAACGAAGTAACTAACTAACCAATTAACTTTCCACCTCGATCCCCATGCTTCTTGCCGTTCCCATAACCACCTTTATAGCGGCTTCAACGGTATTTGCATTCATATCCGGTAATTTATCTGTTGCGATCTGCTTGACCTGTTCTTTCGTAAGTTTTCCTGCTACTTCACGGCCGGCTTTGCCGCCACCTTTATCGATACCCAGCGTCTTTTTAATCATTGCTGAAACCGGCGGAAGCTTCGTGATGAACGTAAACGTTCGATCTTCAAAAACGGTGATGACTGCGGGGATGATCTGACCTTTGAGTTTTGACGTCTTTTCATTGTAGGCTTTGACGAATTCCATGATCGGAAGTCCGTGCTGACCAAGGGCGGGACCGACAGGGGGAGCTGCCGTTGCTTCACCGGCTTTAAGGTTTAATTTGATAATCGTTTTGACTTTTTTTGCGGCCATATTTTAATTGGTTACTTAGTTACTTGGTTATTGGTTACTTGGTTTTTTAAATGACGAAGTAACTTACTAACTATCTAAATACGTCGGGAAGTGGTACGAAAGAAAGAATTGCCTGAAGTCTGCTTTGCTTTACGATCGAAACCTTCCCGGTTTCTCCCTCGCCAATCTTCCGACGGACGAAGTAAATTGAACTATATCATATCAATGCCGTTGTTGGCAAGACTAGGGCATTTATGCTCTTGCAAAAGAGGGGAATATGCGTGATCATAGAAGGTGATTATGGCAAAAAGACGACATACGAGAAGTGTGCGCCGACCGGGTTTTTTGTTCAACTGGGGACCGGTCGTCCTGTTGTTTTCGCTACTTATCGGACTTGTTGTGCTTGTCGTGGCATCCTCACGAACGACCGAAATCAGGGATTTAGCCTCAAAATGCAATCCGAACAGCTGCAATCAGTGTCAAAACGGCAGCATGTGGCAGATTACGAATTTTACGAATTGCCCTGCTGAGCCGGACGGGGATATTCAATTGTGTAATGGAACCGGTCGTGTGGGGCTTTGCGGAGGTGCGCAATATTGCTGTCCGGGATATGGTTCACACTGGACGACAGATATGAGTGCATGTGCAGGAAATACGTATTCCGGTCCGTGTGTGGCACCGGCAACGACAACGACTCCGACAACAAATCCGACGACCACCAATCCGCCCAATACCGATACGCCGACGAATACACCGACTAACACCCCGACAAATACGCCGACTAACACCCCGATGACGTATTATTATTACGATACCCCGACTCCATATTATTACAATTACAACACACCGACGAATTCGCCGACGCTGACGCCCACTCCGACATTTTATATATTAAGTGCCTGCGGGCAAACATGTGCCGATAATTTGGATTGTCCGGGTGGGCTCGTTTGTGTGACCCAATTGACCGGCGGGAAAGTATGCCGTAATGCATTCTGCTCGGGAGAGTCCTCGTGTATCTGCGGGGACAGTTCAACCGGTGGTAATTTAACCGTCGTGCCGTCAATCGCCGAGCCGACACCCGTCACCTCAGGACGCACGATCGCCTTGTCCGTATCGACGTTTACCAATGGTAACGGCGAGACGAATGATACGCCGACGATCTCGGGCATCAGTGAGCCCGGTGCGACCATTGATATCTCCATTTTGCCCGATGGAGTGAACGGCGAAGTCATTGCGGATTCAGCAGGAAAGTGGTCCTGGAGGCCGACGAAACCATTATCAGCCGGTAAAAAGGATCTTCTGGTGGTTGCAAAGCTTGCGGACGGGCAGGGTCAGGTTAAGCAATCCTTCACTGTCATTGCTTCCGCAAAAGGCGGCTTCGGATGGGGATGGATCATCCTCATCATGGTCCTTGTGGCCGTAGGATTCGGCGCGTACGTATACTACAAATCGCTGTAGTTTAATCTGATTCAGGGAGTAACGCATAATTCCTTTCCTGGTAGTCAATAAAGAAGACTATAACTTTGACACCTGAAGGAAGTTGAGTTTAATCCGAAACTCCGTTCATCGGGATCTCGCTCTGATAAGATTTATAATTTACTAACTTGAAGGAAGTCCAGCTCGATCAGACGCTTCGCTTTGGATTTCGCTAGA
>CAYLQG010000038.1:10367-14634 GCA_964385705.1 uncultured Gammaproteobacteria bacterium
GCTTCGCTTTGGATTTCGCTAGATGAGTCTATAATTTTGATACTTGTAAGAAATCTAGCTCAACAGGCGTTTCGCGGCCGAATATTGATACGAGGACTTTTACTTTACCCTTTTCTTCATCAATTGCATCAATTGTGCCCAGGAAATCAGCGAAGGGTCCGTCAACGATTTTCACCGCTTCACCCATGGAGAAGGATGTTTTGTATTTCGGCGCTTCCATCTGCATGAATTTGAGAATCGTTCCGACTTCACTTTCCGAGATCGGGGTAGGTTTATTGCCGGCCCCTACGAATGCCGTTACGCCCTGCGTAGTCCTTACTGCCAGCCATGATTCATCATCCAGGACCATTTTGACAAGGATGTATCCGGGAAAAATCTTCTCCTTCTGTTCTTCTTTTTTACCGTGCTTCACTGTGACGATATTGCGGGTCGGGACGACAATGTCGAAAATTTTATCAGCGAGCTTCATGGTTTCGATGCGCTGTTTCAGATTCGTTGAGACTTTGTTTTCATGACCTGAATATGTATGGACAACGTACCATTTGGCGTTGGCGGGGGCGACGCGCGGTTTCACTTCCTCAATAACCGGCGGAGCTGCCGGGTGTGCTACTTCAGTTTTCTTTTCTTCTTGAACTATTGTTTGATCAGTCATACGTTAATGTGTAAATACTATCTTTTGTACTTGAACCAAGAGTGCGTCCAATCCGCCGATAAATGCACCGACTACTATTGATATCGCAATCACGACCGTTGTGAGCTTAATTAACTCCTCGCGTGTCGGCCAGGTGACGCGCTTAAGCTCAGCGATGACCTCGTTTAGGAATTTGACCGGTGATACATTTGGGATCGATGGCGTATTTGGTTTATCCATGGTTCCTTTTATGATATCACGGTACTCCTCCTACGTTCAAATTCGCTTTGAGGTCTTGCGTCCTCGCAAACGAATGTTCACTTCGGAGGATGTGAGCCTTTCTAATCCACCTTGGCGGAAAGAAAGGCTAACAAAAACCCCCTCCCAGGGGTTCGTGCATAGTGTAGCGCATGATGGGGCTTTTGTAAAGAGGGCTAAGGGGGGGATATGTTTATTGAATAGGCAGTGGTGCGGGCGTTGGTGTTTGATCGGCTGCCGGAGTCGGTTGAGCCTGACTCTGGCACACATACGATGCATCACAATTCTTGTAAACCTGTTCTCCGTAGCTGCATCCACCGAAACGATCGACGGGTTCTGAAGAGCCATAATAGTTATTGGCGGCAGTAATAATAGCCAATTGTTGGGCAGTGGGGTCGCCGTCCGTGAGTTGGTTATTGGACTTGCTCTGGAGCAAGCTTACCGCCGCTTGGGCAGCAGATAAGGGGTCGCACGGGTTGGTGTTTGCCGGTAATCCATAGTCTTTGATGGCATTTGGGCATGAAGTCAATCCGCAGGCTTTACAGGATGTATCCTGTTTACATGCACTGCTATCAGTCGTAAATGTGTGCCCGATGGTGATCTGGAATGGCCCCGTGGCCCCGCATTCGTTGGGAGCGCATTTGCCGCCCACGAGATATGTCCCTTCATATGCTCCTTCGTTTTGCGCGACACCGTCAAGGACGCATGAGGGGATTTTACCGGCTGTAGCTTGCGTTATTGCGTTTTTAATTGCATCGTTACTGACCAACCCTCCTGAGGCGCCGGGGTCAGCACACAGATTTGCCGGTCTCGTTGCCGGTCTACCAGCAGAGCTGGTGACGTCACCGCTTATGGATCCTGTACCGCCGGAGCTAACAGGGAATTGGCATGTTTGCCCGGATTTTGCGATATCTGCCTGATCGGTGAGGGCGCAGTTAAATGCCTGAATATGCTGGCGTCGTCCGAATTCATACGCATAGACCGCTTTCGGGATATCAATAGGGTTATTGTGGAAGGTCTGCGGGGCGTTCGAGTTTAATTCAAGAAGACCTTCAAATATCCCGTGTTCGTTGGATAAATCAAACTTGCTCGGAATCAGGGTGTAGGTAAATCCCTCTTTTTCGCCGTCCGGGCCTTTGCCGGTCCACAAAGCAACATTGGCAGCCCCGGGATTATTTGTTGAGAGGACGATACTTGCTCCGACATGGGCAATAAGATCAGGACAAGAATTTGTCGATCTGTGGTTCCGGATTCTCATAACACAATTCCTTGCATCCGCGATCTCCTGGGCAGTAAAGAAATGACCAACAGAGTATTGCGTCTGGTCGATGCCGGTATAAAATTCATCGCTTGTGTCACCCCACTTGAGGACCTTGATCGGTTGGCCTTTATCCTGCTCGTTGCAGAATCCGTTTTCGAGCGTCACTTTTTCATCGGGGAGGGAAACCGGAAAGTTCAGATCGTCTGTTGAAAGCGTGCCGTCCGATAATGTTGCCCAGCAAAGCTCTGAGGCCGGATACACATTGTTCCACCCGAGATCATCAAGATTTGTCGGCCGCCCTTGATCAGGGTGATGACAGGCTCCGCCGATCTCATCATAAAAGTTAAGCGTATGATTTGCGGTGATATGATAATAATTGTCCGGCGGCCACTTAACCGCATTTTGCTGGAGTGTATTGGATAAGAGAGATATACAGCCGTTTCGGAGTTCAAGACCTTCCTGGATGTTGTCGAGTGTCGGGAGCGTGTGCTGCCACGAATTCGATTGTCCGACGAGTTCTCCGGATATGGTTTGTTTAATATGACCATCAGATCCGAAATTTAAACTAAACCCCCAACCTCCTTCACCCGCAACCTGCGGTTGTACAGTTTTTTTAGGAGGATAGGAACTGAAAAAACTAAGGATTGTCGGAAGAATGTGAAGCAGGTAGTCAAAAGGAGGAAAGTCCGCGTAGACATGTTGTTGGGGTGAAGCAAGGACAACTGAAGTGAGGATGAAGATAATACTGAGGTAACTAATAAATCGTTTCATGCTATCTGTATGATAACAAATTGACAAAAGGGAAGGAAGCGCAATACAATTGGATTACATATCTGATATGTCATCCCCGAATTCAATCGGGGATCGTTATAATATAAGACCGATTCTCGCCGAGTTTATCCCGTGCTGAGCGAGACGAGAATGACAGAATAATGAGCGGGAATTACAACATAGACTATGTTAAAAAGAGCCACTAAAGTCCGAAAAGCAGTCATACCGGCCGCCGGTTTTGGTACAAGATTTTTGCCTCAGACGAAGGCAATGCCCAAGGAGATGCTTCCGATTGTTGATAAACCGGTCATCCAATACGTCGTTGAAGAACTTGTGGCCTCA
Organism: uncultured Gammaproteobacteria bacterium; assembly: GCA_964385705.1. Lineage (GTDB taxonomy): Bacteria > Patescibacteriota > Microgenomatia > UBA10105 > UBA927 > DATKGN01. Next base: position 13,631 of record CAYLQG010000038.1, read on the forward strand.
GGAATTACCGATATTGTTATCGTCACCGGCTGGCATAAACGGGCAATCGAGGATCATTTCGATTATCCGTACGAGCTTATTAAGACTCTTGAACAGCAGAATAAACACGATCTTCTGGACGAGGTGAAACGGACCGCATCCCTCGCCAATTTCATCTATATCCGGCAAAAAGGCCCGTACGGCAATGGAACGCCGGTCCTGTGTGCAAAAAACGTTATCGGGGATGAGCCGTTCGTTGCTATCTGGGGAGACGAATTTATTTACGCCAATCCTCCGAGAGCGCTTCAGTGTATTAAAGTGTTTGAGAAATACGGTGATCCGGTTATATCCGCCGTCCGGGTCCCTAAGGAAGACGTTTCCCGTTACGGCATCGTTGAGGCGACGAATGTTGAGAAAAATATATGGCAGATAAAAAAATTGCTGGAGAAGCCTTCTCCTGACGAGGCGCCGTCAAATCTTGCGGCACACGGATGCTATGTGTTAACCCCTGATATTTTCCCGATATTAGAAGAGGTGAGGCCGGGGCGAAGCGGGGAAATATGGCTTACAGACGCTATAAAGGAGCTTATGAAGACTCGACCGATTTATGCATGCGAAGTTGCGGATGCAAAGTATTACGACACCGGCAATAAACTTGAATATCTCAAGACTGTTGTGGAATTTGCTCTCACGCACAAAGAAGTAAACGGCGAATTCCGTGCGTATTTGAAGACTCTCAAGATCTAAATGAAAGCGAAGAAACCGACACGTCTCAGAAGGAGTGTTGCCCGCATCCGCGGAATGGGATTTATTCTCTGGCAGGCGCGGCATGAATTTTACCATATTCTTCTTGGGCTCATGTGGGCGTGGGCTCTCCGCGAACAATGGCAGGAATTAAATGTGAAATGGATTTGGACCGCAATATTCGGAAGTCTTCTTCCCGATGCTGATCACTTTGTTTACTGGTTAACCTATGGGAAACGCGATCCGTATACGAAAACGATTGTGACGTTTCTGAAAAATAA
>CAYLQG010000039.1:0-14598 GCA_964385705.1 uncultured Gammaproteobacteria bacterium
GTCCATTATCACCAGTCTTGCGATAACTGCATTCCTGACGTTTGACATGCTTCTCGTAAAAATCTACCTTTCTCCGACGGCGGCAGGGGAATATGCATTATTAGCACTCGTCGGTAAGATGATTTATTTCGTCGGAGCTCTGTTTAGTCAGTTCATCACCCCTATGGTCAGCAAAGAAGAGGGAGCAGGACGGAACTCCGAACCGGTGTTCTATAAATTAATTGCTGCTACCAGTTTCGTCTGTATTGCAGGATATCTCGGCGTAGGAGTATTCGGTAAATTCACGCTCGGACTTTTGTTCGGCGCGAAGATTGCACCAGTCATCCCGTATTTTGGCGAATATGCCCTCGCTATGGCCTGCTTTACCATTGCGTCAAGCGTTATCGCGTATCACCAAGTCAAACGGGAATATTTATTTGCAGGAGCGAGCTTCCTCGTCACCTTCACCGAGGTGGCTGGCATCATGCTGTTTCATGAGAATCTCGCGAGCGTCATCCATGTAATGTTCTTCTCGGGCATCGGCCTCCTTGCTATGGTTATCGTATTGCATTTCAAATATAAGTCCCTCAGGCTGTTTTTGTCGAATGCAACCGATTTTTACGGTCTTTTCCATAGATTACCGACGCCGAGCCGTCTCATAAACGGCAACCTGCGGATCCTTATCTTTAACTGGCGCGATACGAAGCATTCCTGGGCCGGGGGAGCCGAAGAATATATTCACCAGCTCGCGAAGCGCTGGGTGGCGATGGGTCATGAAGTAACGGTATTTTCCGGCAATGACGGCAAAAGCGCGCGCCATGAGACGTTGGATGGCGTGCATATCATACGCCGCGGCGGCACGTATTTTGTCTACGTCTGGGCATTCCTGTATTACAAACTCAAACTGCAGGGAAAATACGATATTATCATTGATTCGGAAAATGGCATCCCGTTTTTCAGCCCTCTCTACACAAGGGAAAAGACGTTCCTTCTTATCCATCACGTACACCAGGAGGTCTTCCGCAGGAGTCTCAAGCCTCCGTTATCCTGGATCGGATTATTTCTCGAAAAACGGTTAATGCCCATGGTGTACAGGAATACCGAAGTCATCACCGTATCGCCCTCATCCAAGGCGGACATTCTGCGCCATAAGCTGACACAAAAAGATCCGCACGTCGTGTATAACGGCGTCAATCTGAATGAATACGCTCCCGGGGTGAGGAGTAAGACGCCGATGGTCTTGTATTTGGGGCGCTTAACGACAATGAAAAGTCTTGACATATTTATCTATTCGGCCAAAAAGGTACTAGCGAAGATGCCGAAAGTACGCTTCATTATTGCGGGCGACGGTCCGTCGATGAGCAAGCTTGTCAAACTCGTGAAGAGCATGAAGCTAGGCAGGAACATAAATTTCGCGGGAAAGGTCAGCGAAGCGGAAAAAGTCGCCCTCTATCAGAAAGCATGGGTTTTCGTGAACCCGTCTCTTATCGAAGGCTGGGGGATTACGACAATTGAAGCAAATGCCTGCGGTACACCGGTTGTGGCGTCAAATGTGCCGGGCTTACGCGACGCTGTCCATAATCCGCACAGCGGATTTCTCGTACCGTACGGCAACGCCGACGAGTTTGCTTCCTATATTACGAAGCTTCTGTCCGATGACCAGCTTCGTACAACCATGTCCGAGGGGGCAATTGAGTGGGCAAGAAAATTCAGCTGGGATAACAGTGCAGAGTTATTTTCGTCAATATTGACCAGAGAAGCCCAACTTGAGGAAAATCCGGATATGCCGACTGACATGGCTACTGGTTTACCATTATATGAATCAAACACGTAACACCAAATTAAGCTACATCATTGATATTCCCGTCATTGTTGACGAAGGGAAACTTATGTTTGCGGAAATCGAGAAACATATTCCATTTGCTATAAAGCGGTTCTATTTTATATCCGATATCATCCCGGGCGCTATCCGCGGGAAGCATGCACATAAGAAGACAAAACAAATGCTCTTCTGTATCCGCGGAAGTATCACCATGACACTGGATAACGGGAAAGAGCGCGAATCGTTCAAGCTCGACAAACCGGAAAGCGGAGTATTCCTTGATACAATGATGTGGCACGAAATGACGGATTTTTCATCCGATAGTCTTCTTTTAGTTGTTGCGTCAGATCCGTATGTAGAAGAGGATTATATAAGAGACTATAAAACGTTTATTCAACTTGCAGGAGGGAAAAACATATGATTCACATGAATGATTTTAAACGCGAATATGAATCTCTGCGACCCGCTCTTTTGCCGAAAATCGAAGGGTGCCTGGCTAGCGGGTACTATATATTAGGGAGTGAAGTTACGGCATTTGAAAATGAGTTTGCGGCATTCGTCGGCACCAAATATTGTGTCGGCGTTGCAAACGGAATGGAAGCCATAGAAATTATTCTCCGTGCCCTCAATATAGGCGTTGGTGATGAAGTGATCACCGTCTCAAATTCGGCGGTCGCAACGGCGCTTGCCGTCACCCGAACCGGCGCTAACCCGGTGTTTGCAGACCTTGACGAATATTTTCATATGGACGTCTCTTCGGTCGAAAAATTGATAACGCCCAAAACGAAAGCGATTCTATCCGTCCATATATTCGGCCAGTCAGCCGATATTGACGGATTAGTAGAACTGTGTAAAAAACACCATCTCTATCTTGTTGAAGATGCCTGCCAGGCGCACGGCACGAGGATGAACGGCAAACACGTTGGCGGATTCGGTGAAGCCGGTGCATTCAGTTTTTATCCGACCAAGAATCTCGGCGGTTATGGAGACGGGGGAGCCATCACGACAGATCATAAGGAACTTGCCGATACATGCAGGATGCTCAGAAATTACGGACAGGTGACCCGTTACCACCATAAACTCAAGGGATTAAACAGCAGGCTTGATGAACTGCAGGCAGTCATATTGCGAGATAAACTTACTCACTTAAATGATTTTGTTGCAAAGCGCCAGCACGTCGCTGTACTTTACCGAACGTATCTCGCCGGCATTCCCGAAGTCATATTGCCGAAGGAACGGAAGGGCGGAACTCATAGCTATCACCTATTCGTCATCAGAGTTAAGAACCGCGAAGCACTACAGACATATCTCAAAGATCACGGCGTTGAGTCGCTTGTCCATTATCCTATCCCCATTCACAAACAGGAGTGCTATGAGGAATTGAATTCCCTGACGCTTCCTGTAACTGAAGCATATGCCAAAGACGTTCTCTCAATTCCGATCCACCCATTTTTATCGGATGAAGAGGTGAAAACAGTAGCCGATACGATACGGGAATTCTATAAAAAAAGCTGATATGAAAAAACTGCCTACAGTTACCATAGGACTCGCTGCGCACAATGAAGAAGAAACCATTGTGCAACTCCTAGAGTCTATTGTAGCCCAGAAACAAACGGGCTACGTTCTCGCAAAAGTCCAGATTGAGTGCGACGGATGCACGGATAAGACGGTTGAAGTTGCCCGCGCCTACGCCGACCGACTTCCTATTGTCGTCCATGATAATCATGACCGTAAGGGCCAGGCCGCACGGCTTAATACAATCTATGCATCAGTTGAAACCGATATTTTTGTAGGCACTGATGCCGATGTCGTATTTGAGTCACCCCATACTCTGAGCGAACTGCTTAAACCATTTATGGATCCTGAGATTATGCTGGTCGGCGGCAATGATCTCCCGACAACCCCAACTAATTTTATCGAACGCTCGATTGCCGTCTATGAATATTGCTGGAAAGATATTGTGGCGCAGCTCCCTGATCATGCGAACGTCCATAATCTGCCCGGTCGCCTGCATGCGGCAAGAAAATCATATATTCTGTCCGTTCAGATACCCGCTAAGATTTTTGCGCATGACCATTACCTGTTTCTCAATGCAAAAAAGCACAACCTGAAAACGGCATATGCTGATGACGCAGTCGCCCGTGACCGAATGCCGAATAACCTTGCGGATTACATATCACAGACGACGCGGTTTATCGATACGGGTCGAGACATCGAAGACTATTTCGGACAGTGGTCCGAACAATTCTATGTCATTCCCGGAAAGTATAAACTTATCGCGTATGTACGAAGCCTGAAACGGTATCACGTTTACTTTCTTTCGTCCGTGATATTGCAAATTATCCAGCGCGTAGCCGGGAAGATTCATCCGCACTCAATCAAAAAAGGATATTTTACGGAAGTGGCCTCATCAAAAATTCCGGCCGTATCGGCAAAGGAACATATATGAATATAACGTATTTTGACCTTGATGATGTAGCAAATCCGCTCCTGGGGGCGGGGCAGGCGCGTGCAACTTATGAAGTCGCAAGCCGGCTTGCCGCGCGCGGACACAATGTAACGGTTGTCGCATCAAATTATCCTGGAGCAAAAGATCGCGTCGAGGCCGGCATTCATTACACGCATATCGGTCCCGCGACTCGCAACATAAAAGTAAATAACCTCGCATATTTCGCAGCCGTACCGTGGTATGCGAAATCAATGACACGTCAAAAAGCAGACGTCATTATCGAATGTTTCACGGCGCCCGCATCGACGTTATTATCGCCGCTTTTTACGCGCGTGCCTGTCGTTGCTGTCCCATCGATGTTCAACGCAAAAGAATTCGGTAAAAAATACCATTTCCCGTTTGAAATCATCGAAAAATTCGGTGTCCCGCATTACCGTTACGCTCTGCCGTATTCTGAGGTTGACAGTGCAAAATTCAGGAAGCTCAACCCCGCAATTACCTACGAAATAGTCGGCCAGGGAGTGGGAGACGAATACATGAACCTGAAACTCGTCCCTCCCAAACACATTCTATTCTTAAGCCGCCTCGACATGGATCAGAAGGGGATTGATCTTCTCATTAAGGCATACGCAAAAATCGCAAGAGAAGTTAAATATCCGCTTGTCATCGCGGGACACGGCCCGGATGAAAAGCGGATTCACGAACTTATCGCGAAACTGCATATGGAAAATAACATACAGATGGTTGGTGCTGCATACGCCGAAAAGAAATTCAGACTTATGGCAGAGGCTGTCTGTGTGGCTTTCCCTTCGCGTCACGACGAAATATGTCTCTGGACGCTTGAAGGGCTTGCTGCCGGCCTTCCGTTTGTCGCATTTGATTTGCCTGAGAGCCGCTGGATGCCAGGCACTGTCTCACTTAAAGCTCCTATGTATGATGTTGACGCATTCGCCAAGTTATTGGAAAAGGCTGCAGACCTGAAGGTGCGCGACGTAATGGGTCGCGCTGCCCGCAAATTTGCGAAACGATACAGCTGGAAATCCGTAGTTGACCGGTATGAAAAATTTCTGACGGTGGTTGTGACGAAAGAAAGGAAGATCTAATCCTATGCAGACAGCTCAAAAATTATACGAAACAAGCGGAGTCTACGGAACGGAAGAGAAATACGGTGCAGCGAGCGACCGCTTTCGCGCGATGCTAAAGATAATAGATACGCTTCCCAAACCCATGCGCATCCTTGATGTCGGCTGCGGGACTGGCTACTTTTCCTCTATTCTCAAGGCCAAGTATCCGGACAGCGCCATCCATGGGTTTGACGTCTCAACAAACGCCATAGATAAAGGGAAAAGACTTTATCCCGACGTTATCCTCCAGGTCGCGGATGCTGAAAAGGCATTTCCGTATTTTGACAATAATTTCGATCTCGTCATCTCAGGAGAGCATGTTGCCCACCTTAAGGAAGCCGACACCTACGTTTCTGAAATTTACCGCATACTGAAGCCCAGCGGGCATCTCCTTATCACGACACCGAATCTTTCCTCCTGGCTTAACCGGATGCTCATGACTCTCGGGATGACACCGTATTTTATGGAGCCGAGTTTTACGAAAACGATGGCGAGCCTTAAACTATTCGGGAAGACATTTCCGGATCCAAGCATGCCGCCGTCAGGACATCTGAGGCTATACTCCGTAAACATGCTCAATTTTCTTTTATCGATGTACGGATTTAAAACGGTAAATACGTACGGTATCTCGTCACTCACACATAAATCGATTAAATCGATAGATCGTCTGTTTAAACGGTATCCGAAGCTCGCAAGCGGATTTATGATCCTTGCACAAAAGCCCTATGAAAACAAAACCTAACATATCCGTGGGCATTGCTGCCTATAATGAAGCGCATACTATCAAGCAGGTGCTTATGGGTATTCTTGCTCAACGCCAGAATACCTGGAACCTCACTGAAATATTCGTCTACTGTGACGGGTGCACGGACGAAACCGCCGTTATCGCCAGATCTTTTAAAAACTCGCTGATTCATGTCATTGACGATCATCGAAGAGTCGGGAAAACCGCTCGCCTTAACGAATTGTTTAAAGCCTTTACCGGCGACTTCTGTGTGATGTTTGACGGCGATATCGAGCTTACCAATGACAAGGTCATAGCCAATCTTATCGCACCTTTTGCAAACGATCGGGTCATGCTTGTCGGCGGCAATTCAAGGCCGTACACACCCAAAACGTTCGTTGAAAAGGCCGTCGACACGACATTTGAAATATTTTACGCTTCGCGGAAAGAAGTGAGAGGGGGCAATAACATATTCGGCTGTACCGGTTCCATATGGGCAGCACGAAAAAAGTTTGCGAAAAAGAATCCGTTTCCTAAGATCATTTCCGAAGATGCCTATCTTTATCTTCTGTGCGTGAAACAGGGATTTCTATTCCGTTATGTTGATGATGCAGTGGTCAACTATCAACTCCCGAAAACATTTCATGATTATTTGAAACAAATTATCCGATCTAATCCGGGTGCGGTTGACAGTGAGCTTCATGATTATTTCGGGGATCTCGCAACCCGGGAATTACAGAGACCCGCTTCTTTTTATATCGCCCAGGTATTCCGACAATTCCTCAAAAATCCGCTTGGGACCATTATAATTGTATTTATGAACACGATTGTGCTGCCCTTAAACTCATTTATCTGGAAAATATATCGTTTAGACTGGTTTACGGCGCCGACAACACACTCATGAAAAATAATTATCTGACCGGTTTCAGGGTTTTTTATGGCAAGCTCATGACCAAGCTGAATTCTTTCGGGGCCAAAAAGCCTCCGTTTCATCTTCCTAAAAAAATTGCCGGTTACAAACTGGTGAGGGAGTACGGGGCGACCAACCAGCGGACAAACGGCGGCACAGGAGAATATATCAAAAATGGGGTTTCTTATGTCGTGAAGCAGCATACATTTACAAGAACCGATCTTGATCTTGTCTACATGCAGAACGAGATTGCGATGCTCCGTCTTTTCGCTCCATTCAGTGAGTTTGATAAAACGAAGGATATGGCGACCGTTCCGAAATTAATCGAAGTTATCGAGAAAGAACACAGCCTCACCGTCGTTATTGAAAAAGTTCCTGGCAGTCATCTCGAGCTGGCTTCTGAGGATAAAAAAACTCCGGTTCTTAATACGAGCCTGCGAACACTCTCGGAGATGAGCGGTCGTATTCCGGAATCAGAGCTTGTCAAAATACCGCACCGCGGACCGGCATCCTACGCCGCGACATTTGCGATGTTGTTTATACAGGCCGTCATGAAAGAAAAGAACATGTTCCCGGTGTACTTCCGGCTTTTTATTGCTTTCTGGAAGAATTTTATAGCTGCCTATGCGGTGAACCCCATGCCGCTTGCCCTCTCCCACCGGGATCTTTCGTCAATAAATATCATGTATGACGAGAAGAGCGGCCGCATTACATTAATAGATCTCGAAAATTTCGTTTTTACCGATTCGCTCTTTGATCTTGCAACCATCGCAAAAGCGTACGACCGCGAGATGTCAAAAAGTACGATGCTTGCATTCCTGCGCGCGAATCTAAAAAACTATAATGAAATAGCGAGATTTCTGGCCCTAAATATTTTCTTTACTTTTCAGACGCTCGCCCTCGGCAACCCCGCAAAGCCCTGGTATCAGGAGGGGAAGCGCTATCTCGCGACGCTCAGTGCATTTCTAATTCCTGAATTATCACCGCACAAGCGCGTTACGGAACGCGTAAACCTTGCTGCGCTTTCCTTCATTCATCGGATTTTAACCCACAGGCCGGATCTTGGAAGCTCGAAGAAGTCCTCTACGATCCTTTGTTACCACTCAGTTGACGACGGCGGATGGCGCTGGTCCACAAAGGTGGCAGACTTTGAAAGCCAGATGCAGTATCTCAAGGAATATATCGTCCCAATTGACACACTCGCATCCAATCCGCCGAAACCGGGATTTGCCATAAGCTTCGACGACGGCTATGAAGACGTCTACCAACATGCGTTTCCGGTTCTTAAGAAAATCGGTAAGACTGCATGCGTATTTATGATAGGGGATCCGGGGCACGCTGACCGGAGTGAACTTGCAAACAACAAAAATTTCCTGACTATCTCCCAACTCAGGGAACTTCACGCGGCAGGTTGGGAAATCGGATTTCATACACAAACGCACTGCGATCTGAGGAAACTTACGGACAGCGAACTGGAGGCCGAAATCAGTGATGGGAAAAAGAAGCTTGAAGAAAAATTGGGCTTTACCGTCCGATACTTTGCTTACCCGCGTGGTTTAAGTTCAAAACGGATCATTGATGCCGTGATGCGCGCAGGATTTGAAGCGGCATTCACGATAGACGGCCCGAGAGAGCGGGGAGAAAAACCGTATACACTGAGCCGCCTCTCGGTCGAAGGCACGTATTCATTCGATCAATTTACGGCCCTCGTTTCTCCGATGGGTCAGCTCATGACAAAATTCTATATAAAAACGCTGGAACTGAAGGAAGCCATCCAGTACTGGCTGCTTACTAAATATATCCCCAAAGCAGGCAGGCATACCGGCCGCTTTACGTTTGTCTATCAGGCGCTGTTTGCCCTGTTTGTCGCAGTCATTTTGGCCCTCACATTACGTGGTCTTCCGGGCAATCCGACCCCCTCAGCCATGAATACAATTGCATGGACGGATAACGGCCCGTTCGAACTTTCTCCGGAACGCGGACGATTTGCTCTTGCGTATAGTATGTTCGAGCAAAAATCGTTTTATTTTTCCCTCCCGATTGCCCGTTTCACGACTCCGGATTTAGGCTACATCCATAATCATTATGTCTCGCTTTTCGCTCCGCTCGTTTCATTCCTTATTATCCCGGGCTACGCCATCGGCAAGTCACTGGGCGACTCGCAGGTGGGGGCCTATGCAGTCATCGCGCTATTCGCATTCCTTAACGTCCTCCTCATACAGAAGATCGCCAAAAAACTGGGCGCAAGCCCAATCGCTGGAGCAATCGCAGGATTTGCGTTCCTCTTCGGCACGCCGTCGTTTGCCTACGGCGTATCACTCTATCAGCATCACATTTCAACATTCCTCATACTCGCAAGTCTTTATCTCTTAATCGCCTTCGACAGTTTCTGGTCCATGGCACTTATCTGGCTCCTAATCGCGCTCTCCATCCCGCTTGATTATCCGAACCTGTTCCTCATGATGCCGATCGGGATAGCCGCCCTCGGCCGGATTCTCATTGTGAGCGATGAACTCTACGTCGTAAAATTCAGACTACTTGCCGTCCGTATTCTGACGTTCGGCGCGGCTGTAATCCCGCTCGCGTTGTTTCTCTGGTTTAACAAGATTTCCTACGGCAACCCTTTGCAGCTCTCGGGCGGTGTCACGGCGGTACAAGCGATCGGCGCCGATGGCAAACCTGAACGTTCTCCGCTTCTTAAGCCCGAGGATAAGCAGATCGCGCCCGATACCAAGCCGGATACACGGTCAGTCGTTGCGTTCTTTGATACGAGAAACGCGATAAACGGACTTTATATCATACTTCTTAGCCCTGACCGCGGGATGGTCACGTACGCACCCATCGTCCTTCTCGGTCTCATCGGCGCGTGGCTTCTTTATAAGCAAAAAAACAAATATGTTATCGTCATCATCGGTATCATTCTTGCAGACCTTATCCTTTACGTGCTCTGGGGCGATCCGTGGGGTGGCTGGGCGTTCGGTGCTCGGTATATGATCCCTGCGTATGCCATCCTGGCACTCCTTCTTGCCGTCGTCATCACCAAGTGGCAGCATAAAACACTCCTCCATATTATTATTTTCGGCGTTCTGACCTACTCGATTATCGTCAATACCGCGGGCGCCCTTACCTCCAACAGAAATCCGCCGCTTGTCGAGGTCCTGAGCCTTGAAGCGCAGAGCCACCGCGAGGAAAAGTATACCTATACGAGGAACCTCGATGAATTGAAAAACGGGGTGTCAAAATCTTTCTTTTTCCAGGCGTACGCGGAGAAGAAGATGACGGCGTGGAAATATTATCTCCTGATTGCGGGGGAACTCATTATCGTCGCATTTGTCCTGTCTATGGCCGCACGGCTTATTACGGTCAAAAAATAATATGAAAAACGAATCGAAAAATTTCGGCACTATTGAATGGAAAATCCCGAAACGGCTTATTAACCGCGTTTATGAATTTTTCCTTCACATAGAGCCTTTGGTGTATCTCATCGGCCTGGCATTTTTATCCGTTCTTTATTTCATCGTGTTCTATAAGAATGGACTGGGACTCTCCTACAATGATGCAAGAAGCCACCTGGATATCGGACGGCGTGTTGTTGAAGGATTGAAGCCCGGTCTCGCGCAACTGGGGAGCGTCTGGTTGCCTCTTAATCACGTACTTATGATTCCGACTATCTGGAACAACTGGATGTGGCATAGCGGTCTTGCAGGCGCCCTCCAATCAATGGCGGGATTCGTCGTTACCGGCTACGTCATCTACCTCATATTGAAGGAACTCAATGTCGGCCTACTCGGCCGTTTGGTCGGCGTTGCCGTGTTTGCCGCAAACCTGAACGTCCTCTATCTGCAGTCGACCGCCATGACCGAGCTTCTCCTTATCGCAACGATGACGATCGGCGTCTACGAACTCATCATGTGGCATAAAGATGACAACACGCTCCACCTCATCAAATCGGCCTTCTGGATTATGCTTTCGACGCTCACCCGCTACGACGGATGGTTCCTCTTGGGCTACGCGTGTGTGCTCGTTATGATTCAGGCCTGGCGGAAAAAGGGGTACCGCGCCATTGAGGGCGTCGCGGTCTTATTTTTAACTCTTGGCGGCCTCGGTATCGTTCTTTGGATCCTATGGAATCTCCTTATTTTTAAGGATCCTTTGTACTTTATTCTCGGCCCGTTCTCGGCACATGCCCAGCAGATGACGATGAAGGCGGCGGGAGTTCTCTATACGGAACACAACCTGAAATTATCGGTCCAGTCATTCATGTATGCATTCTTTTATAACAGCTATACTATCCCGGCGCTTATCAGCTTTATCGGGGCCGTCGTCCTCTGGTTTGATAAAAAAATATCGCTTTCCGTCAGGATAAGTACGTCTGCGCTCTTTGCCCCGCTCTTATTTAACATTATCGCTCTTTACTTCGGATTCTCGGTTCTTTTTATCCAGGGGATTATCGGTGGCACATGGTTTAACGTCCGTTACGGGATTCTCCTCATGCCCACCGTCGCTATATTTATCGGCTACCTCGTGGGCAAAGTTCCAAGATTCCGCGGGCTTATCATTCTTATCCTCTGTTTCGTCCTCTTTTTCGCCCTCGCGAATAAAGATGCTGTGACAATTGACGACGCGCGCGTGGGAAGTAGCCAGAAAAACGTTTCGCAGGTGTCGGGGTATCTTCACAAAAATGCGCTCAACCAGACGGGATTTATCCTCATCTCGGCAGCCTCGCACGACGCCATCATATTCTCGTCAGGCTTACCGATGAGCCGCTTCATCCACGAGGGGACTGGACTCTATTGGAAGGATGCCACAACTATACCTGACCGCTGGGCCCGCTGGATCGTCATGAGGACCTATGATGACAATGACCTTACCTGGAAGGCGGTCAGCCGCACTCCGGGTTTTAAGCGCTACCACAAGGTCGCGGCATACCCATTCGCCGACGTCTATGAGCTCGACAGCCAGTATCTCGGCCAGCTCAATACAACGGCCTCACTCGGCAAACAGAAGTAGACGCACATTCATCAATGTATGATACCTTTAACATATATGTAATATATGTTACAGTGAGTACCTCGATTAATGAATAACTCGTCTGCTCCGAAACCGTTTACCCCAGAAGAGGTGCTCAGTGAAGGTGGAAATGGATTTTGGTTTGGAAAACATAAATTTATCCACCATTCCGATTTGCATCATCGGGATACTGCTTTTTTTCGCATCAATACAGCGCAATTAGGATACATATCCTGTGCTGTCACAGTACTGGGCATGGGACTTTATATCAATTGGCATTTGACACTCATTATCATTGTAGCCATGCTTACGGTTTTATATTTCGCTGATCTCCTTTTCAATTTATTTCTGATTATAAGGAGCTTTCAAAAGTCTCCTGAAATCCATATAGCCGATGAAGATATTGTGAGGAATAATACTGACTGGCCGACCTACAGCATTTTATGTCCTCTATACCGCGAATCACACGTTCTCCCGCAATTCGTTACGGCGATGAGTAAAATGGATTATCCTAAAGGTAAACTTGAGGTTCTCCTTCTTTTAGAAGAAGACGATAAAGAAACCATAAAAGTAGTAAATCAGATAAGACTGCCGGATTATTTTAGAACCTATATCGTGCCGGAATCACAACCCAAAACAAAGCCGAAAGCATGCAATTACGGACTTACGAAAGCAGTGGGGGAGTATTGTGTTATCTATGACGCCGAGGACATCCCTGACCCCAGACAGTTAAAACAAGCTGTTGTCGCGTTTGAGAAGTCGTCACCCGATATTATCTGCATCCAGGCGAAACTTAACTTTTATAATCCGCATCAGAACGTACTCACGCGCATATTTACCGCAGAGTATTCGCTGTGGTTTGATCTCGTCCTCACGGGCCTGCAATCGATTAATGCGCCGATTCCTCTGGGTGGCACAAGCAACCATTTCAGAAGCCGCGATTTGCGGAAGCTCAAAGCCTGGGACCCGTTTAACGTGACGGAGGATTGTGATTTAGGAATCAGATTAATTAAGCATGGTTATCATACGGCGATTATCGACTCCGTAACGCTTGAGGAAGCAAACAGTTCATCCATTAACTGGTTCAGGCAAAGGACCCGTTGGATCAAAGGGTATATGCAGACGTACCTCGTTCACATGAGAAGGCCGAAAGAATTCTTTGCGTCACGCGAGAAGACCCACATCATCACGTTTCAGCTGGTCGTCGGCGGGAAAATCCTCTCGATGTTTATTAACCCGTTCATGTGGGCGGTGACCATAAGTTACTTCGTTCTTCGTGCCCGCCTGGGGCCCCTCATCGAATCGTTTTACCCGATGCCGGTTCTCTATATGGGCGCCTTCTCCCTCGTCTTCGGTAACTTTCTCTACCTCTACTATTATATGATCGGATGTGCCAAGCGTGGGCAGGACGATATTATTAAATACGTTCTTTTGGTGCCGTTTTATTGGCTTGCGATGAGCGTAGCCGCTTGGATTGCTTCGATACAATTTCTTATAAAACCGCATCACTGGTCAAAAACTATTCATGGGCTCCATCTCACACACATCCAAGGACTTTCAGAAACCAAGCAGAGAGTCGGCCGAGAACTACTGGACGCGACAATAATTGACCTCCCAATTGTGCCTCTCGCATTCACTATCGAAACATAAATATAATATATATATGAAATGGGTTTTCCTCCTCGTCACTGGATTTGTTTTCCTTATATATCTATTCACCCTCAAAGGCGGCACGGGAAACAATACGATGACGATGGATTCGCCGCCGTTTGAGACGTCGATGGAGCGGGGGCGGTTTGCCCAGGTCGTAGCGCTTGCAGAGCGGGGGACGTTTGCCGTCGATATCTTCCGCGATTATCTCAGGCCCGATATCGCATGGTATAACGGGCACTTTTATCCTGCATTTCCGCCGGGCGTATCCTTTATAGCAGCTGGCGCGTATTTCATCGGCAAGTATGTAAACATGGGCCAATTGTTTGCAACACTGCCGACCATGCTCGCCTCACTCCTTACGACTGTTGTCATTATTCAGATCTGTTTGGAATTAGGATTAGGTGCGGTAGCCGCGGGTATTGCCGCCATCGTGTTTTGTTTGGCAACGCCTGCCTTCCCCTACAGCGTGACCCTTTCGGCCCATCCGTTCTCAGCACTCCTGACCGCAACCATGTTCCTTATCTATTTAGTAATCAGGAAACGTCCCAATAACCCCTGGCTCCTCCTTGCCCTGTGGTTTTCGTTTGCCGCCAACCTCTTCGTCGACTATCCGAACATCGCTATCACTGCGCCTATTGTTGCAATCGCGATTCTTCACGCATTCTTCCTGACCCCAGGCAAGGGGAAGGGTAAGACGTCCTTCGTCACGAAATTGTTATTTTCCCTTGCCGGTCTTGCAATTATTCTCATTCCGTTCTTCATATTTAACGAACTTCATTTCGGGAAACCTGTTGCGTTCACCAACACCTACAACCTCAAGCGCCTCACGGCGCAGGGCGTGAAGTTTTCCGAAAGCGCACTCAATAATAATTTGTTTAAGGTAAAAAGCTATTCCGACAGATTTTCTATTTCCACAATCCCGTTTGG
>CAYLQG010000040.1:0-14291 GCA_964385705.1 uncultured Gammaproteobacteria bacterium
GTCGTATCCCTGGAGTAAGGGGTAGAGAAATTCCCGAAGGTTAATCGCGTCGCCTGCCTTGATGCGGGTTTGGTACATATCCCGTTCAATCATCTGCTGGACGGTGAAATTCTGGGCGATATTGAGTAAATCCTCCAAAGTCAATTTGGTAAGCCAGTCGCCGTTATAGCGGATTTCAATAGGATTTTCTCCCTCAAATCGTACAATTTTTGATGCCTGCTTAAGATAAGAAACCGCGTTATCCCTGAGTTCCTGCCGGCTCATGAACCGCCCGCGCGCTTTCATTTTCCCGGACGGATCGCCGGCAAGTCCGGTGCCGTCACCGATAAGGAAGATGACGTGATGCCCGAGATCCTGCCATTGCCTGAGTTTCCGGAATCCAACCGCGTGTCCGATATGAAGCTGAGTGCCCGTCGGGTCAAACCCCTGGTAGAGTGTAAGTTTTTTCCCTGAACGGAGCACCTTCTCAAGTGCCTCTTTGGAGGGATAAATACTGTCGACCCCGCGCGTTAATAAATTCTCGATTGCATCCATAGGTGACCTCTTCACTATATCATATCATTAGCCTCGTGTGACAACCAGAAAGCTTGTAAAATTTTCTTTGGCATCCTCGAGATTATCCTCTACGATTTTCAAACCGTAAAGTCCGGCTAAGATTGAACTCCCCATTGTTGCTATGTTTTTCGGCAATTTTCCTCTCCCTAATTGTTTTGCAACAACAGCGTGATCCAATAGGATGCCGGTTCCCGACGTTTGTTTTAGTTTCGGGTACTTTCGGCCTAGCGTTGCTTTGCACTGTGCGAGAACCTGCGGATGTGTCATAATTGTCGTCACGTCGTTTAGATTGGCGTCCTTTCTGATCATTAACGCATGGGAAATTTTGATGGCGAATTCACCAACGATCTTAAACTTGTAGTCCGCCATCGCTCTTACTGACTCATCAACGATTCCGCCGACTGAATTATGGATAGCGAACTGTCCAAAATCTATTTCTCCGGCATGAAGTGCCCGCATGACCGTGGCAGTTGTGTATAGGTATTTGATTCTATACTTCTTAATCTTTTCGTTCGTTACATACTCCCGTATGGCCTGTTCGTTAAAGCTCCCCTTACCACCCTGGATGCCGAAGGTTATGTACTGCCGATTGTGCCTCTTCGGTAACAATTTATTGTACAGTCGGTCGTATGTATAACCGAGTTTTATGCGCATGCTGTTGGTGTACGGATTAAAATGCTGTAGGTTCGTAAAGAGCTGCCACGTATCGTTACACGTTTGGTCAATGACTTCGAGTAATTTCTTGGTACCGAGCGAATCGACTGATGTCGCCTTGAGTCCGTAGGAATCCAAGAGGCGCCCGACGAAATGTGTTAACCCCTGGGAATTGGCGGCAATCCTATCATGATCCCGCGCAGACATTTCGATAACCCGAAGATGTTTATTGGCAAAATAGTTCTTCCAGAAGTTGTAGTTCGCCTCATCCGCTTTGAACCGGTCCATGATGATCGGTAGGTTATTGAAGCCATCCTTGCTGCTGTCCGGTCCGAACATAGGGTGTGTTAATAATGCCTGCGTCGTACTTCCTTTGAGATATTTTTCGAATACCTTTTTTGGATGCAGTTTGACGGATAATACATCAACAAGAAGATGGTCCGGCCTGAAATATTTTTTGTGCAATTTTATGACGCCTTCAAATGCATCGATAGGAACGGCGAAAAATATAACATCGCTTTTGTAAACATCCGCTATGGAATTCGTGAGCACTGTATTTGATGTTACTTCCATTTTTGCATTCACAGGTTTTCTTATGAAGACCGTGACGGCAAAATCGTCCTTCAATAAACGATATAACACACGCCCGAATCTGCCGAAGCCGACAATGCTTATTGTTTTCATAGGCTGAAATATTCCCCAATCTTATCTATAGTAACGCAAAAACTAACCCGGATATATCTCCATCCGTTTTTGCCGAATGCAACCCCCGGAGTCACGAGAATCTGCTTTTCCCTGAGAAGTGTTTGTGCGTACTGTTTTGAATCAGAGAAGCTGTCCGGTATTTTAATCCAGAGATAGAGACTGCCCTTTGTCGCATGAGCGTCAAGCCCAATTGTTTTCAGTGCTCTCATAATAAGATTCTTTCGCCGTTGATACGTCGCAATCATACGGACGTGCCACTCGCGGTTCGGGTGCGTGAGCGCGAATGAGCCCAGTTTTTGAAGTGGTATCGACATCCCCGAATCCATTTGAGACTTAACTTTTGCCAGAGCTGCAATAACTGTACTGTTTCCAACTATCCAGCCCATACGGAAACCCGCAAATGAAAACGTCTTGGAAAACGATCCGATTTCGACTGCGATGTCTTTGGCACCTTCAATTTGAAGGATACTCGGTGCGATAAAGCCATTAAACGTAATTTCACTGTATGCGTTGTCATATATGAGCAAAATATTGTGATGTTTTGCGAATGCGACAAGAGGTCGAAGTTCTTCAATTGATGCAACTTGCCCCGTCGGATTTGATGGAAAGTTGACCCACATATATTTTGTTTTCCGTGTAATCTTCCTTTTCAGCTCCCCAAGATCTATTTTGAAATTGTTGGCGGCAGTCAGATTGTAATAGATAGGTTTAACCCCGATCATAAGGGCCGGTCCCAAAAATGCCGGGTAGCCGGGATCCGGAATCAATATCCGGTCACCCATATTGCAAAGAGCCAGAGGCAGGTGGGCGACGCCGTCACGGCTGCCCAGTAATGGATACACCTCATATTCACCGAGTTCTACGGCAAATCGTTCCTTGTACCACTGCATGAGTCCCGCGGAAAATTCCGGTATCGCGCCGTAGCCGGGATACAGATGACTCCCTTTCTCATCAATAAATTCCCTGAGTTTCTTTAAGTATATGCGACTGGGCGGAACATCGGGCGACCCTATACCCAGATTAAGAACCTTACGGCCCGATATCTTCTCCGCTTCAATAACTTGCTTACTGAGTTGGGAAAAAATATATTCCGGGAATTGGTTAAGACGCTTTGATATATTCATATGTTTACCTCTTAGCCGATGACTCTATTTTAACCGACTGCAGGTGAATGATAGAAAATAATTCATGGACAAACTTTTTGGATAGTTTGAGTTTTTCCGCTTCTCCATCGATTGCCTTTAAGATCTGCCGCCACCGTTTTTTATCAAGGGCCGGTACGTGTGAGATTTGTTTGAGTTTGCCGATCTTTTGTACAATCTCCATCCGTTTTGCCAAAAGTGAGAGAAGCTCACTATCAAGCTTATCGATTTCCCTCCGCCATTGAGTAAGTGACGCGTGTTTCATATGTTTATGAGTTTTGCGCCTTATGTCGTAAATAATGATCCATAATAACGAGGGCGGACATAGCGTCCACAATGGGCACCGCGCGTGGTAACACACACGGGTCATGTCGTCCTGTCGCTTCCAATTCGATTGAGTCTCCATCAGTAGTAACAGTTCTTTGCCTTTTCCTTATCGTAGACACAGGTTTAACGGCAACGCGGAAATAGATTGTTTCACCATTTGAGATACCTCCCAATGTCCCACCCGCATGATTCGTTTTTGTTATTACTTTTCCGTTATTATTCGTAATAAATTCATCATTATGCTCGCTCCCCCGCATCGTGACTCCGTCAAATCCCGATCCGATATCGAATCCCTTAACGGCATTAATAGAGAGCATGGCGCGCCCCAAGTCCGCAGACAATTTATCAAACACCGGTTCGCCCAAGCCAACGGGCACATTCTTAATAACCCCGCGGATAATGCCGCCGACGGAATCCCCCTCGTCTCTAGCTTTTCCGATAAGGGCAATCATTTTGTTTGCCGTCTTTTTGTCAGGACAACGGACGATATTAGATTCGATCATATCCGGAGTAACGATATTGAAATCAATACGCGTTGTGATCGTTCCCACCTGCTCGACAAAGCTTAGAATTTCTATGTTCAATTTTTCTTTAAGGAATTTCTTTGCAATCGCGCCTGCCGCAACCCTTCCGAGTGTCTCACGCGCTGATGCACGGCCCGAACCCCTCCAGTCACGGATACCGAATTTTTTCTCAAAGGTAAAATCAGCGTGCCCCGGACGGAACACTTTCCTTAGACTTTCATAGTCTTCAGGTTTGGCATCCTTGTTAAACGCAATGAGCATAATCGGAGTCCCCGTTGTCTTGCCGTCAAAGACTCCCGACATAATATGGATTTCGTCTTCTTCTTTCCGCGGTGTAGTGATGGCGCTTTGTCCGGGTTTTCTCCTGTCCAATTCTTTTTGAATATCACTCCCGGATATTTCAAGACCCGGAGGACACCCGTCGACGATCACGCCGACGGCGCCACCGTGGGATTCGCCAAACGTGGTGATGCGGAACAATTGACCAAACGAATTACCTGCCATGATCCTCCGTTTCTTTGAGCGTTTTTTCCATAATGGCGATAGGCGCTTCAACGTTTGTAAATAATTTGAACTTCAGGACTGCCTGCCAAAGAAGCATCCTTTCTGCGTTGATCACTGTGCTGCCGGCGCTTCGCGCATCGTCAATAAGCCGCGTTTCTTTTGGATCACTTACAATATCCATAACGATGAGATCAGGGCGGAGTAATGTTTTAGGAACCGGAGACACATTCGTATCCGGCGGCATACCGACAGATGTTGCATTGATAAGAATATCAGTGTTTATGATGCGGCTTGCCGACGACGTTATCGTATCGAATTGGCAGCCTACCGAATTGGCTAAGTCTTCGGCCGCGGCAACTGTTCTATTAACAATAATCACGTCTGCGCCATTATCAATGAGCGCAAAAGCGATCGCCCGCGCTGCCCCGCCCGCACCCAGAAGTAGGACACGCTTATCCCTTATATTCGTCTTTTCCTTAAGGGCCAAAATACAGCCGGCGCCATCAGTGTTGCCTCCGATAAGCATTCCGTTATCGTTGATAACGACATTCACAGCACCTATCCGTTTGGACTGATCATCAAGACCGTCCAAGAAGGGCAGGATGGATTGTTTAAACGGCACGGTAACGCCAGCGCCATGTATTCCAATATGCCGCATTCCTTCCACTGCTTTTTCTACGTTGTTAACCGAAAGCGGGATATACACAAAGTTGAGATGAAGCGCCGTAAACGCAGCGTTGTACAGACCGTACATACGGCTTGTCTTGTATGTGCTGCCGATGAATCCGATAACCTTCGTCTGTCCGTTTATGTTCATAGTCCTATCCTTTCCCTTATGTGCTTCGTTATTTCGGCAGGCGCTTCGTCACGAAGTACAAGGCGGATTCTCGCGATTTTTTCATACGCCGGACTCCTCTCTTCCAAAATCTGATGAAGTGACTGCGCCTTGTCCTTAGTTATTTCCAAAAATGCAGGTGTACCGTGTTTCAACATACGATCCAACAAAATGTCCTCATCGGTATCGAGAAATATCACTGTGCCCAATGATGTAAGTATTTGTTGATTGATTTCACATAGCGGCGCGCCGCCGCCACAGGAAAGAACTATATGTTGTAAACCGTTCACACTCTTCAGTGCTTTGGTTTCGAGTATTCGAAATTCAGTTTCTCCGATTGATTGAAATATTTTCCTGCACGAACATCGCTTTCCCGTATCTTTTTCATGAATGACGGATAGTTCGTGGTCAAGATCAACGAATCGCATGGAAAGCTTCCTTGCCAGCACTCGACCTACGGTCGTTTTGCCGCATCCTTTCATGCCGATGAGAATGATATTTTTCATACATTACCCTCCATCCTCATTTTTGCCCCGGCTCGTATCATATTCGGAATAAATGTTTCAAACGATTTTTCTACCATCTCGGCATCGGTTATAATCGTGTCTCCGCCTGTGCACATTCCGGCAACGGCGAGGGAAAGTACCATGCGGTGATCCCGGTGACCATCAACTGATGCTCCGTGTATGTCCCGTCCGCCATTCCCTTTGATAATGAGTCCGTCTTCTTTTTCGGTAATGTCGGCTCCCATCTTCTTAAGTTCCCGGCAGATGGCACTAATCCGGTCGCACTCCTTCCAGCGGGCGGTCAGCGCATTTTTAATAACGGACTTACCTTCCGCGAAACACGCAGCAACAGCAACAGTCGGTACCTGATCGGGCAACGCGTTCATATCCACTTCAACTCCATGTAACGCGCTTGAACGAGCTGTAAGAATGCTGTCTTTTCTGACGATGTCTCCTCCCATTTTCCGAAGTATATCGATCACAAACCTGTCGCCGTACGGGTCGGTAAAATCCATACCGTTTATCGTTATTATTGAACTGCGAAGCAGTAGCGCTGCAAGGATTGGGTACGCAGGAGCTGACCATTCCAGGGGTATGGTTTCATCAAAGACTTTCGGCAATTGGTTTCCGGGAAAAACATAATGGGTATGAGTACCGCCGATATTGTGGCACGTAATGCCAGTTCTATTAAACCAGAATAAGAGTAAATCAATATATGTCGTTTCGCCGGGGTTTGTAACGAATAATTCAACACGTTTTGATGAAAGAGCACTGGCGATAAGGACGCTGAATACCGGCTGACAGCCTACGCCATCCATATGTGCAACCCCGCCCTTTACGTTCCCCTTAATAATAAACGGGGCCATGCCATCATTTTTTGATGAGGCAATGCGCACGCCAAGTTCTTCAAAAGGTTGAAATAGGTTTCGTGACACTTTCCTCAATAGTCGGATCGATTCATCTCCTGTGATAATGGAGACACCAGCACAGGCTGCCGCAACGCCCGCGATAAAAAAGAGCATAGTACCGGAGTTTCCGACGTGAATCACGTCTTTGGGAGTTTGTAATTCACCTCCGGTGCCGGTGACCTGAAAGACACTAGGCTGTATCTCTTTAATCGTCGCGCCGAACTGTCGAAGCGCAGCGACTGCTATATTCCAATCATTACTGATTTTTGGACTCCTTATCGTCGACGTGCCGTCTGCAAGTGCCGCAAGAACAAGCGCCCTGAACGAGTGCGTTTTACTGCGTGGTATCGCCACTTCACCCTTAATAGATTGTGTCGTTAGAACGTGTAAGTTCATAAAAGTATTTGTAATAATCTATTGAGACCCGATACATAACTTTGCTCTTTCATACCGACAAAGTGATCGGCACGAATGTCTTCTAACACATTTACCGACGTATGGATTCCAGTTTTGTTAATGTCAGACATATGCACTTCAACAATAGGTTTTCCCAAATCGATGAGCGCCTGCCGGAGAGACCATGCGTAGCGGACAAGTGCGCCCGGATTAATGAGGATGCCCGCAGCCCTCCGTGATGAATCCCGTTGGAGAAAATCAATAATATCTCCCTCGTGATTTGATTGAAAAAACGTGAGGACGACACCTCTCTCTATAGCGATCTGTTTGAGAAGTCCGTTAATTACATCGAGTTTCATGGTTCCGTATTTAACGGGATCCCGCCGACCCAATAAATTCAGATTCGGTCCGTTGATGACTAAAATCTTCATACGATAACCCCTTTTGTTTGTGTGAGCGCCTTAATAACAGTTTCATCAGAGACAGCCTGATTAATCATCCCTTTTCCGATTTCTGTGAGCAGTGTCCATTGAATAGTTCCGTTTTTACTTTTTTTATCCGACCGGATAAGATCCATAATTCTTTTGGTCGTTATTATTTTTGGCAACTTTGGTAAAGGAAGTGCGCTAAGGTTTTTCTCGATAACGGAAAACGAAGTTTTCTGCAAGAGACCCAAGAGTAGTGAAATCTTCGCCTCAACAATCATACCGATTGCGACAGCCTCTCCATGTAAAATGGGAGTTACAGACGTTTGACTGAGTGCTTCTATTGCATGTCCCACGGTATGGCCGAAATTCAGGAGTTTCCGTACTCCCTCTTCTGTGGGATCGTCCGCGACGATAGTAGCTTTAATCCGGCAAGATTTTGTAATAATACCTGCGAGCTCAGTATCGGTGAACTCGCGGGGTTTTTTCGATGTTGCCAACCGGAATAGTGAGCCATCAGCAATAAGTCCGTGTTTTATGATTTCGGCAAATCCTGATATCAACTCGCGTTCGGGAAGCGTTTTTAATGTCGCGATATCAATAACGACACCGATCGGTTGGACAAAGGTGCCAATGAGGTTCTTATTGCTCAAAAAATTTACGCCGGTTTTACCGCCAACGCCTGCATCCGCCTGGGCAAGTAGTGTTGTCGGGATGTTGAGAATCTTAACACCCCTCATGAAGATACTTGCTGCGAATCCTCCGATATCACTTACTACGCCGCCGCCAAGATTGATAACGAGCGTATCTCTGTCACAGCGGTTTTCATGCATTACCGTCAATATTTTTTGAATATTTCTAAAATTCTTTGCTTTCTCGCCCGCTGCCAATACGATGCTTGCCCCATTTTTCGGTAACGCCCACCGAAGCGTATTCAGGAAAAGCCGTTCGGCATTCGTATCCGTAACAACAACGATGTGGGAAAACTTCGATACATCAAACAGTGTATTAATTTTTCCAATAAGGTTATTCCCGATAATAATCCGGCAGCCATTTTCTTTCTCTCTTCGTAATTGGTTTAGCGTTATTGTATTCATACATGCAATCGGTCAAATTGTTTCCACGTTAATTGTTGCTTCACATCAGTGAGCGCATGGGTGGGATCGGGATGCACTTCAACAATTATTCCGTCAAACGCATGTTTGCCCGCCTCCTCCATAATTTGTAAAACCTTATCGACTGATCCGCCCGTATGCGATGGGTCAAATATCATGGGTAATCCCGATTTCTTTTTAATTCTCATAGCCATGTCATAGTCAGGCATGTTTTTGTATCCGAGCGGATTAACACCACTCGGAGTGAAACCACGATGACAAAGGATGACCCGGTCGCGATCTATGCCCCCACTTAAAACATGGCCGACGATCCCTTCCCAGTGATCCTCATTACTCCACGGCTGGTTTTTCACCATGAGGATAACGCGTTTATCCGATGCCGCGACGCGTGCAATTTCCCGTTGGATGTAGTGATTTTGATTCCTCGCGCCGATCCAGAGCATGAGGCGCGATTCAGGCACCTCTCCTAATACCGCATCCATGACGGCACGGGCCTGTTCAGGCAGGATTACTTCGGTCGCAGGCGCAAGACCGAGACGTGCTGCCTCAATTAGGAGGTCAATCCCGCGGAATCCCAACCCCTCAAAACCGGGTTTGGTTCTTGGTTTCCAGAGGCTGATGCGCACGAAATCGACAGCCCGTTTTTTGGCTTCACGAAGGGACAGCGCGATTTGCGCGTTCGATTCGGCCGCACAGGGACCCGCGATAATTATTGGTTTTTTGACTCTGATTAGTTGATTATTTTTCATATATTTTCTCCTTTACCCCACAAATCCCTATAAGCGGGATTGATGGTTATTAAGCTCATTTCTAAGAATCAATTCGCTAAATAACCATCAAAAAACCCCGCCTTGGCGGGGTTCAGTGTGGAATATACTTTTATTTAGGTATGTGCCACAAGAGCAGCCCCTCCAAGGGATGGAGTAAAATAAAAGTAATAGTATTGGCTGCTTTGTGTTTTCATACTACGAATTCGTATTATACACTTCGTTGTCAATTCACGCAATTCAACGTACAATAGTTCTATGCTCGATATTTTCAATGACCGGCAGTTCCGAAGGAGGTTCGGGGCAAGGCATTTAGGGACAAGCACCTGGGCGACAATTGCAATGGCGGGGTTCATAGGACTTATCGTTTTGATTTTAGGAACAGGCATCTTATTTGCATGGTACGCAAGAGATTTACCCCGGCCCGACACCGTCCAACGGACGAACGGACTATCGACCGTTATCCTTGACCGGAACGGTGAGACCCTTTATGACATCTATCAAAATCAAAACAGGCTTCCTGTGGCATTCGCTGATATTCCCGATTACCTGAAACAGGCTACAATTTCCATTGAGGATAAAAATTTTTACAAACACCAGGGTTTTGACGCTACCGGCATATTACGGTCGATACTCAATATCATCACGCTGCGTGGGGTTGAAGGCGGTTCGACGCTTACGCAACAGCTCGTGAAAAATGTACTTCTGACAAATGAACGTACGCTTCCCCGGAAAATAAAAGAGGCAATTTTAGCCATTCAGATTGAAAAGAAATACACGAAAGATGAAATTCTCCAGATGTACCTTAATGAAGCCCCTTATGGTGGAACAGCGGTAGGTGTTGAGTCGGCTGCAGAATATTACTTCGGTAAACCGGTAAAAAATCTTGATCTTATAGAATGTGCGATTCTTGCGGGCTTGCCCCAATCGCCTTCCGTGTACTCACCGTTCACGGGTCAGCCGAAGGCGTATGTTTGGCGAACGACTCAGGTTTTACGCAGGATGACGGAAGACGGATATATCACATCCGGTCAGGAGACTCAGGCCAATAAACAGCTGGATACTATCCAATTTGCTGAAGATACGGGTGGCTTGAAAGCGCCGCATTTTGTGGCGTATGTGAAAGATCAACTTGTGGAAAAATTCGGTTCGACGATAGTCGAAGGTGGCGGACTCAAGGTGACGACAACCTTGGATTGGCAACTACAGGAGAAAGCGCAGGAGATCGTAAAACAGGAAGTCGCGAAAGCAAAAGTCCTTAAAGTCAGTAATGGTGCGGCAGTTGTCATGAATCCCAAAACCGGAGAAATTCTCGCTATGATCGGTTCTAAAGATTATTCAGCGACCGACAGCGGTGGTTATAAGTTTAATGTCGCCACACAGGGCTTACGTCAGCCGGGAAGTTCCATAAAGCCTTTCACGTATGCGACAGCGTTCAAAAAGGGCTACACGCCTTCGACGCTTCTTATGGACGTCGACACGAAATATCCGTCCGGTGACACAACGAAACCGGAATATGAACCGAAAAATTATGACGGTAAATTCCGCGGGCCCATGCAGCTTCGCTATGCTTTGGGTAATTCCATTAATACGATCGCGGTTAAAGTGAGTGCGCTTGTCGGCGTCAGAGACGCGCTCCAGACAGCGTACGATATGGGGATCAGTTCACTTCAGCCGACACAGGATAATCTGAGCCGGTTGGGCCTGTCTATGACGTTGGGCGGCGGTGAAGTCACTCTTCTTGATCTTACGAGCGCATACGGGGTATTTGCGAATGCGGGGGCTAGGGTTCCACCGGTATCGATTTTAAAGGTTGAAGACGCTAAAGGTGATGTGCTTTATCAATATAACCCTATCCCCCCTCAGCAGGTCCTCCCCGCTGATGTTGCCTATTTGATTTCCGATGTTCTCTCCGATAATGATGCTCGTAAAGATGAGTTCGGACCACGCTCTTCCCTCTATGTCCCGGGATTCACCGTTGCGGCGAAAACCGGTACGACCGATGACAAACGTGATAACTGGACGATTGGATATACGCCAAGCGTGGTCGTCGGTACGTGGGTCGGCAACAATGATAATACACCCATGAACCAGGCTCTTGCTTCAGGAATAACGGGAGCCGCTCCCATCTGGAACAGAATTATGCTTGAGGCGCTCAAAGGAAGAAAGGATGAGCCATTCGTGCGTCCAAGCGATATAGTTGAGATGGATATCGATGCTTATGGCGGAGGGTTGCCGGTTTCGGGACAGCCAACGAGAAAAGAGCGGTTTATCAAAGGAACGGAGCCCACCGGCCCATCGACTATTTATCAAAACATAAAAGTTTCGCGCAAGGACGGCTCGAAACTCGCAAATACTATAGAGCTTGCGAAAGGTGAGTACGACTCAAAACAGTATATTGTGTTTAAAGAATCGGACCCGGTGTCTGGAGACGGAAAAAACCGATGGCAGGATGCGATAGACGCCTGGGTGAACGGTCAAAGCGACAGCAAATTCCACCCGCCGAAAGATACGTACTCCGGTGATTCGAGTATATATGTCGGAATCAAGAACCCGACAGACAGCACCCGCGTCAATACGAATGATGTACAGATCCAGATTACAGCCGCAAGCCAAGGAAATATTACAAAAATCGAACTCTATGTAGATGGGAGTAAAGTCAAGGAATACGATAACAATAATAACGTTTCAGATACTGTCACTATCGGAAACGGACTCCACGATATGCGGGCGCATGCAACAGATGATAAGGGACAATCAACGGATACGGATATCCACTTTTCAATAAATCAGGACTATACCACTCCGACGCCAACTCCTACTCCGTAACCAGTACAGAATTATTTTTGTTTTACTGATGCTGCACTTCGGAAGTTATTTGATCGATGATGCGGTCGGCGATTTCGGATTTCGTCGATTTATCTATATGGACGACCTTGCCTGCTTTGTCTATGACATAGACCTCGTTATATAGAGAGGCGAATCCTTGGCCTTCAATTCCAATATCATTTGCCACAATTATATCTGCATGCGCCTGTTTCAAACGCGCCCGTGATATGGCGACAAGGTCTTCCGGCGACACATGGTATTCAGCTTTGAATGCTACAAGAAAAAGTTTCGGATTTATTGTTTTTATGGTATCCAATATTTTCATTTGCGGTTCCAATTCGAGTGACAACGGCGAACTACTTGATGATTTTCCATGTATGGCATGCTTTACGGTAAAGTCTGAAACGGCTGCCGCATGGATGCAAATATCCGATTTTGGAAGATGCTGATTGAGGAGCGCCTTTAGACTTTCTGCGGTGTCAAACAAATATTCTTTCATTCCCAGACGCGAGGGAACAGAGGTTTCACTTCTAAGGAGTATCACCCGGGCGCCCTGCCGATAGGCGCTTTCCGCGATTGCGACGCCCATTTTACCTGAGCTCTTATTGGTGATCACCCGAACGTCATCGATCGGCTCGACGGTGCCGCCTGCGGTTACAAGAACTGTTTTTCCTTTGAGCGAATGGCGGTTTTTAAGCCAGCGGCCTATTTCTTCTTCAATGGAAGTAATTTCCGGTAACCTCCCTTTACCCTCATACCCGCATGCGAGCATCCCCTCATCTGGTCCGAATGTATGAATCCCTAATTCGCTGATATGGCGTACGTTTTTTTGCGTAGCGGGGTTATTCCACATAAACACATTCATCGAGGGACATACGAGAATGGGACATGTGGCGGCAAGTGCTGCGGTCGTAAGAAAATCATCTGCAAGGCCGCCCGCCAATTTTGCAATAACATTGGCTGTTGCGGGCACAATGACAAACAAATCCGCCTTTTGTCCCAGTTCGACATGGTCGACCGACCGGTTTTTCAGAATCAGATCCCGTGAGAACGAGGCGTCAAAAAGGTCGATAAATACACGGTGCCCAGTGATGCTTTCAAACTCTTTGGGGTCAACGATCGATATTGCCGACTTTGTCATGATGACATTGATGTCAATATTTTTATTGATGAGATTGCGGACGAGGTCGACGACTTTAAATGCCGCGATGCCGCCCGTAACGCCGATGAGAATCTTTTGTTTCATATCGATTTGAAGTTCATGCGGTTTTCAGTTGGACACCATATGATGCGCGGGCAGCTTCAATCAGCTTTTCCCGGATTGGGCGAATATCCTCGCTTGTCAGGTTTTTATCGCGGTTAAGATACTCGATATGAAACGTTCTTGTATCCTGATGCGCATCGAGCAAGGTTACGGTATAAACAAGCTTACTGACTTTTTTCAGTGTTTCGATAAGCGGTCCGACGGCAAATCCGGTGGGAACGATGAATGCAAGATCTTCGACGGCGGGAGGAAATTTTGGGATTGGTGTATATGCCGGAATCGGATGCGCGTGTTTAACGAGTTCCTCCACGTTAAGTTCAAGGATGGTAACAGGTACGTTGATGCCGACACTATGAAGGAGTTTCATATTTACTTCGCAAACGGCACCGTAGGCACCAAAGAGCAGTCGTTTTTCACTACTCCATGTATGGCGGCTATTGCCCTCGTTCGGTTGGGTCGTTGGAAACGGGATACCAAACATAGTAAATATTGCCTCCGCGAGACCCTTGGCCTCAAAAAATTTATGTCCGGTCAGTGCAACAAGAAGCGTTGACTTCTCAAGAGGCAATTCGCGCTCGCGGTACTGATAGGTTTGACTGAGCTCGAATAATCTGAGAGACTCCCTGAAATGCAGATTTTCCCGGACGGACGTAAGGACGCTCGGCCAAAGACTAGGGCGCATGTATACCCATTCTTCCGAAAGCGGGTTGGCGATTTTATAGGCTTTTGTAGTATCAAGGCTGAATGTATCCATCTCACTTTTTGAAATCATGGAGTATGTATAGAGCTCCGTGTAGCCCCAATCACGAAGTCTGATTTTCATTTCATTCTCCCA
>CAYLQG010000041.1:0-14064 GCA_964385705.1 uncultured Gammaproteobacteria bacterium
TCTCTGCTCATCAATGGCATTCGTCCGAATCGCAGTAATGACAAATCCCCGCTTCTGGTAAAACCGAAGGGCCATAGTATTATCATTCGTCGTCATAAGCCATAGTTTGCTACACCCATCACGCTTGGCCGCTTCTTTCACCTTTTCAATAAGCGCCGTCCCCAGTCCCTGTTTTTCATGGGCTGCGTATAATGCCACGATTTCGCACTTTTTCCCCTCGCGGGCATACATAATAAATCCGGCTGGCTTGTCGTTCTTCACTCCCATAAAGTTCGGAAGATTCAATATATTATATGTATGTTCTTTACTGATAATATCGATTGATCCCCACAATTTTGTGGCTATATCCCTAATCCACACATCATCAGCCTGCATTTTCTGTCTGAACGTAAATGAAAGTTCCATGAGGTCATTATATAGGAAATGCGCCTCTTTGAGTTAATGAACACATCCCGTATTCCTTGACACTATGAGCCGCACACTGTATAACACACAAGCGTCCTATATTATGCCCGATATCAACAAAACGCCCCTTTTACCCGTAGCTGATCTTCTCACACAAATAAACGATCTGAGACTGAAAAAAGCCGATTCAGAGGGAAATTGGCATAATTGGCTTCAGAGCATCGGCAGGACCGATCTGGAAACACGACTAACACCCAAAAACCCCATGAGTTATTCATCCGCTGAATATATGCTGCCTGGCCTCGCAGCAGAAGGTGGCCTCGGGGCGTTATCCCGGGATCATTATCTGCAGGCTGTCCTTTTGGGAATCCCCGCTCACTTTTTCGGATTACTCTATAAGGAACAAAAAATTCAAACACTTGAAACAGACGATAGCGGCAATTTCTGGCAAAAAATACATATGGAAAATTTGCCGACACCTGAGGAGTTACACTTCAAACACCTACATTCACTGAATGTTGCGATATATGGAGAATACGGATTAGATTCAATTCCGGTCTATCTCCATCCGCTTAGTACGACAAAAACACCGCTATACCTCCTACAGGTTGAAGGGGGTGTCTACCCCAAGGAAAACAATAGTAATGACCGGTTGTGGAATAACATCGTCTTGGGATTCGGGCAGCACCAGATCAATACACAACTCAAAGAACGTAAGGTTATCGACGATATCGCGTTTTATCATACCAATGAATCCGCCATGGTCATAAGCGTCCTCGCCGCTCTTGACGACGCTACGCTCCATCACGGCGACACGCTGGAAGCATACGATAAGTCGCTTGCGGAAATTAGGACGAAAGATATACTCACAAACCACACACTCGTGCCCGCTGCCGAGGCGACATTTTCACGGGATCAATGTGAGACATTTATTCTGAGCAATCTCAAAAGCCGGCAAATGAAAAAGCAGCTCACGGAGTTTATCGCACATCATGACGGACAACTTAAGTTATTGGATTTGGCTCTCTACCTTGCAGGAACAAGAAATGGTGTAAGCGAAGATCATTCACGAATTGCCGCAGGCGTATTTCACCTGGATTTCCACGCGGTCACGAACGGCATTTATGAAGAAGACTGGGCCGGAGATATTGTCAATATATTGAGACGCTATAATGTCATTGACCGTTTCGGCCTGCCTTCAATGAACTATACCGAGCATATTGAAGAGATACCTACTGAAATTCTTGTGAAATCAAAACAGACAAAGATCGAAGCCTTCAGGCAATTTCTTCTTGCAGGCGGGAGGCGTGATCAGTTTGGAAATATCGTCAAATTACCGGAAAACCCGCTCATTATCGGCGACGCCCGGCGGTTTGCCGGATATAAGCGGCGGACGATTGCTTTCTCCTATTTCGATGTCTTTCGTGATATTTTGGAACACTATCCGAATGCACACATATTTATCTCCGGTAAAGCACACCGCCACGATCTGATGCCGATAGCAGATCTCTCGCGTATTCTCAAAAGTATCGCGCACAATAAAGTTTTTCGGGATCAGATTCACTTCTTACCCAACTGGGAGCCGAAATTCGC
This sequence comes from uncultured Gammaproteobacteria bacterium, assembly GCA_964385705.1. Taxonomy (GTDB): domain Bacteria; phylum Patescibacteriota; class Microgenomatia; order UBA10105; family UBA927; genus DATKGN01. Next base: position 1,999 of record CAYLQG010000041.1, read on the forward strand.
CAAAATACTGATAGGCGCAAGTCACGTGTGGGTCAATAATCCGCGTGTCGGATTTGAAGCCTGCGGTACATCAGGGATGAAGGCGGGTTTAAATCTTGCGCTCCTGGTTTCCACAAAAGACGGTTTTTTGGCCGAAGTACCCCAGAGTGCATTTTACGCGATCAATGGAGAATCTGATTCAGCCGAAGAGCTCGCGAGTTATTATGCCAAACTCACGCAGGCAATCGCAGATGCACATAATTCTGAAGACTGGGCAACGAATGTAAAACGCCTGTGGAAAAGTAATTTTCTCCATATAACAAGCGGCGCCCGTATGCTCGCCCAATATCTCGATATGGCACTACCCCAGCAAAAAGAAGATATTAAGATTTTATAAAAACGAGTTCATTCCAATTTTGCCTCAACAAACGAATATTTATATCAAATCATCTGTAATACCCCACGAATGCAGTGTGTTTTTGATTTCGTTAACATCCGCGTTCAAAATATATGATCCGTATGTTGAAGTATCACTATTCCTGCCGCTTTCGGCCATAAGCATGAGAAGGACGGCGCGCGCTTCGGGCTTCTCAAGCCACCTATCGGTAAACCGCTGCGTAAATGCGGTTTTCATATCGATTGATTTTTCCGTTCGCTCGTTCGTATCTACTGGTATCCCGGGTTGGATTTGAGTCTGAAAAGCGTTGTCGCTCATATAGTCGCCCAAATATTTCACCCCATCATACAAATCTATGGCGTTCAAATTATTGATAAGCCCATATGTAGGGAACGTTATTGGGAAGCCCTCTAAATACCAATTCCTCACGATACCTGCAAAATGATTGGTTAACGCTAGCGCGTCCTCTTCGGTTAATGGACCACGTTTTCCCTGTCTCCACAAGTTTTCCATTTCCCGGCGGACCGCCAACTGGATGAGTGCATATGGGCCATCGAGCCGTTTGAAAATAGACTGAATGAGACCCCTGAATTCAGTTTGCTGACTTTGCTCATCGCGGGATCTGAATACTCTACCGATCGCCCCTTCAACCAATTGTGCAAAATCTTCTTTGATGGATTGGTTCACGCGTTCATTCGCACCAGGGTCAATAAGTCCTTCCTGTTCCGCCCTGAGTAACATTTGTATATGGACCCTGTGACCAATCAGCTCATGTGTTGCCGATTCCAGAAACTTATCTTTATCTTCTCTGGGATTAAGGATATCTACGCCAACGATTCTGTTTTCAAAATTCCTGTACGTTACTTCAAATGCGCGGGTGGATGCACCCATTTGTGAGGACACGACGGTGTGAATCAATGGAGTTTCCACAGAGGCGAGCGGTAAAATAGGCCGCAGTTTTTCAGAGGTTTCCTGCCATTTTGCCAGAAGTTCTTCTCTGGATTCACTTGTATCCCTATATCCGTGATGCGTTGTATATTCATCAAGAATACGGTATATATCCATCGGAATCCCGTTATCCTGCGAGGCTACCAGCATCTCCGGGACTTCCTCTTTGAGAAGCCCCAATACTTCGTTTACATCTGAGGGATTATTGAGAAATGCATGTATGCGTTCTTCAATCGTATTTGTATTGGGATACCCGCCTAATTCATACAGCATTTCTAAATCGATGCCCATATTTTGCCTGTATACTTCGGTTGCCCACACTAATTGGAGTTTCTTAAGATTTAACTCGGCATTGGTCACCCTCCGTAGTAAAATTGCCTCAAGTGATCTTCGAAGCGGCGGCTCTCCCCTTTTAAACCACAAGAAGCTGGTTATAAGACTATAACTTCCTCCTTCGGTCGCATCGAGGACCTGTTGATACAATTGTTGAGGGTTAACGCCGAAATCTTTCGCAACGCGCTCTGTCTCTTCCACGATAACCGCTCGCATATCCTCTGTGACATGAATGGTTCCGTTCCGCCTGTCATTGGGATTAATCCCTTCTATCTGATCCGTTACATCAAAATCATGCTGTGCAAACACATTGATCAGCGAATATTCAAAAAAATTGCGTAAGATTTCTCTCTGGCGTTTCGTCGCCTCCTCATCTCCGCTGTTTTACGCTTCGCTATACCGCTCCCTCATATAGGCGCCGATGATGGTAAGCTCCCTAGCCCGCTCTCCAAACTCCTCAGAAAAGATAAGCGGAGTCTTATACGGTTGTCGATCCGGATCGGAAAAAAATTGTTGAGCCTGTTTATCTGACCACCCTGCCAGGTGAGTGATCATAGAAACTCCGTTACTGGCGTCCAATTGCAGCGTCACGTCTTCAATCATCCGGTCAAGTTCGCCGTCAAGAACCTCCGGCTTGGCCGACCGATCGGGAACATAGTGCTCTATACCCGGCACAGCAAGGACGCGCGTACGTGCCTGGTTAAGATCCTGAGGTTGAAGGAATTCTGATAGTACGATTTCAGGCATTGTATTGTAGTTAATTCGTTACCACTTTTTATTATACCTAATTCTTCGTTTATTGGACACTCGCAATAACATTTTCGGACCGTCAGTACAATCTATTGATAAAAATGACATTGTGATTTTGCTCACTGTAGGAATGTTAAAAATACTCGATGATGCTATAATTCCTCTTGTATGAAAACCGGTATTACGATACGACGTGCCGCAACTAATGATTTATCTTCAATTTGTGAGCTGAGTCAATTGCTGTTTGAACATGACGGGCAGTTTACCAATGAATTCAATATGAACTGGTCCCTCAGCAATGAAGGGCGGAAATTCTTCACGACACAGCTAAAAAAGAAAAACTCCTTTATCTTACTCGCTCTGGAAGGAAATAAAGCAATCGGATATACCCATGTGACGTTAGATACGTTTGCCTGGCGGTCGTTTAACCCTATCGCTGAAGTGGTAAATTTGAGTATCGCGCCTGAATATCGGGGACAGGGCGTAGGAACCCTGTTGTTTCAACAGGCAAAAGCCGAAGCCAAAAAACACGGAGCGAAACGCTTAAGTGTATCGGCAGTATTGGACGACATAAGAGCGGTAAACTTCTATAAACGGCAGGGTTTTCAGGATTTTAGCGTCGGCCTGGTTTTGCCGCTTAAGTGAGTGCGCCCATTCCTAAACAAATAGCGGTGGAATTAACCACCGCTATGTTTTTTGCCAAAATCTTTTAATTCGTAAGTGCAACATAGTCCCATCCGCGTGATGCACCGTTGCAGATATACAACCTGTTGTTTGACGTATTAATCGTCATTCTTCCGCGCTCTGAATCCGAGTCACAGTCCGCCGCCGGCGGCGTTGTCGTGGTTACGGATTTAAACTGGAAATATCCGCTTCCGTCTACGGTCAAAAGTGACGTTGGCGAACTTGTTCCGACTCCAACAAATCCCCCAAGGAGGAATGTTTGACCCGTCCCGTTGGGTTGAATCGTGAGATTCTGATTCGTCTGCAGTGTGGTTATCGCAGGACTTGTCGCGTTTAATCCGAGACCTAAATTACCGAGATGGATATCGGTCGCGTACGTCGAATTCGGATACAAATAGCTACCGGTCTGGAGAAAAAACGCTTCACCGTTCGGTCCTACCGGACCCGTCGGACCCGTTGACCCCTGAACTCCGGAAATTCCCGTTGAGCCGTTTGCACCCGTCCTTCCGGTCGGTCCTGTAAGTCCGATTCCGCCGGTTGAACCTGTTGGTCCTGTAAGTCCGATTCCGCCGGTTGAACCTGTTGCACCTGTTCGCCCGGTCGGTCCTGATAAACCGGTTGACCCCGTTTGACCGGCTGTTCCCGTATTCCCGATTGCGCCGGTTCCGCCTGTTTGGCCTGCAACTCCGGTATCACCTATTACGCCGGTTGGACCCGTCACCCCGGTCGCGCCGGTATCGCCCGTCGGACCTACATCCTGTGCATGAACTGGCGTTCTTAGAAGCATAAATGAGAATAGTACTATCACAACAGATATTCCCATAGGCAGTGTAAATTTCATATTCCTCCTTTTAAATAAGGAACTTATCCTTATGACTATATTACTACCGTATCACAAACGGGTCCAAAATCAACAGATGTCTTTAAGGGATATTACAGGATTCAAAAAGGAGGGAACTGAAATTACTTACGACCAGGTGGATTTGGCGCTGTGATACAGGTTGTTTCCCCATGTAAGCATACCTTGCGCCCACGCCTTGTGGTCAATGACGCCTTTTCGGTATTCTTCCTCAAGTTTATCGTAGGATTCACAAAATTGTTTAAAGCTTGGTTTAAAAGTCGGCGTCGGCGGAAATGTTAACAGCGCGTTAAGATTTTTGCGGGTAAGTTTGAGAAACAGTTCGATTCTCCCCTTTTCTTTGGTGAAACTTACGAGTGACCAATTGCCGATCTGCGTAAGATTTTCTGCAGTATCAAGCACTAAATCACGCTGGTTTTGGACTGAATAATTACTGAGTGTTGAATGGTGAATTATATAGAGGTAGTATACTCTTTTTATAGGATTTTACTAGCCATCAACCTGGGGGCCGGCAAGGATCGATTTATAGAGCATCATATATTGTTTAGCCGATTCCGTCCAGGAAAAATCCCGTTTCATCGCAGTTTCGACCATGTGATAATGCTTTTTCGGATTGGTGGTTTTTACACGGAGAGCGCTTATGATCATGTTCTCAAGTTCTATAGAAGATGAATTCGCGAATATGTAGCCGTTCTTGCCGTTAATGACCGTGTCATTTAATCCGCCTGTCGCCCGTGCGATAGGTAATGCTCCGTAGCGCATAGCATTCATTTGGATAAGGCAACAAGGCTCGTAATAAGATGGGATCATCATGAAGTCACTTGCGGCATAAATAAGTGAGGCCAGTTCATCATCATAAACCGTGACAACCGCAATCCTGTCAGGGTTAAATGCACGCAAGAGATGGAAGCGTTCTTCCCATGACTCCTCACCCTGACCCATTATCACAAACTGGCATTCTTTGAGAGCCTCCCGGACAATCATCCGATGAATAAGATCGATCCCCTTCTGTTTCTGGTCAAACCTGCCGATATATCCGATCATCGGAATTGCGGCGTTTACGGGCAAACTCAACCGTTCCTGGAGGTTTTTTTTATTAATCTGTTTGCCGCGCGTTATATCGACAACGGCCGCATCATTGATGCTGTCCTTTTCTTTTGCGGAATACCGTACACCTAAAAATATATTGGTCGCCGGATTTTTGAGCGTATAGTCAATCCCGTTTAAAATTGCTGACGTCTTATACATGTGACTCCGCATCGCAACATCCAGTCCTGATCCGTGCTCCTCCGTCTGGATCTCTTTGAGGTAGGTCGGTGATACTGTATTGACCCAATCAGCATTCACAATGCCTTCTAATAACAGGTTGAACTGATGCGTTTCCGATTCCCATTTCACCATGGATAACGATTCACGCGGTATATGCAACTTATCGGCGATGACAGCTGCAAACGAACGTTGATGGGAAATACAATGGATTGTAAGAAGCGTTTTAATGTCCAGTTTGTTTACCTTAATTAATAATGGAATGAGGCCGCAATGATTATCATTACAATGCACAATATCAGGATGCCATGATCCGAACAATCCCGCTTTGATGGCCTCAACAACCGCGAGTGCAAACACAACAAATGTTTCGGGAATCGGCTTATCAAAATACTCTTTATTTCCGATGAGGTAGACAGGAATATCCGTTGTTAAAAAAAATATTTTATGAATAGTAATAGTAACTTTTTGCTTTCCGTAGAGAACGGTAAATTCAGCGATCCGTTTTTTCCGCTGCCCGAGCACATTTAATGCTTTGTAATGAGGAATGACGAGGCGTATATCCACACCCATCGATTTAAGCGCCCTCGGGAGAGATCGTGCAACTTCTCCGAGTCCACCGACTTTTAAGAATGGCTCAACTTCCCATACTGCGAATAACACGTTAAGAATTGTAGGCTGCTTTGAAGTTTTCTTTATTGACTTTTGAACCATCTATATTAGAGTATAACACAAATAGATTGTATTAACGCGCCGAATTTAGGCACGACAAAAAATATTTACATGTTCAAAAAACATATTCGCGGCAGTAAAGACTAAATATGTATTATATCTTACAATGAATGATATAATATGTTTCCATGGCGGATATTATCCCTCAAGCGATATTAGTTATCCTTCTTATCTTCCTTAACGCATTTTTTTCAGCAAGTGAGTACGCGATTGTCGCTGTCCGAAAATCACGCATTGACGAATTAGTGAAAAAAGGCGATTTTATAGCGAAACTTATACAAAGAGCACTTGAAGATCGGGAAAATTATATATTTACGGCACAGGTCGGCACAACCATCGTCAGTCTTATCCTCGGATGGATCGGAGAACCTGTCATCGCAAAAATCCTCCTTTCATTTCTGTTTTTTCTCCCGCACAGTACGACATATGCCGTCGTGCAAACTCTTGCGGTAATTATCTCACTCATCGTGCTTACCTTCATTTCTATCGTTTTCGGAGAACTCCTTCCGAAAACAATCGCCCTATACCGTTCAGAAATGGTATCGTTTATCGTGATTACGCCGCTCGTTCTGCTTGCGAATATCTTCCGGCCGTTTGTTCTTTTCTTAAATCGTATCAACAAATATGTATTACGCTATTTCGGCCTAAGCAGCGTGCAGGCTCCCGCGCTCGGCTACTCACGAGAGGAGATCCGTATCATGCTGGACGAAATTCAGCTAAACGGCGACTTCAAAAAAGACGGATTAGAAATGATGCAGAATGTTTTTTCGCTCTCAGACAAACCCATCAAATATATTATGACTCCGAGAAATGAGATAAATGCAGTCGAAATTAATATGTCGCTTGCCACGGTGCTCAAACACGCAAATGATTCATACAGCAGATTCCCGGTGTATAAAAAAACGCTTGATAATATTGTCGGATTTATCCATATCAAAGATGTTTACCACTTCGCACTTGAGGGTAATGAAAACAAGAAATTATTACAAACTAAAATTGTAAGAAATGTCATTAATATTCCGGAAACCCGTAAGGCGGACGATGTCCTTCTCGATATGCGTAAAAAGCATATTCATCTGGCTGCCGTATACGACGAATTCGGCATTATGGTCGGAATTGTAACGCTTGAAGATATCATCGAAAGTCTTGTTGGCGAAATTCAGGATGAATTCGATAAACCCTTGAAAGGGATAACACGAAATCCGGACGGAACTTACCTTATAGACGGCAATATGCCGCTTGAGCTCATACAAAAACGCTTTAAACTCCCGCTGAAGGGACAGGGTTACACAACAGTCGGAGGGGTCGTCTTTGGACTCTTGGGCCGGGAACCCCACGTCGGCGATGAACTCCAGATAGGCCACTTATTTTTTGAAGTTGAATCTATTGAAGGCAGAAGGGTGAAACGGCTGCACCTCAAACGGGAATCGAAAAAAACCAATCATAATCACGAAAGCGATCAATAGTGTTACCGCTCGCCTATTACGACACGGACGACCATATCATCATTCGGAATATGAAGGAATACATATTCCATGAGAAGTTTTCTTCCTTTTGTGATGACGCTTTTACAGTTGGTAGGAATGGCGCCCGTTAGATTTGTCGAAATATTATTCACCAAATAACAGATATTATCCTTTGCAAGCGAGTTTAAAACAGACGCACCCGGAATGAGATGTACGGTCCATAATAATTGCCGGGCATTGATAACCTCCTCGTCCTCTGACGACCAATACGACAGAATAAACTTGTTGCTGGCTGAATCAACAGACAATACGCTGCCGATAAGAGAATGGGCGAAATTAAACGATGCGCCCACACTCACTGGCTTCTTTGGAAGCGCATTTACTGCCATATAACCGATAAATATCACAATGATGAGCGCAGTTCCGATGAGCTGCTGAGCGCGGATCCGTGATTCACTAATCATCATAGCTGTCCGCGGATTCATCTGTACTTTCGGAGATTTGGGAGTATCGGCAATAAACCGAAAGGCCTGGGAGATATAAAATTTTTTGCTGCTGCGGACCTGCATATACTTATATAGTACCTCACGTAGGGAGTAAAAATAAACTATTGTACAATACGGGTATGGATCAGATTGAATTTGAATCGCTCGTAAAGGAATCTCTTGATAGCATCCCCAAAGAATTTGCCGATAAGTTGAATAATGTTGAAGTCATGGTCGATGTCTGGCCCGATGAAGAAGAACTTCGGGAGGGTAATGTTGCTCCTGGAATGACACTATTCGGCTTGTATCGCGGCATCCCGCAAACACACCGGATAAACTACAACGCGGCAATACCCGATAACATCACCATATTCATGGGGCCGTTTCTTTCAATATTCGGCGATAACCGGATGGTGTTAAAGCGTGAAGTGCGAAATACGGTCCTTCATGAAATCGGCCACCACTTCGGTATGAGCGACGAAGAAATCAGGGCCGCGGGGAAATAAAACGACGATCGCTTTCGGCGATACATTCGTTCATTTAATTGGCACAAAAATGAAGACTGTCGTATAATATTTTATTGTATGATGTCTTACAATAAGTTCCAAAAATTATTCTGCTTACTTACATTATTTGTACTTTTTGGCCTAACACCGCGAACAGACGCAGCGATTACACAACCACTCCGTCAAACAAAGCAATATATGTATGCTTATGGAGGTCCAACCCCACTCGTACGGCCACTTTTGAGACGGAAAATAACACCAAAAAAACAGTCTCTTTGGAACGAGGTTATGAGTAAGGTCGGACCTGCAATATTAGGAAGCGGAGGCGTTATTCTTGGAGCAGTTGTCGCATGGTACACCTTACGGCGAAAAACAAAGGCTTTTGACGGCTATTTTGAACGCATTGCCCGTGCGCAGGAAAAGTATCAGCAGACAATTACTGCAGGAACCGTGGATCGGGATAAAGCACTACACATGCTTAAAACTGAGCTGGTATCTATTCAGGAAGAAGTCGAAATGGCTGTCGCGAGAAAAAAACTCGATCAGGAACAACTTATTGCAGTGAGTAACAAAATAGAGCGGATACTTAATAAGAAATAACCCCGGTGTTATTACTGGATAACGCCATTGGTATCGGTGATGATGCCGTAATCATCGCGGTAGTTCATATCTCGATCACTGTCCGCATTGTCATCACCTTTCGTCATTTCAATGAAATAAAGCGTTTCGCCCTTTTTAACCACATAGCGCTGATATTGGTCATCTGAGTCTTTCGGTACCAAATCTACCTGCGTAGAACCATCTGCCAAAGTCGTCGTTTTTACGCTAAACCCTACCGTCGCGCTTATTGCGTCAGCGCTCAATGGACCGGGAAAAACCTGAAAAGCATATTTTTCAATCGGTGATCCGACGAGCTTTGCGCCTTTTGATACCATCATCGGTTTGCCCATTGGTGGGGTCGGTTGACCACTTGCTGGTTTCATCGTTGTTTGAGGAGCCATCTGAGGATGACTATGTTTCATTAATATATATCCAGATTCAACGACAACAACCAATACGAGGACCGCTATCAAAATATTTTTGTTCATAATATTGTAATTTATATTACAAAAGATAAATTATCACGATTTTAACTTTTTGTAAAGCAGATGAATATTACGCGTGATTTCATACACTCGTAATTTACTTCAACTTATGTATAATACCCTTACATGCGCACGAAGACTTCATATACTCTCATGCAAAGTAAATACCATACGTTGTTTACTCTATTGGGCACTCTTGTCTTGTTTTTACTCACACCAATGCTACTCCCAAATCATTTGAGCGTGCACGCAGCGGTCGTCATTAATGAGATATTTCCGAAAACTGATAATCCGGCCGACCAATGGATTGAACTCTACAATAATGGATCAGAGTCCGTATCGTTAAATAGATGGAAATTACAAAATTCTTCCGGCGCATCTTTCATTATCAACGCGAGCGGTATTATCGGAGCAAACGCGTTTTTAACATTTGACGAATCACAAACTGCCATCAGTTTAAGTAAAGATGGCGACTCGGTCCAATTATTGAACGATAATAATACGCAGATGGATAGTCAAAGTTATCCGGGAACCCTTGGATATAACACCTCAATGGGCCGGAGCGTTGACGGCGCGGGAGTTTGGACTTTATGTACTGCTTGGACCAAAAACACGTCAAATAATTGTCCTCCACCACCCAATACTCCTACGCCAACACCGGCGCCTACCCCTCTCCCTACTAGTACTCCGGTTCCGACAGATACACCTATGGATTCACCGACTCCAACTGCCATTATGACATTTGCCCCGATAACGTTCGGCAATGTGTTAGGGACAACGAGATCTCTCACTCCGACACTGACGCCAACTCCGACGCCGGGAGATGTTGTAAAAATAGTAATTCCCAACACTATTGAAATTCCTAAATCGTTGGCAATTCAAATAGGTATTGTCATAGGGGCATGGATACTGATTGCTGTTACCGCAGCTTTGAGAAGTAAACAAAAACGCCAAAAACGCCCAACCCCACCGGTTAATTAACCACTTCAACAGCGCCAAACACCCCTGCGCCTTTAATATGAAGCTTCGGAGAATTATCCGTGCCACCCGAGGTTTGATTGGAAAACCCTCCCATAACTCCCGCACCCTCAGAACTAACTCGCCAGCCTTTCGGAATAATAACCTTGAGACCACCGAATACCGCAACGAGTTCCAATTCCATCGTTTTCGCTTTGCTTTTCACCTCCGATAGATCAATTTGCATGCCTGAAAACACGGCAACTGCTTTACCACCGGTAAATAATGATGTGATAACCCGTTTATCCGATCCAGTGAATATGGCAACTTCATTTATCTCATTCTCACGCAATTCAGACGAATGAGTAACGCCACTGCAGAACCATTTTCGAAACAGAAGAATCCGCAGTCCGATAAATATAAATATAAATGGTATGACATAGTGAAACCAATCAAAATTGGTTAAAGCTGATAAACCGATAAAGACGAACAATATTCCAAAAATAAACCGCCTCGTAGTCATTGTATGTACCTCCTTATTGTGTCTAATATTGTGATGATTTCTTTAGGCCAAACGATCGTGCTTCCAATGGATGATCCGACTGTTTGTAAGCTGAAGAGAAAAATTATCCCGAATACAAATACTGCCAGAAAAAAGAGCACAACTTCCGATAATACGGAACTCCCAAGCAGTATCTGAAATCCGATAAAGACAAATATAACCGGCCAGAACTGCCATATCATATGCCAAACGGTCCAGGGAACGGCTCCCGCAGTATTAAGGAGAAGCATAATCCCTGCAAACAGAAATATAACTCCCGAGATCGGCCTCCCTGAGTCATGATGATAATGATGATGCCGTTCGTGATCAAACGTATCACCGAAAATTTCCACATGTGGCTCATGGTCCTGGTTTTCTTCTTGCATATAAATAATTATAGGCAAAATAATGGGATTTTTCAGTAAGACACCTAACAAAATAATCGTTACGGAGCTTTTAATAGATTTGCAAACTTAAGTTTGTAGAGATTTTCGAGAAGATCTGCCCCGGCATAGCCGGCAAGAAGCGATGTCCTCCAGTCTGAATTAATAACCACTCCCGCCATAAGTCCCGAAAGGACGGCAACCGCAATTGAAAGCATAAGGTATTTCCATTGAAACGGTTGAGTGGGCGGTAGTGTCTGGGATTTCGTTATACCAACCAAACCCCGCACCAACCCACCGAATGCGCCCGCTAATACCTGCATCATCGTTAATGACATATTGCCCTCCTTTTAAAACCCCTGCATTGAGTTAAACTGACCCATCTGCTTATTTACGGCATTGACGATATCAACGGTCCATTTGACGGCAAGTAGAAGCACGATAACAGTAATGACCATGGCGGTAATCCCGACGATCTTTGATTTTTGATCATCTGCTTTAAGATACCGCCACCCCCAAATAACACCCATAGGCGGAAGGAAAATACTACCCAGATAGAGCATTGCCTGGCTCTCAAGAGAGGTTGAGGCCGGTTTTTCGTGGATATTTTTACCGCAATTTAAGCAAAAATAATCGGTCGCCCGCACCTCGGTATGGCATTTCGGACAAATGCTCTTATCCATACTCCTATTGTA
>CAYLQG010000042.1:0-248 GCA_964385705.1 uncultured Gammaproteobacteria bacterium
TTCCATGCAACTACTATAAGCCACCCGTGCTTAAGTAGGAAGATGTGGAGCCGCCCATAAGCTCGTTTCAATTTTTTTGATGCAGGGCTGTTTACTAATAAATTGGATCAGCTTGGTAAAGTGCATAATCATCACCGGACCGCGTGTAATCAAACGCATGAAGGTCATTAACCAACCATCCTCGATCGTATCCTGCCTCTGCAAGCGCATGCATCACCTCATCGTGGAGGTGTATTCCCTTTTCACCG
>CAYLQG010000042.1:258-13336 GCA_964385705.1 uncultured Gammaproteobacteria bacterium
CCGCTATACGTTCCGACCACATACGGTGGGTCTATTAATGTTTTTTCCGACGATGTAGGTGGCATGACCACAAGAATAGTAAGGGGATCTTTTGAGCCCGGCGGTCTCACAAGAATTATGTCTCTGGCTGGTACACATTCCGGCGTCATAGTGGCCCGAACTTCCTTCCACCGTGCAGTGTAGATCGTTATAGGCTTTTCGTCAATTCTATTAGAACAACTTGGGCTGTATAGAGTCGGTGCTGGCGCCTTTAACATTGGGGAACAGTTGGTTTTCAAGTGCATTATTTTTGGTTACCAGATCCTGGTACGTCCTTGTGTCAACATAATCCTGCGCGTCAAACCACTGTTTCGCCGCTATTTTTGCTGAAATCCTGGTTGCGATCTCGTGGGCCTGGGCGGTGTACGATATGGCTTGTTTGAGCTGGTCAGGATCTTTGCCCGGCGTCCCCACCCAACTTTGCAGGTTGGCAAGCAGTGTTGCCGTATCGGCCACTTCCTTATTCCAGTAATCAATCGTTTTCTGGCTGTAGGTCGGCAGACTCGGCCACGTCAGGATGAGACTGATGACCGGATATTTGCAATCGCCGTTGGTGACTTCTGTATATCCGACGCCGCCTTCCCAGAAATTTCCGGACAGGAGGGCGTTTTTTGCATCCGGATTTTCCATGATCTGATTGACGACTCCGGCTTCATCAAGGTAGCCGAACGTCACGAATTCATAGGCTAAATTGTAGCGATACCCCGCTTTGTCCAGGGTTTTTTCAACCAGCAGTTGATTGGTCTTCCAGGTTCCGAGATTTTTTGATACCTCGCCCGCTCTATTTTTTGCAATGGTACTTAACAGATCGCTCGGCAGGAGATCCCCTACGTGGTTTTCTTCCCGTTTCGCATTGATAAGGGCCATGAGTTTGGCTGAATCCAGTGTGTAATTATCCGGAACTTTGCCGCCTACGGTCGCTCCCACAACGGGGCGCTCCTTCGGCGTCATGTAGGCACTGATGTCCGTGGCGCTCACAAATCCGATGGCGCGGCTGTCCCAGCTTACCGTCCTATTATCCCCCATCACGACGTATGAATCTTTGGGTATCGTCTGGGACTGGCACTCCAGGAGAAACGTGTTGCCGAATGTACCGGCATGTTGATAAATGTACGATTCGCCGAGTGGTTTGCCGTTGATAAATACCTGTCCGTTTTTGACGACGATCTTTTCGCCCGGCAATCCCACGATCCGTTTGAGAAAGTGAAGTCCCATTGTGGCGGCATTCGTGAACGACACGATGTCACCCCTTTGGAACGTGTGGCCGCCCGTTGACGCGAGTTTTACCTTACTTTTGTCGAGAATAGTCGGCATCATGGACGTGCCGCTGACCGGCACATCAGTAAAGGTTTTCCAGATTCCGGTTTCAAACGCCACGACACCCGCGGCTCCCACTATGCGAAGTACCGATAAAGCCCAATACCCGCCGATAACGAGTACGGCAAGCACGACCAGAATCTTTTTGCCGGCCGAGCGGCTTACTTTCAACCCGTCAACGAGTAAGCCAATGGGCAGTAACAGGTACCGGACGATTTGCCAGATGAGTGATGTTTTAAGTTTTGCTTTCATATTGCGCCTTATACAGATTGAGAAAATAATATCCTCCTACGATGACAACGGTGGCCCAGACGGCGGCAAACAGATTCACATAGATGACGATGGGTTTTATATAGGAGAGAGCGACACAGAGTAAGTCGATGACGCCCGTAATATAGACCGTCAGGGAAACAACCCTGAAATATCCCACATTTGCCCGTATAATTTTTGCGATAAACCACACCCACAGCGCCTGCCAGGCCCACGTCAAAACCTGCAATCCCGTAAGTAAAAGGATGAGAAGGACCGGCGACACCCAGATGGCCGTAATCGCCCATGTTTTATACTTTCCCGTGGTGTAAAGATTGATTTTGCTGAGGATTAGTTTTTTGGTGACAACCAGGTTTTTAATATTCGAAAGTTGGTATACCGTTATATTCCCGTTTTTGGTATACACCATGCTATCGCGGGTGATAAGGTAGTACGTCTGATAGCGCGTGTAATCTTCTATTTTCGCGTTCGTATCGATGGTCAAAAGCCGGATCTGCGTGACCGTCTGCCGCTTCACGCTTGATGCCGCGCCGATAAATGAACTCAGACTACTCAGCTCATCTCTTGAGACCAGGACGTAAAACGGTTCCGTCTGATTGGTTGTCACGATGCCGTTTTTGACATCCAGTTCGAAGTTGTCAGGGAGAGATATATTGACAAAGCTTACCGCTGCCGTATGCACTTTGTCGACTAATCCGTTTCCATACCGTACGACGGAAAATATTTTCGGTCCTGTGGATACGAGCACCAGAACCAGAGCTAAACGCCAAATCCAGGGTTTTAGCTCTCCTCTCAGAACTTTCAGACCCCATTCTATGATGGTCTTCATATCAAATTAATAAACTCAAATAATATAATTCACGAACTTCTATTTAGTATACTTGATATTTTCTCCTACGTATGTAGGATCTATTACAAATTCTCCGAAGAACTTCTACCGCGGTGTCTCTGGTTTTTCTTAAGCGGGTTGATGCCAACCCTCAGGTATTTATTCCGGCATCGGGGCAACAACCGGTCCATTAGAGTCAGGAGGAGCCATTCTGGTTTTTATGGCCCAAAAAATATAGTTAAGTAGTTCTTCTTCGTGGTTTTCAAAAACCGGCAGTAAGCCGGCGGCCTCCATTATCGGAAGCGTTTCCTTCCAGGTTTCATACTCAAGTATCATTTCAACTCCCATCAACGTTCTATACGCCGGAGATGCCTCGTAGTCTTTGTTATATTCATCTACCGCTTTATTCCGATCCTCATCTGTCATCACGGTTGCGTTGATAGCCTCAAGCCGTGAATCAAATGGAGCGGCCTGTTCTTCATAATCAGTTTGTTGTAGTATCTGTTCAAACCTGTCCGGATTATGTTCGTCGCAAGCCGCATGACCAAGCTCGTGAGCAGATCCAACAATATTACGTAGTGATCGCGGGTTCGCAAGGATGAACGCATAATAGTCATCCGGAGGTTTAAGGAGTTTTAGAAATCGCTGGGAGGCCTTTTCATACTCTTCGCCATAAAAATAGAACTTGACCTTTTTCCCGGTTACCCGACGGGCAATATCGGCAATTGACGTCAACTGCCTATTGGTTGTGTTATAAAAATAATAGCCAAGAACCTCAGTCAGTCCTTCCTGCCATACGTACCATACGTTGGGGTCTTTGGGATCGACTTCTAATCCCGGTATTTTGAGGACAGTGGACCAGTGGGCGGGGATATTTTTAACGCAAATGGATAACAAATCAGTATTGGGGAGCGCATTTGAATAGTAGTCCATACCCCACTTAAACGGGTGCTTCCGTAATATTTCGCTCTGTGCTTCTTCCGGTACGTTGTCAAACCGAAGCGTCGTACCCAGGCTTCGTGTAAAGAATTCAGACGGCCCCTCGGTGCCAAACGGGATTGCCCTCCAAAATGCGTACGGGTCGGCAAAATAGTCCGAAGCAGATTCGGGATGATATGAATATAAAGGCTCTACATCAACACTTCCCATACCTGAGATATTATACTATAGGATTAATCAAAAGTCTACTCGATAGCAAAGGTCAGAGCAGGGATAAGATTCCGCCATTTAGCCCTATTATATGCCCTAAAGTGGTAAAATACGGGAACATATATGGGAAACTTCAGGGAAACGTATTCCGGAACATATTTATCAAATGCACGAGCCTTGGCCGGACAAAATAAGACCCGAGAAGCAATGATGTTAGATGACGAAAGAAAGAGTGGGTCAATTCATCCATGGTTATTTTACAGATCCGGACTGAAAGTATACGATGCCGTTTTTTCTCCGGTCCTAGATAAGCCTATTGAAGAAATCGTTCATGATAGTAGTGGCATGGTTGTTTTAGATGCATTTTCTGAAACTACCTTTTTGCGGGAACTAGCACGGGCATCCACCCCTAAATTCCTGGGCGGCGTGGCTTTAGGACTGGCCGATGTCCCATTGGGTGAAATCGCTGACGAATGCAAGAAATTTGGAATACAACAAATCAATGGGGACATATATACACGAACGGAATGGATGGAGTCTGTAAATAATTTTTTACATACTCACCATCGAAACGGATTCGATATAATAACCTGTCGCCCAGAGGGAGCTTTTGCACTAACAAATGCACGAGGCGAACATGAAGAGATGCCACTAAAACTGAGGTGGCTCGCCGCAAACGCGCTATGGCAATTAGTAGATATTGGCGGACGACTGTTCATGGATTTTGCTATAAAAAGAAGGATATCACCGTTTGGTCAGTGGAAAGATCGACTGAATAAAATGGGAATTATCGCGACAAACGAATCTTCAGACGGTTGGCAGGGCCCCTTTGAGTTAATTAAACGAGTACAAAGCCCAACGTATTTACCGCCGTTATCCTGAAAATTACGGCAACAGATCTCCGTATCCCCACATATATTGCGCGAGCACCGACCCCTTCGGCAAATTCCAAAGGTCGCGGGATCTTGCGATCATGAGGTTCCGAAGGGCAAAGATTTTAAGAGCCGCCGGCAATTGATCAAGGGCGAATTTCCACGTTTCGCTGCCGGCTTTTGCTGCGGCGGGAACAAAATGCTCCCAAAAATGATTAGCTTCCCTACCGCTTTGTGCAACGAGAAGCGCAGTTTCCTTATATTCACCTGCCACAACCGCACGCCTTATAAGATATGTTTGCGGGACCCCGCCGCCCCGCGCCCAATCCTTCTCAAACCAATACTGGGCTTCCAAAAGGTTATATGGTAAATACGTATCTGCCATGGTCTCCCAATACCCGTCCGCTTTATCAATTCCGTTCGTCATCAGTTGTTTTTTGATATCCGAAGCGAGATCCCGGTCCCCAAGTTCAAGTGCAGTCGCGAGCACACGAATGAGGTCCTCGAAATCCGGTGACAGGATATAATGAGCTTGACTATGCGCCTCGTCTAATAACGAATCTCTAAACAAATTCTCTTTCTTTGACCGTGCGATCGCTAGACCCGCGCGCTCACGGGCTTCCAGAAGAAATCTGTTAGCAAATTCGCGATCCATGGGGTGGAAGTTTTTTGCTAATTGACACAATTGGTATGTTTGCCCGCTGATATCCAAATCGTTATCCTTAAGGAATGAGTCTCTTAGGAATGATTCTTTTATATGTTTCGATGCCCACTCCTGAAATAATCGCTTCTCCACCGACAAGATGCTTCCGCTTTGTAAAGACAGTGCTGTTCGATCCGCTTCCACATCTAATACGATTTCCTGGTCTCCATACTCGTGTGCAATTCCTGCGGCAACTCCAAAATCCATTTGACCCATCTCAACGCTCCGGCGAAGATATTCCCGGACGATATATCTGCCGAGCGCCTTTTCCCTGCCTAACGATCCGAGCCACCGACTTTTAAACTCATTCCAGTCGGGAATTTCTGCTGTCCGAAGAGCCTCATATGCACCTAAGGCGGAGAGCAAATCGCCGACATGGTCTTTATCCTTTGGAAACGTAACGAGACTATGCACATACTCCGCTTCCTCAATCCGCTTTGCGAGGAGAAGAGCGTTGATAAGGCCTTCATAGGTATCCATTCGCGGGTCTATGTTTGTGTCGGGCGATGACCAGTTTGTCTCATCAATGAAGGACAATGCTTCAGACAATCCTTTGGCGCGAAAAATGTAATACGTCTCGTATTGATGAGCGTTATAGCCCATCTCGCTTTGCCGGTATGTATCAAGAGTCCCGGTAAACGCGCGGCTGATGTTGTCATACGTTTCACTTTCTGCAATACCGCTCGTCCGGGCTAAATCAAGTAACACGAGCGTCGTATTACACGCAAGGAAGCTATCAAATGATTTCGACATCGGGTATTTCTCATATGAACCGATTGTGCCGTTTTGATATGCAACCGAAAGCTCATCTAATAGTCGAGGTAAGAGAGAACGAACTTCTGATTGTAAATTTTCAGTAAACCAATCTGCTTGTGGTAATCCTTCCTGCAGCATATATTTTCCCTACAGGCAGAAGCTTGGTGATGATTATACCAGGATTAACAAAATCGTGAATCAACGATATCTATTATTGTAATACTTCTTACAATTCTCCTTGACAGAAGCGCGTACATTTGTTTATATGTCTCTATGATAACGGCCGTTGTCATTTTTTACCTGTTCTTCGTTCTAACACCCGCCATTACCCGGGTGCACGCGTATCTGGACCCCGGAAACGGCAGCTACATGATCCAGCTTTTCTTCGGAGGTGCTCTGGGGATTCTCGTCAGTGTTAAATTATTCTGGAAACAAATTCATCATTTCTTTTCCCGCTTTTTTCACAAAAAACCAGATGACAAGAAAGAGACTTAATACACGAGCCAGGCTCGGCAGTTCATTCCGCGACCCGAGCGGCTACGTGTTTGCCGATAAGGGAGTCCTCAAACGCACCATTTCCTCGTCCTATGAGCCCATATACCGGCAGATCCAACAATCAGGATTATACGACCGTCTGATCACGGATTCGTTACTCATCCCCCACCGCGAACTTAAGCGCTCCAATAAGAGGAATACGCTCGTCATTCTGCCCGATATTGTCCCGTTTATCTCCTATCCTTACGAATGGTGCATGAGCCAACTTCAGGATGCCGCTCTTTTGACCCTTAAAATCCAGGGGATCGCGCTTACCTATGGTTTCACGCTCAAAGATGCAAGCGCATATAACATCCAGTTCTATAAGGGAAAGCCAGTACTTATCGATACATTATCGTTTGAACCCTACACAGAGGGGGCACCGTGGGTCGGCTACCGCCAGTTCTGCATGCATTTCCTCATGCCCTTACTCCTTATGAACCGGAAGTCCGCGGATTTGGGCAAGTTATTTATCACATACCTTGACGGTATACCCTTACCACTCGGGAGCTCTCTCCTCCCCAAAACCACCTATCTTAGCCCTTCGCTTTTTGCACACGTGCATCTCCACGCCATGATGGAACAAAAAAACGCGTCCGGCGCTCCTTCCAAACACAGCAGGGGTTCGCTTTCCAAGGATGCGTTCGTGACCCTCATCAATAATCTTGAAACGACGATCAGACGCTTGCGGCCCAGAGCGTCAAAAAGCCAGTGGAGCACATATACGGAATCGCATTCATACGGACAAAGCGGATATCGGGAGAAACAGAACATTGTCGATACGATCATCCGGAGACTAAAAGTAAAAACGGCTCTCGATATCGGCGCAAACACCGGTGACTTTTCGCGGCTTTGTACCGCACACGGAATCAATTCGATCGCCATTGATAACGACAACTCATGTATCGAAAAACTATACCAGTCGGACAAACGCGGGGGCGAAACAAATTGTCTGCCGCTTTGCGTCGATATCACCAATCCGAGCCCGGCAATCGGATGGGAAAACAACGAAAGGACAGCGTTTCTTGACCGCGCAAACGTCGATCTCGTCCTCGCACTCGCGCTTATCCACCATATTGCGATTGGCAATAATGTTCCCTTTGATCGAATTGCTCATCTCATGAGCCGTCTCGGGCGTTATCTCATCATAGAATTTGTCCCAAAAACCGACGCCATGGTGCAACAGATGCTCAACCGTCGTGAGGATGTTTTTGCGAACTATACAAAAAATCTGTTTGAAAAAGAGTTCGCCGTATATTTTAGAATAGGGAGCGCTTTTCCGGTTCTTAACACCGCAAGAGTGATCTATCTTATGGAACGTAAACACACAGTATGAAAAAACTATTTGAGTCACCTATTCATATCATTCTCCTTCCTCTTTTTCCGATCCTGTCGCTTATCGCGCATAATTACAGCGAGCTATTCCCCTCTCAGATATTTTTTGCCATCAGCTATGTTCTTGTGCCCGTCATATTTCTGTGGATACTCCTCGACCTTTTATTTCTCAAAGACGTACGGAAATCCGCAATCGCCGTCTCGGTCGCGTTCTTCATCTTCAGACCGTTTGCCAACATTGACTTTCTATCGGAAAATATAGAGCTCAGGCAGTATGTGTCACTCCATAACGATACGATATTCTGGATCCTGGGATCAATTATTTTTCTCGCGGTTATCATAAAACTCATTAAGCGGAAATATAACAAGGTGACCCTACTTCTTAACATATTTGGTATTTCATTCCTTGTTATACCGGTCAGCTCAATCCTTTACAGTCAGTCTATCCGCACCTTTTTTCCGATACGGCTTCTTCACCCGATACAATATACAAACGAGGGAAAGAAAATCTCCACGGCTCCGGACATCTACTACATCATCTCTGATAGGTATGCAAACGGAGAGACGCTTTCCGATTATTATAATTTTGACAACAGCGCCTTTTATAACGCCCTCGGCGCGCGCGGGTTTTATGTGGCGACTTCAAGCGCTGCAAATTATCCGTTCACAGAGCCGTCGCTGGCATCGTCACTCAACCTGAGCTACTTCGATGTAACAAACATCAATAAACAATCGAATGATGATACGCCGATACTAGATATTCTTGAGAATAATGAGGCGGTAAAATATCTGAAATCCCGGGGCTACACGTACTATCATTTCGGCGCTGAATGGGTGACGCCGATTAATAAAAACGCCGACTTTCAGTATAGATATGAGCCCAAAACGCTCTCCCAGGCCCAGATAGAACTTATCCGAATGAACGAGGACATAAACCCCTTAGGGAAATTTCTGCACGATAACCTCTATTCAACAAGTTCATTCCTTTTGTCACAGCCCCAAAACCATGGCAGCTACATGCTCGATCAGCTCCTTGAACTTTCTAAAATTATTGCGAACCCGGGACCGAAGTTCGTATTCGTCCATTCACTCGCTACCCACGATCCGTACGTGTTTACAAAAGACGGATACTATACAAACCGGACAGCGACAAACCTGAGAACAGGAGCTAAGCCTCTGTATCTCGGGCAGCTCCAATTTGCCAATAAGATCCTCCTTGCGACGATTGACACGATTTTAAAAAGTTCCAAAAACCCGCCGGTCATCATTCTTCAGTCTGATGAAGGGCCCTACCCCAAAGCGTTCCGCGATAACTTAAACGGTTTCAGTTGGAAAAAGGCCACTCCCGCCGAGGTGCGTGAGAAAATCCGGATTCTTAACTCCTTTTACCTGCCCGGTCAGACATCGACTCCGCTTTATGATAGCATCTCGCCAGTTAATGATTTCCGTCTGATCTTCAATCTGTATCTCGGAGAACACCTGCCTTTTCTTCCGGATAAAAGCTACGCACAAACCTATCTGCCGCGGAATTACGACTTCTTCGACGTCACGAATATCGTAAAATAATCCAGGATTACATTTGCGACAATTGCGCAAATACGTTAGGCTGTTTTGCTCTGATGATATCCCGTATTTTGGTAATGGTCTGAAGCATGTGAATGACTTCCCGGTCACTGCTTTGAATTCCCCATGGTGCAAGTATTCTTTGAATATTCTTCGCCTCTTCACCGATCGTCACCCTCAGACGATCAACAAGATATTGCGGCCTGGTTTCAGGCTCGACAAGTAATCCCAATTCCTCCCAATAATTCTCCAATGGGTCCTGCAGGGCATTACGCAGAAGATAGAGCTCATTTTTATTTTTCGTCAATCCGTCCCGTTCCATCTGCTTGGCGACATCTGCACCCCAAACATAGGCCGCCATCAATACCTGCCTCTTTTCCTCAGAGGAAAGGTGTTCGTCATGAAGTACTCCGATCCCAAAATCGGCGCTTATCTGTTTTAATACAGACCGTTTCTCTTCAGGTTGCATCGGCAATACTGCTATCCCTGCAAGTGAATCAAAAACCCGTACGAGCTTTTCCTGCGTTGAGCGGATGATAAGATCTTTTTCACTTTCCAATATTATCGGATCGAAATTCCCTCGTTCCCGCGCCCGATAATGCGCGAATGCGCTTTCGGTTATATAATTTTCTTCAGAGATCATTTCACCCGGAAAAGAATTTTTGGTAAACCAATCAGATCTGCCCACCATATCTACCGGATATAAATGTCCCTCCGGCCTCCATATCCAAAATTGAACTAAATCAGGCCTCCCTGGGAATGTATTGGTAAACTGCTGAATCTCTAAAACCTGTTGCCGCGACAGATTTTGAAGCATACGCATTGTATCCGCCTTAATTGATACCCGACCCTCATTCTCCCCGTCACGCATATCCGGCAAATGCATAAGGTGCTCCTGTTTTGAAAACCAGAACATCATAGGCATAACATCGCGAAATAATCGGCGGACAACGGCTTCATTGCCACCCAACGTCTTGCCGAGTACTTCATATGCTCCCCGTACAATCCGCTTAATATCTGTATAGTGCTCTTTAAAGTAGCGGGGATTATTACGGCTTTCGGAATACGCTTCGTCAACGCGCGTCCAGATTACCTCTTCCTGTGGGCGTACGAATTGATAGATTGCATCAATATCCGGATACGGTAACCGCTTAATAACGCCGTTTGTGTAAAATCCTCCTCCGGCACCACCCGCGTCTCCTATTTTCTCAATAAATTCGTGTACACTCTGACTTCGACTTCCTATACCACCCAAAAGTAGTTCAATCAACTGATCGGTTTTAGAGCGGGCAATCTCTATATCCGTCGAAGCCAGTCTGCCTAAAAGATCCATGTCTTCAAATCGGTACCCCTCAACCAATCGGACAACATTTCGCCTGGCGACAAGATATGTCGTTATATTGGCAGATCTCAAATCTTCCCGGGGAAAAGAGAGAAGCATATTGAGTCCCTCTTCATCCCGTATGGGTATATATCCGAGCATAAATAAAAAACTTTTCATGTAATTGGATGCTGTCATCGGAGAATCTTTACGTTCCTTTAACACATTTTTGAATCTTTGTGTCGCTTCCGTAAGGGCTGAGAGCCTATTAACGACCAGGTTGGTGAACACTCTCCGATTCCATTCGGCTTCTTTGAATGAATTGGGATCACGCCGTTTATTGGCAGAAGCCCGCTGATAATTCTGCCAAAACTGATCGCCCACCAAGCCGCTACCGCAGCCGACAAGCCGCCCTGCCTGTATTACCGTGTCATTATTTATACTTTCGTGTTTAATCCCATCAATCCGGACGATTGATGTTAAATCATCGTACGCATCAAGAATATGAAGCCAGGCTCCGTCGGCGGAGGTCAATCCGAATGCTGCAAACTCTAAATTTTTTCTGGCTTTCGTAGCAGGATCAACAAATGTTTCCAATCGCGCACTTAGCGCCGCAGTTATTTCTTGCCTTGATTGCGGTTTTTCCTGTTCTTGATCACTACTCATACGAAACGTATCCTTACACCATCAATTGTATCATGTAGGGCGCCCGTATCGAACTATTTACCATAACCACACGCGTCTTCAATTATTAGGACTTTGCGGAGAAGGACGTCTCGCATAGATTTTTCAGCGTCTCTTCAGGAAACCGGATTAGATTATCGACAGGAAAGAAGGTGAATACTATGTATATGTATTACGGATCGCGGGCTATGAATCCGGGTTTGGGACTTTTCTGGCCCATCATATTCGTTCTTTTTATCATCTTCGTCGTATGGGTTATAAGCGCCCATTCGAACAAGGATACCCGTTGCACTGATTGTGAGGAAGATGAATTGCCGGAGATGGAATCGGCTCTTGAGATTCTCAAGAAACGCTATGCGCGGGGGGAAATTACGAAGCGCCAATACCTTGAAATGAAGAAAGATATTAGCGAATGATTGATTGAACTTTGTGTGCATTTAGCGTAAAATGAGTAGATCTTTTGGTGATCTATGCCACAAAGTTCAATTCGTATCGCTATCGTTGGTGTCGGAAATTGCGCCTCATCGCTTGTACAGGGATTGACCTACTACAAAAATGTTAAAGGTGATGTTCCTGTTGTCGGACTCATGCATAACAGTATAGGCGGCTACAGCATAAAGGATATCGAAGTCGTCGCTGCGTTTGATGTCAATAAAACCAAAGTCGGCCGCGATGTAGCTGAGGCGATATTTGCCTACCCCAATAATACGAAAAAGTTTTCCGATGTCGGCAAAACCGGCATTATCGTACAAAACGGGCAGGTACTGGACGGTATCGGCGAATTTGTGAAAGACGTCGTCATCCCGAGCGACGCTACCATCCCTGATCCGGTTCAGATTTTGAAAAAGTCGGGGGCAGAGATTCTCGTGAGCTACCTCCCCGTTGGCAGCCAGAAAGCGACGGAATATTGGGCCAACGCGTGTCTCAAAGCAAAGATCGCCATGATCAACTGTATTCCGGTTTTCATCGCGTCAAACCCCGAATGGGCGAAGAAGTTTACGGACGCGGGAGTGCCGATTGTCGGAGATGACATCAAATCCCAGGTCGGCGCAACCATCCTTCACCGGACGCTCGTTAACCTCTTCCTTGACCGCGGGATGCCGATTGACCACACTTACCAGCTTAATGTCGGGGGCAATACGGACTTTCAGAATATGCTTGAGCGCGGCCGCCTGACGAGTAAAAAATTATCCAAAACCCGATCGGTCACATCTCAGTTTAAACTCCGGGAAAAAACAATTGCCGACCGCGACGTCCATATAGGACCAAGCGATTTTGTCCCGTGGCTTAACGACAATAAACTCGCTTTCATTCGGATCGAGAGCCGCCACTTCGGTGATATACCAATGAATGTGGAAGTGAGGCTTTCTGTCGAAGATTCGCCCAATTCCGCAGGTGTCGTCATTGATGCGATCCGGTGTTGTAAAGTGGCACTGGATAGAAAAGTAGCAGGACCCCTGGAGGGCCCAAGCGCGTATTTTATGAAATCCCCTCCCCGCCAGATGAACGACCACCAGGCCCGCGCCGCAGTTGAAGCGTTTATCAAGTAAATTGTTCCGTACTTATTGCGACCGCATGTTCTGCATATTGAAATAATGCTTTCCCCTCCTCCAGATTCTTGAGCAATTCCGACTGCACATCAGACGATACATTGAAATTATCAATCCGCCGCGAGCAATCATCTAAACCGGGCAAAATAGTGTTAT